>CAZOJS010000109.1:0-14444 GCA_964580175.1 uncultured Anaerolinea sp. | reverse complement strand
ACGCGACCATTCATCGGCCGTGGCTCGCCAAGGGCGGAGGACCGGACGGGTATCCCGCTCCCATCGTGGATCACCTGGCCGCTCGCCAGCGCGCGATCAGGGCTTTTGCCACTCGGCGACGCTCCTGATTCACGGAGCGACGTCGGTCGACCGGCCCGGTCGCTAGGATTAGCACACTCCCCGATTCCGGCCCGCCCGGAACCCGAGGATCGACACAGTGCCAGGAGACTTCGATGCGACTCAAGGACAAGGTTTCCATCATCACGGGCGGTGGCTCCGGCATGGGCCGGGTGGCCTCGCTGATGTTCGCCGCCGAGGGCTCGAAGGTCGTCGTTGCCGAGTTCAACGACGTTGCCGGCGAGGAAACCGTCCGGCTCGTCCGCGAGGGCGGCGGCGAGGCGACCTTCGTCAAGACCAACGTGGCCGACGAGGCCAGCGCGAAAGGCATGGTCGATCATGCGGTCGCAACCTACGGGCGAGTCGATGTCCTGTACAACAACGCCGGGATCATGCCCGAGGCCGATCACTCGGTGATCGACACCTCGGTCGACGACTGGGATCGGGTCATGGCGGTCAACGTCCGGGGCGTGTTCCTGGGCTGCAAGTACGCGATCCCCGTGATGGTCGAGCAGGGCTCCGGCTCCATCATCAACATTTCCAGCTTCGTGGCGATCCTTGGCTGCTCGAATCCGCAGGATGCCTACACGGCCTCCAAGGGCGCGGTCCTTGCCCTTACGAAGTCGCTTGCCGTCCAGTTCGCCCCGAAGGGCGTGCGCACCAATGCGATCTGCCCGGGGCCGGTCGAGACGCCGCTTCTGATGGACTGGCTGGTCAAGGACGAGGACGCCAAGCGAATCCGCTTGAACCGCAACCCAACCGGACGATTCGGCAAGCCCGAAGAGATCGTCGCGATGGGCATCTACCTCGCCAGCGACGAATCCCGCTGGACGAACGGCGCCTCGATGGTGATCGACGGCGGCATCACGGTGAACTACTTCTAGCCGCCATCCGCAGGTTCTAGGCGCGCTCCCGCAAACGCCGCAGCGTGTCCGACGTCCCCGACACGATGAGCCCGTCGCCGACCGCCAGCACGCGATCCGCGGGCGGATTCGGCTCGTAGTCCCGCGGCCCGCGGACGATTGCAAGCGGGTGGATCCCCTCGGCCACCAGTGATCCGACGGTTCGGCCGGCCAGCGGCCCGTCGGCGGCAACCTCGACCTCCTCCATCGAGAACGCGAGCTCGCCGTGGGACAGCGCGTAGTCGATGAAATCGGCGACCCGCGGCCGCGTCGCAAGCTCCGAGATCTGGCGGCCCGCGCGGGTGTAAGGCGAGACGGCGCGATCGGCGCCCGCCTGGAGAAGCTTGGCCTCCGAGCCGACCTGATTCGCCCGCGCGACGATGAAGAGCTTTGCGTTGAGAGCCCGCGCGGACAGCGTCACGTAGACGTTATTCGCGTCCGAATCCACGGTCGTGATGAGCCCACGGGCCCGGTCCACGCCCGCTTCGCGAAGCACTTCGTCGCGCGTCGCATCGCCCTGGACCACGAGGAACCCATCGTGGGTCGCCGTCTCGAGTGACGCCGGGTTGATATCCACGATCACGAATGGAATCTCTGCGTGGGCCAGCTCCCGGGCGACCGTGGTGCCCACCCGGCCGTAGCCACACAGGATGAAGTGCTCGCGCAGCGCGCCCACCGCGTCCGTCATCCGTCGCCGCTCCCTCCTGCCGCTGGCCGCCTCGATGAGGATCGACTCGGCGACGACGCCGATTGACCCGAAGATGATCGCGACGCCGGCGATCGCGAGAAGCATCGTCCACAGCCGGCCCGTGGTGTCCAGTTCGCGGACCTCTCTGAACCCAACCGTCGTCATCGTGATCACCGTCATGAACAGGCTGTCGTCGAGCGACCAGCCCTCGAAGATCACGTAGCCGAGTGTCCCGACGACCATGACACCGAGGACGATCGCGATCCAGATCCGGACGTGGCGCCGGACGGGCGCCAGCGTTCGGGGCGGGTTCGACCTCATGACGTCGCCTTGAGGATCAGCCTTTGTCGTCACGGGCGAACTGTAGCCTGCGGCACAAAGGCTCCGCGCGCCCCGAGCGTATCATCGGGAGGCGTCCTGCCGACCACTGCCCGGGTGCACCCATCCCACGGTCCGCCCCCTATCGAGGTTTCCCGATGGCCCTTGACCAGACCGCGCCCGCTGGTATCAGCACCCTCAAGATGATGATCAGCGGGCAGTCCGTCGACGCCGCCGACGGCCAGACGTTCGAGGTCGTGAATCCCGCAACCGGCGCCGTGATCGCGACCGCACCACTGGGTGGAAAGACAGACGTGGACCTCGCCGTCGCGGCGGCTCAGAAGGCATTCGAGGACCCGAAGGGCTGGGCAACGTGGGCCGCGGGCAAGCGCGGGCGCACGCTGGCGAAATTCGCGGCGCTCATCAAGGACCACAGCGAGGAGCTGGCCTGGCTGGAGACGCGCAACGTTGGCAAGCCGATCGGCTCGTCGCGCGGTGAGATCATCGGCGCGAGCCTGGTCTTCGACTACTACGCGGGGGCCGCGAACAAGGTCTTCGGCCAGACCATCCCCGTGTCCAAGCCGGGACTGGATCTCACCCTGCGCGAGCCGATCGGGGTCGTCGGGCTCATCGTTCCGTGGAATTTCCCGCTGCTCATGGCCAGCTGGAAGCTGGGACCCGCGCTGGCGGCCGGCAACACCTGCATCCTCAAGCCGGCCAGCCTCTCCCCGATGACGGCGCTCCGGGTCGCCGAGCTGGCACTCGAGGCCGGCATTCCGGCGGGTGTCCTCAACGTCGTGACGGGTCCCGGCGGCACGGCCGGGGCCGCTATTGCGGCGCATCCGGGCATCGGCAAGGTGGCCTTCACCGGCGAGACCACGACCGGCCAGGAAATCATGCGCCTGGCCTCGAACAACGTGAAGAAGATCAGCCTGGAGCTCGGTGGCAAGAGCCCCAACGTCATCTACGCGGACGCCAACCTCGAGCGCTTCGCCGCCGAATCGCCGTACTCGGTCTTCGACAACTGCGGGCAGGACTGCTGCGCGCGGAGCCGGATCATCGTTGAGCGCTCTGTCCACGATCAGGTCGTGGAGCTGTTCGCCGCAGCGACCCGCAAGGTCAAGGTCGGCAATCCCGAGGATGAGGCGACCGAGGTCGGCACGCTCGTGAGTTTCAAGCAGCGGGATCGGGTCCGCGACTACATCGAGATCGGCCTGGCCGAAGGCGCCAACCTCGTCGTCGGCGGCGCGGCTCCCGACGATGCGGCGCTGGCCGATGGTGCCTACCTGATGCCGGCGGTCTTCGACGGCGTCAACAACGACATGCGGATCGCACGCGAGGAGATCTTCGGCCCGGTCGTCTCGATCATCCCGTTCGATTCGGAGGAGGAGGCCATCCGCCTCGCCAATGCCACGCCGTACGGCCTGTCCGGATCGGTCTGGAGCAGCAACATCGGCAAGGCCCTGCGGACCGCTAAAGGTATCCAGGCCGGCGTCCTGTCGATCAACTCGAACAGCAGCGTCCACACCGAGGCGCCGTTCGGCGGCTACAAGATGTCGGGGATTGGGCGCG
This sequence comes from uncultured Anaerolinea sp., assembly GCA_964580175.1. Taxonomy (GTDB): domain Bacteria; phylum Chloroflexota; class Limnocylindria; order Limnocylindrales; family CSP1-4; genus UBA5189. The sequence goes on along the minus strand of CAZOJS010000109.1, from coordinate 10,847 downwards.
AACTCGGCATGTCGGCGATCGAGCTGTACACCGAGACGAAGAATATCTTCATCGACATCCGCCCGTAACCAGCGGTCAGGCCTGGCCAACGAATGAGCATGTCCGGGAACGAAGATCTCGCGGTGTTCGAGCCGGCGCCACGGGGTACCGTCGACTTCGCGCCGCGAAGGGTCGATTCGGGACGTCGCGCCGATGTGCCGGTAGGCATATGGGTCATCGGCGCGGCGGTTGTGGTTTGCATTGGGGCTTTCGCGGGGGGTGCTGCGATTGCTCCCTTTGATCGCGACAGTGGAGTTCCGGCATCCGAGCCCGTATCTGAGCGGTCCGCGGAATCGACCAGCTCGCAGGCGCTGCGATTGTCCGGGCCACACTGGCCCCCGCGGCTGACGCCCATCGTGACGTTCGGGCCAATTGATCTCCAGGTGCCCGGGCCGACAAGCGCGGGTTTGGACACCGCTCAGATGGACCTGCATGGGACGGTCCGAATCCGAGCGACCCGCCTGAGAATCACGCTTGAGCGGGCCGGGAATGTCCTTGGGCTGGCCTCGGTCGATGTGAGCGACCCGAACGGCGGGATTCGGCGCGACCGGAGGCCCACGTTCAATGCGACGTTCAACCTCCCCAAATCGGATTTCGGCGAGACCCTCTGGATCGCGGTAGCGGCCTACGACGAGAGTGGTCTGCCGCTCGGTGAAACGCGTCGGCCGTACTGGGCGGGTCTGCCCGGAACCCCGTGACGGGGTCGCGGCTTATACCGACCGATCGGCCTCCGCCGGCGAACGCGCCGGATCACCGGCGGCGGCGCGTCAGAGCCGGCGCGACTCGGTTCCGGCGGCGGCGTCGACGACCTCGCTGCAGGTCGGGCAGAACCAGCGCGCCTCCAGGGCTGTGCCGCACGCGTCGTGGCGGAGGGGGTCGTGGTCGCTCAGAGCACTTCCTCCGTGAACGGCGCCCCACTCGGCAAGGAGCCTCAGGGCGCCCGCCAGCGCTCGGCCCTCAGCCGTGAGGCGGTATTCGAATCGGGGCGGCCGTTCGACGTACGCCGTCGCCGCCAGAAGGCCGTCTGCTTCAAGACGACGCAAGCGCTGGGCCAGGATATTCGGCGCGATGCCATGGACGGCACCCTGAAGGTCGCCATAGCGGAGCGGTCCGGTCAGCAGCGCCTCGATGATTCGCGGGCTCCACCGATCGCCGATTCGATCCAGCGCAGCCACCAGGGGAGTCGCATCGCCCGCTCGACTGGCGGGCAGCTTGGTGGGTTCCTGGCGAGCCATGCTGGTCATGGTAGGCGACCGATCACGGCAGGTTTGCCGGCGGTTGCGCGCTCGTGTAGATTGTCACTTGCATTTCACAAGTATCTGGCTCGACCGGCCGCAACGCAAACCAGGAGACCGCATCATGTCGCTTCTCGCCGATCTCTCCGAGGCCATTGCAGCAGCAGCACAGGCTGCCTCCCCGAGCATCGTTGGGATCGGGGCCCGTTTGCGTGGCTCCGGTGTCGTCATCAGCGCGGATCGCGTCCTCACAAACGCCCATAACCTCCGCGGTGAGGAAGTGACCGTCACGTTCTCCGATGGTCGCTCCGTCCGCGGGCGCGTGTCCGGGACCGATGTTGATGGCGATCTCGCCGTCATCGAGGTCGAGACGGGTGGCGCTCCGGCGATTCCGTGGGCGTCCGATGCATCCGTCGTCGGGAGCGTCGTATTCGGGCTCTCCGCCACGCAGGGCGGCTCGGCTCGCGTCACGGTCGGAACGGTGTCCGCCGTCAATCGGGCGTTCCGAGGTCCACGTGGACAACGGATCTCGGGGAGCGTGGAGCACACTGCTCCGATGGCTCCTGGCTCGTCCGGTGGCCCGATCGTGGACGCGTCGGGCAATCTGGTCGGCCTGAACACGCACCGAATCGGCGAGGGGTTCTACCTCGCCCGTCAGGCGGATGCGAATCTGCACGAGCGGGTTGAGGCCCTGGCACACGGCGGGTCCGTGGAGCGACCGCGCCTCGGCGTCACCGTGGCCCCCTCGCGTGTCGCTCGGCATCTCCGTCGCTCCGTCGGATTGCCTGAGCGGGATGGGCTCCTCGTTCGTGGCGTCGACGAGGGGTCGCCAGCGGCAGGCGCCGGGATCCGAGAGGGTGATCTCATCGTCGGGGTGGCCGGAACCGAGGTCGTCGACGCCGATGGGCTCCTCGATGCGATGGCCGGGGCGGCCGCCATCGTCGAGGTCAGGGTTGTGCGTGGGGTCGAGGAAATGACCCTGCGCGCCGACCTCGGAATCGCCGGTCGGGCGAACTAGCCGCTTCGGCGGCTCTCAGCGGCCGCCGGCGAAGTCTGGTGCGACGATGTCCGGGTGGTGGCGCGCGAGCCAGTCGACCAACGCCCAGTGGGTCGTCTTGAAGGCCAGCTCGGACCACGGCAACGCGTCGACCGCGAAGGTCCGGATTTCGAGCGCCTCCGGCGTCAGGGTTGGGGCGCCTCCGATAACTCGTGCCTCGAAGACGAGGACCACGACAGCGGCCTCAAGCCGCGTATAGAAGCCGACGATCTCGCCAGGCTGGACGATCAATCCGGTCTCCTCGAGCGCCTCCCGAATCGCCGCTTCGTGGACGGTCTCATCCACCTCGAGGAAGCCGCCGGGCTGCGCCCACCGGCCGAGGCCCGGCTCAATCCCCCGCCGGAGCAGGATCACGCCGTCATCCACCACCGGCAGCGCCGTGACAACAAGCCGCGGGTTGACGTAGGCGATGTGGCCGCAACCTGGACAGCTGCTGCGCTGTCGGTCTTCCCCGTCAACGGCCCCGAACGACAGCTCTTTGCCGCAGCGCGCGCAGTAGCGCAGCGAGGCGGCCAGCCAACCCGGTACACCACCCCCGGAGTCGATATCCGTTGAGCGCGCGTCCGGCCCGCGATCGTTGACGCGATCTCCGGTCATGCGGTCAATGCCAGGATCGCCGCGGCGGCGAACACGAGCATCCCGATCCCCGATGCCGCGAGCCAGGCCAGTCGGAAGAGTCCACGATTCCGATTGACCGGCATCCACGCCCAGGCCGATCGCCAGATCCTGAGGGACGCGTCAGCGGTGGTGATGATCAGGATCGGTGCCGCGATCAGGATGCACAGCTTTACCAGAGGGCTCCCGAGCGTCGATCCGGTTTCGAGCGCCGTGATCGCCACCGCCCCAGCGATCAGGGCGATCGCGGACAGGTTGATGTAGTGGGTCTGGAGTGGGGTTGGAGCGGTCTCGGGGATTGAGCGCGGGGCGGGCGGCGCGGGCGTCGCGGCCGGGCTCGCAGGGCGCCCAGGAATCGGGACCGACTGTCGTTCGAGGACCGGCATACCCGGTTCCCAGCGTGGATCGTCCATCCAGGCGAGTGTACCGGGCCGCAGGATCGGGACCGTATCCGAAAGACCCGGACGAATCGTCGTCGGGTTGGGCCATCCGCCGTCGCTACTGGATCGGGCCGGCCAGATATGGGGCGACGGCGATACCCAGGGCGGGCGCGAGGGATCGGCTGAAGGTCGCTGTCAGGTGGTGGTTGTCGCGGTAGAGGATCATTCCGTCCCGCACGACCTGACAGGGCATGGCCGGACAGACCAGCGGGATCAGATCGATGATCCCGGCGCCGGAGACCGCGGCCGCCTGCGCCTCCCGGACGCCGAACAGGTTGGTGAAGCCGGTTGTCCGCGAGATTGCGCACGACCGGACATCGGTGGGGGTGGCGGCGATGCACCCTGGGATGTCGACGCTTGTCCGTGGTGTATCAACCATGATCAGAACTTGACCCGGGACGCGACCCACGGCCCGCGCGATCGCCTGCGCCTGGCGGTCGACGGTCCGGTCCGCGGCAAGGAGCGGGAAGATCCCGCGGTGGCTCATCGCGACGATCGTCAGGTCCGCCGGCCGCTGGGACAGAACTGCGAGGACCTCGTCCCGCCAAACCTCGCACTCCGTGTACTCGAGGGACGTGTCCAGGTGCTCGACCTTCATGTCGAGGAAGGGGCACGACAGCTTGACGTACGGCACCAGGCGCCAGCCTCGCTCCAGGGCCAGGGCCTCGATGGCCGGGAACCACGCCCCGGCGTGGGAGTCACCGATGAGCGCGACCGTGAAGGTGCCGGCCTCGTTGCCATAGACGCAGTCCTTGGGATGGGGATCGTCCACCTGCGACGCGCAGCGGTCCCGAAAGAGCGCCTCCGTGTCCGTGCGGGCGGCGGCAATGGATGGACGGGTACCCACGGTCAGTACGATTGGATCCGGCGGCAGGGCATCGGGGATTTCGCGCCAGGTCAGCAGCGGCGCGAAGGTGGGAGTCGGCTCCGGGTCAGGACCGGGCGACGGCGTCGCGGGGCCAGCCGAGGTCCCTGGTGAAGCCGTTGGAGCTACGGTCGGCAGGGGTGGCGCCGTCTCCGTGGGTGCCGGCGTCGGCGCGGCACCGAGGACGATGTCGTTGATCTCTCGCTCGCTTCGGATTCCGAGGCCGGAACCGACCAGGACGATGACGGCGATCGACGCGAAACCGGCTGGAATCGCCAGCCGCGGGCGGAGCAGGACCGAGATCCGACCGTGGTGGAACGGCTCCTCGACGAACCGCCAGCTGGCCCAGGCGGTGACGACCGCGGCCAACGCGAGGACCGGGCGGCCCTCGGCCGGAAATGACGTGCCGACGGCCAGTGGGACCAGGATGAGGATCGGCCAGTGCCACAGGTACAGCGAGTAACTGATCCGGCCGAGGAACCGGATCGGAGACGTCGACAGAAGGACGGCGGGCCCAGGAGACCGTGTGCCGGACGCGATGAGTACGGCCGCGGCCAGGGCCGGCCCGAGGGCGGCAACGCCGGGGTATGGCGTCCGCTCGTTGATGAGCATCGCCGCGGCCACGAGTCCCGCGATGGCGACCCAGCCGGCGACCGCCGCCGGGAGCCGGGGAAGGCGCCCGAATGAAGTCCCCGCGACGGCGAGCAACCCGCCGAGCGCGAGCTGCCAGGCGCGCGTCGGGAGCGAGTAGAACGCCCAGCCGATCGAGGTATCGGTGAAGTAGATGTTCGCCGCGAAGGACGCGGCCAGGACGGCCACCAGCACGGCTCCCACCCAGCGCCGGCGGCCGCGTGCCGCGAACAGGAGCAGCGCCGGCCAGACGAGGTAGAACTGCTCCTCCACCGAGAGCGACCAGAAGTGCAGGAACGGGGAAGGTTGGCTGATCGCTGCGAAGTAGTTGCCCTCCTCGAGCGCGAACCGGATGTTTGCGAGCGAGAGCGCAGATGCCGCGCCGTCGGCCATGACGCTCGGCCGATCGAGCGGGCCGATGAACACGAAGGCGGCGGCCAGCGTGGCGAAGAGGACCACCGTGGCCGCCGGGAGGAGCCGGCGGATGCGCCGCGCGTAGAAGTTGCTCAGGGAGACGCGGCCGGATCGCTCGTGCTCTCGCAGGAGCAGGCCCGTGATCAGAAAGCCGCTGATGACGAAGAAGACGTCGACGCCGATGAAGCCGCCGGGGATCGGGAGCCCGGCGTGGAACAGCACGACGAGGGCGACCGCGATCCCGCGCAGGCCCTCGATGTCCGGCCGGAAGCCCGGTCCGTCGCCAGGACCAACGCCCGGGCCGTCGATCGGGCCATCCGGCCGGTCCGGGTCGCCTGGCGGGTCGCCCGGTGCGTCCGCATCGGGCTCGATGTCCGCCGGCACCGGTTCAGGCGGTGTTTCCGCGTATTCGGTGGTGGGATCCATGGTCCGTAGGTACGTTCCCGCGGCGCGCCGCAGACCCTCAGGCGTCCGCGTTCGACGGATCGTCCATGACCATCCGCGTCTGATCGGCGCGATATCCAACCAGTCGCTCGGCCAGGGCCGGGTCGGACAGGGCGAGGATCTCAACGGCCAGGATCGCTGCATTCTCCGCATTGCCGATGGCCACGGTCGCCACCGGGATGCCCCGCGGCATCTGCACGATGGACAGGAGCGAATCGAGGCCGCCCAGCTCGTGCGTCGGCATCGGGACGCCGATGACCGGGAGAGTGGTCTTGGAGGCGAGCATCCCCGGCAGGTGCGCGGCGCCACCCGCCCCGGCGATCAGGACGCGGATCCCCCGTCCCATTGCGGCCTCCGCGTAGGTGAACAGATAGTCCGGGCTGCGGTGCGCCGAAACCACCCGCAGCTCGCAGGGCACGTCGAGCATCTCGAGCAGGGCGGTCGCTCGCTCGAGGATCGGAAAGTCGGAGCGGCTGCCACCCACAACCCCGACCAGCGGCGGCCGCTCGGCCATCAACCCACCTCCTGTGTCTCGTCTGCCCAGCGGATCCGGCCGGCCGCCTCCCGAGCCGCCGCGAGGGCCGCGTCGGCACGCTCGCCGGTGGCCGTCACGTGACCCATCTTGCGACGCTCGAAGACTCGACGCTTGTCGTACACGTGAACGTGCGTTTCCGGGACCTCGAGCGCCTGGTCAACGCCGCTGGTCCGCGCCTCGCGGTCGGACCCCGTGCCCAGGAGATTCACGGTCGCTGCGCCCCCGACACGAAGGTCCGTCGAGCCGAGTGGCAAGCCACAAATCGCTCGAACGTGCTGCTCGAACTGGCTTGTCACGGCGCCCTCGATCGTCCAGTGGCCACTGTTGTGGACGCGTGGGGCAAGCTCGTTCACGACGAGCGAGCCGTCCGGCATCAGGAACAACTCGACCGTCAACAGCCCGACCATTCCCATCCCGATGGCAATGTCCGTACCCAGCGCCTGCGCGCGGGCGGCCACGGCATCGGCAATCCCGGCGGGCACGGAGGATTCAACGAGGATGCCGCGATCGTGCAGGTTGCGCGCAACGGGAAAGCCGCGCGAGGTCCCGTCGACGGCCCGACCAACGATCACCGACAGCTCAGCCTCGAAGGAGATTTCCCGCTCCAGGAGGAGTGGGCGACCGTACGTCATCTCCGCTTCGATCATCGCCTCGGCCGCCGGCAGATCGGCGGAGTCGGCGATCCGCAGCTGGCTCCGTCCGTCGTAGCCGCCCAGCGAGGCCTTCAGGCGAAGGGGCATCCCGAGTTCGGCCGCGGCTGCGTGCAGATCCGGCACGGAACGGACTTCGCGCCAGGGCGCCACGGTGGCGCCGTTTGCCTCCAGAAAGCGCCGCTCCGAGAGTCGATCCTGGGTCAGCTTCAGGGCGTACGGACCTGGGCGAATCGGCACACTGCCATCGTCGAGGGCCTGCACCAGACCGAGCGACACGTGTTCCAGCTCGAAGGTGATCACGGAGCATGCGGTCGCCAGGCGTCGGGCGGCCTCGATGTCGTCGTAGTGTCCGATCTCGACTCGATCCGCCACCGCCGCGGCGGGACATGCCGGATCTGGGTCGAGGACGGCAATTCGATAGCCCATCGAGCGGGCAGCCAGGGCCAGCATTCGTCCGAGCTGGCCACCCCCCAGGATTCCGATCATGGCCGGGGGTGGAATGGCCGGACTGCGGAACCCGAGGGCCTTGTAGACCCCGAGGATCCAGGTCGTCTTGGAGTGCGTGTAGCGGTAACCGTCAACGACGGACCCGCCGGTAATCGCCATCTTCAGGTCCGTGTACTGACGGACCAGCTCCGGATCCCGACGGAGGGCGTCGCGAAACGCGATGTCGCGTCGAGAATCTCCACCCGTCGGTTGGACGTGGAAATGGATGCGAAACTCAGCGCCGTCCATCTGCACCGCTCCGACGAGCATCGGGCGCGAGGGCGGCCAGGGATCGGGCCCGGGCTGGTCCTCGAAACCAAGGTCGTGCAGCGCCGCCACGATTCCGGGGATATGGGCGGGGTCTGTCTCAACCGAGAGGTCGACGATGCCCTTACCCGGCAGACCAGGGACTGCGGTGCTTCCGATGTGCTCCACAACGAGGTCGGGGCGCACCGCCCGGACCATCGCCGAGATCCGGGCCGCGACGTCGAGCGAGCGCGGATCCCACGCGGACACGTGCGCCACGCGGCGCTCGTACGGACGGACCACGAGGTCGGCTCGGCGGTCAGATGCGGTCACGAGTTGGAAGTGTAGGCGGTGGCGCGTGGTCGGCGATCCCGCTCAGACCAGCGACACCAGTGCGGCGGTCACCGAGCCACGGTAGCCTGCCGTCGATGACCAGACGGCTACCCGTGATCCTCGATGTCGATACCGGGATCGACGACAGCCTTGCCCTCCTGTATGCGTGCGCATCTCCCGAGCTCGAGATCATGGCGGTCACCTGTCTGGCCGGCAACGTGGCGGCAGCGCGGGTCGCCGTCAACACGCGGGCGGTTCTGGAGCTGGCCGGCCGCACCGACGTCACAGTTGCGCTGGGTGCGCAGCGGCCACTCGTCAAGCTGCTCGAGACGGCGGAAGAAACGCACGGGCCCGGTGGAATCGGCTATGCGAAGTTGCCCGTGCCGGTCGCGGCACTCAGTGCGCCTCACGCCGCCGACCTCATCGTCGAGATCGCCCAACGACGTCGCGGCGAAGTGCAGCTGGTCACGCTCGGGCCGCTCACGAACCTGGCGCTGGCGCTCCAGCGGGAACCCCGCCTCCCGTGGCTGCTGCGCGGCTGGACCTTCATGGGTGGGGCGTTCGGCGTACCCGGGAACGCGACCCCGACCTCAGAGTGGAACATGTTCGTGGACCCCGATGCGGCGAAGGCGTGTCTGACGGCCTGGGGCGCGGCGTTGGCCTCGGACCCGAGCTTGCCGCTACCGGTAGGGATGGGCCTCGATGTCACCGAGCGGGCGCGGCTCGTGCCCGACGGAGTGGCGCGCTTGGCGATTCGGGCGGGCGCCGCGGTCGCCGACGCAGAAGTGCTCGCGTCGTCGACCGCCCCGATGCTCGGGGTTGGTTCGGTGGCCGCACATCCCTTGCTCCGATTCGTGGTGGATGCGCTCCGTTTCTACTTCGAATTCCACGCCCGGTACGACGGCTTTTACGGTGCCTTCATCCACGACCCATTCGTGGTTGCCGCGACGGCCGACCCATCGCTCATCTCGACGCGCCCGGTGGTCGTGGACGTCGAGGCTGGCCCGGGATTGGCACACGCCATGTCGGTCGCCGATTGGCGAGGCACCGCGGGGCACCCGCCGAACGTGGCCCTTGCCGTCGCCGGCGACGGAGAGGCGTTCCTCGATCGCCTCGTCGAACGGGTCGGTGATCTGGCGGCTCGGAGGCGTTGAGAAGCCGCCTCCCACTCACCCGGCGAGTGATAGGCGCGCGACTGGATCCTCCGGAAAACGCAGCGCGAAGCGCACGCCGGCCTGACCCACGAATCGTGCGGAGAATCGCCCAAGGCAGCCGCCGGGCATGGCCGGATGCCGGCGCTGCGACCTGCCGCGTCCGCCTACCACTCCGACCGCGAGTAGGTGGCGGCGACCTGGAGTCGCGGCGGCCGACGTGGCGGCAACCTGGAGTCGCGGCGGCCTCCGCCACGCGGCTCACCCCCCGACGATGCTCACTTCGTGGACCTGCCCATCGACGATACGCCAGGCGCGGATGCCTGCCGTGCCGGTGTCGGCATCGGCTTCATCCGGATGAAGGGACACCAGGACGTATAGCGCGTCCGGATAGAAGGCCAGCCCGATGTCCGTGGGTGAAGGTCGCGCCGGGGACGCGACATGCGAGTGGACGATCGCCCAGAAAACCTCGTCCGCGTCGTCTGTCTCGATGGTGGCGCGGAGCAGGTCCTCCGAATCGATCTCGTAACGGAACGGAGACGCCGCACGATTCCGCATCGGCAGCCAGCGCAGAGGTCGGCCACCGTCTGCCGCCGGCCGATCCCCGACGATCAATCCACACGCCTCGTTGGGGAGCGCGGCCCGGGCATGGTCTACGACCGCAGCCCGGATCGCGCCCGGGAGGGCGATCGACACCGGGCCCGGATGACCGCTCATGTACTCACCAGGCGGACGGTCCGGCTGGGCGGATGGCCGGACGTGGGTCGAAGACCGCGACAGGGCGCGCGCCTACCACCAGTTGACGCCGCCTTCCAGGTCCGACTCCATGTCGTCGAGGTCTCGAGCGTAGGTCCCGACGGAGAGGTACTTCCAGCCGCCGTCGGGGAGGATCGCGACGATGGTGCCCGCTTCCATCTCGCGGGCGACACGAGCCGCTGCAACCAGCACCGCCCCGGACGACGGCCCGGCGAAGATCCCTTCCGTCGCGATCAGCTCGCGGACGGCCGCGATGGCGTCACGGTTCGAGACGAGGTACTTGGCGTCGAGCAGGCCGGGATCCAGGATCTCCGGCACGAACCCTTCGTCGAGCGATCGAAGTCCCTGGACCGCCTCGCCGGGGAGCGGCTCGGCCGCGATGATCCGGACCCCGGGCTTGGCTCGCTGGAAGAACCGGGCCACACCCATCAGCGTCCCCCCGGTGCCGAGGCCCGCGACGACCGCGTCAACTTCGGGGCAGTCGGTCAGGATCTCGGGCCCGGTGGTCTCCTCGTGGGCGCGCGGGTTGGCCGGATTGCCGTACTGGTACGGCATCACGAACCGCGAATCGCGCGCCACCAGGTCCTTGGCCAGGGCAATGGCCCCATTGGACCCGAGCCGTCCGGGCGAATCGATGACCTCGGCCCCGAACAGCGCGGCCATCTGGCGTCGCTCCGCAGTGACGTTGTCCGGCATGACCAGGGCGATCCGATAGCCTTTGCGCCGGGCAATCATGGCCAGCGCGATCCCAGTGTTGCCCGACGTCGGCTCGAGGATGATCGAATCCGGGCCGAGGACGCCTCGTCCTTCGAGGTCCTCGATCAGCGCCCGGGCCACCCGATCCTTGACCGATCCGCTCGGGTTCAGGAACTCGAGCTTGGCGTAGATGCGGACCGCCGGGTTCGGTGAGATCGTGGGGATCGCGACCAGCGGCGTATGCCCGATGGC
>CAZOJS010000108.1:0-12591 GCA_964580175.1 uncultured Anaerolinea sp. | reverse complement strand
TTCCTTGCCCGGCAGGATCTCGACGAAGGCGCCGAAGCCCATGATCCGGGTGACCTTGCCGAGATACAGCGCGCCGACCTCGACCTCGCGGGTCAGGCTCTCGATCCACTGGATCGCCTTGCGCGAGTTCTCGCCGCTCACTGCGGCGATCTCGACCGTCCCGTCGTCCTCGACGTTGATCTCGGTCTGGGTCTCTTCCTGGATCTTGCGGATCATCGATCCGCCCTTGCCGATGATCTCGCGGATCTTCTCCGGGTTGATCTTGATCGTGGTGATGCGCGGCGCGAAGTCGCTCATCTGGCCACGGGCCTCGGGCATGACCGAAGTCATCTTGTCGAGGATCTCGAGGCGGGCCGCGAGGGCTTGCTTGAGACCGTCGCGGATGATCGCCTCATTGATGCCCTGGACCTTGATGTCCATCTGCAGGGCGGTGATGCCGTCCCGCGTGCCGGTCACCTTGAAATCCATGTCACCGACGGAATCCTCCTTGCCGAGGATGTCGGTCAGGACCACGAACCGGCCGTCCGGCTCGCTGATCAGGCCCATCGCCGCGCCGGCCACCGGGGCCGTGATCGGCACACCGGCATCCATCAGCGCGAGCGTGGAGCCGCAGGTCGAGGCCATCGAGGTCGAGCCGTTGGACGACAGGCACTCCGAGACGAGCCGGATGACGTACGGGAAGTCCTCGTGCGTCGGAAGCACGGGGATCAGGGCCCGCTCGGCCAGGTTGCCGTGTCCGATGTCGCGGCGGCTGGGGCCACGCATCGGCTTGTTCTCACCCGTCGAATAGGGCGGGAAGTTGTAGTGATGGATGTACTTCTTCTCGGTCTTCGGGCTGATCGTATCGATCCGCTGAACGTCCGAGGACGACCCGAGCGTGGCGATGGTCAGGACCTGCGTCTCGCCGCGGGTGAACAGGCCGGAGCCGTGGGCTCGGGGCACAAGGCCGACATCGACCGAGATCTGACGCAGTTCGGTCAGGCCGCGACCGTCCATCCGAATGCCCTCATCGAGGGCCAGTTGCCGGGCGGTCTTCTTGTTGACCAGGCTGAACAGCCCCTTGCTGACGCGCGCCTCGCGGCGGGCCGCCTCAGCGATTGCCTTGCTGTCGCCGTCGCCGCGGGTGGCGCGGATCGAGGCGGCGATACCTTCGCGCAGGCCCTTGATCCGGCCCGGCAGGTCGTTGCCGAACCAGATCAGCAGGTTCGCGGTCGCCTCGGCATCCGGTCCGGCCCGGTGGGCCTGAGCCAGCTCAATCCCGAAGAAGCGGGAGAGGGTCTCGAGCTTGTAGTTCTCGAGGTCCGGGTAGCCCTCGCGGGCAATCGTCAGGGTGTCGAAGTAGGTCCCGGATTCGAAGTGCGTCCCGTCGCCGAGCGCCGCCTCCAGGAACCCGAGATCAAAGCCGACCGAGTGGCCGACAACTCTGGACTTGCCGATGAACTTGACGGCCTGCTTGGCCGCATCCGCGGCGCTCGGTGCCTTCTTGACGTCGGCATCCGTGATCCCGTGCATCTGCTTGCCGACGATCGTGCGGCCCGGATTGACCAGGGTCGACCAGCGATCCGTGATCTTGCCGCCCTTGACCTTGACGGCCGCGATCTCGAGGAGATCGGCCATCTTGGGGTCGGTCCCGGTGGTCTCGACGTCGATCACGACGAGCTCTTCTCCGGCCTCGACTGCCCGGCCGAAGTCCAGGACCGAGGGTGCGCCGGTCTCAATGAACGGTGTGCTCTTGGCCTTGCCCACGAGCTTGCGCAGTTCGTCCTGGATGTCCACGAGGGGCTGGAGGGCGCGGTGGCCGAACAGGATCGCCTCGGCCATCACGGCCTCTGGCAGAAGCCTGGCACCGGCCTCGACCATCATGATCGCGTCCCGCGTGCCCGAGACGATAAGGTCCAGGTCCGAGTCCACGAGCTGGCTGTGCGTCGGGTTCACGACGAACTCGCCGTCGATCCGCCCGATCCGGACGGCACCAACAGGACCGGCGAATGGAATCTCGCTGATCGTCAGCGCGGCCGACGCGGCCACGGTGCCGAGGACGTCCGGGTCGTTCTCCTGGTCGGTCGAAAGGACCGTGATGACGAGCTGGATGTCGTCCTTGTAGCCCTCGGGGAAGAGTGGGCGGATCGGGCGATCGGTCAGGCGGGCGGCCAGCGTCGCCGCCTCGGACGCGCGCGCCTCACGCTTGATGAAACTGCCGGGGATCTTGCCCGCGGCGTACATGCGCTCCTCGAATTCAACCGTCAGCGGGAAGAAGTCGAGGCCGGGACGCGGATCGGAACGGTTGGCTGTTCCGAGGACAAGGGTATCGCCGTAACGGACGGTAACCGCCCCTCCGGCTAGTTTGGCCAGGCGACCGGTTTCGATCGTCAGCGTTCGGCCACCGAACTGGGTCTCGAGAATTGTAGACACTGGGTGATGTTCCTCCGGTTCGCGGAGGAGGTTACGAAGTTTTCCTGGCTGGATCGGCCCGACGGGCGCCTGCTGCGCGCGACCCCGCATTTCGGGGCCGGATGCGACCTGGCGCTAGCGGCGGAGTCCGAGCCGTGCGATGACGGCGCGGTAGCGCGTGTTGTCCTTCTTCACGAGATAGGCGAGAAGGCGACGGCGCTGTCCGACAAGCTTGAGGAGGCCGCGGCGCGAATGGTTGTCCTTGGGAAAGCTCCGAAGATGCTCCGTCAGGCCGCCGATCCGCCCCGTGAGGAGCGCCACCTGGACTTCGGGTGAACCGGTGTCGCCATCCCTGACGGCGAACCCGGTCATGATCTCCTGCTTTTCATCCCGCGCGAGCGGCACTCGTTCCTCCGAAAGCGAACGTGACTGTATGCGTTTCTACTTCAATGACCGGCGCATGGTAGCAGCCGCAGGCGGATCGGGCAACAGACGGGCATCTGCCTGCTGCCGGGCAGCAGATCAGGCCGGGCCCGGGTCGGCCTCAAGCGAACGTGATCCGCACCGCCGGGGCCGATGGTTCGACGGCCCCGACCACGATCCGAATGGTGGAATCTGCGAGCACCTGGATGCGACCCGTCGTGCCCGCGAGCGCACCGCGCTCAGGGCTGCCTAGCTGGACCTCGTACTCACCCGGCGGAGGAAGCGCCACCGGCGTTGGGAACTGCAGCGCGACCTGACCGCCCGGCAATGGCGACGGCCGGCCGACGACCGCATACGGCCGACCGAGCAGGTCGGCCGCGCCGGAGAGGTCGCCCGCGGCAATCTGGGTCCTGATCTCGGCGCTTCGAACGAGGCGGCCGGCGAGGTTCATCGGCGGAACGACCACGACTTCGAAGCCCATCGACAGCCCGAGTGCCGCGACCGTCTCCGGCGTGCCGCGGCGTTCATTTCCGAAGGCTGTATCCGGGGTCATCAGGAACCCAGCCAGATCCACATTTCCCGCGATCCGCCGAACGAATGCGTCGTAGGGGGTCTGCTGGAGGGCCCGGTCGAAGTGCTGGACGACGGTAACTTCGACACCCGCACTCCTCAGCAGGACGAGGCGCTCGTCGGGGTCACACAGCAGGGGCGGCGCCGCGCCGATGAGGATCGCGTCGGGATGGTGATCGAAGGTGATGACGGACGGCCGGGCGGCGTGGGCGGTGGCCGCCTCCCGAAGGTGACGGAGCAGATAGAGGTGGCCCAGGTGGAGGCCGTCGAACACCCCAACGCTGATGAATAGCCGTCCGTGTTCCGCCCGCAGGGCGTCGATGCCGGCGACCACCTGTGGGCCCCCTGGCGGCCCCTCAAACACCGGCGTCCATGGTGCGGGCCGGCTCGCGTGGATTCGGATCAGGGCTGGCGAGCTCAACACCCGTTCCGCTCACGGCACCCACGGCGCTCACCGCGCCTGCCGGGAGCACGGCCTTGAGCATCTTGGACGGTGCGACGCGCCGGGCATCGAGCGCACCGATCCCGACGATCCGCCCGGTTGCATCCAGCAGTCGGATCGGCCCGTCGCCCGACACGGTCGCGATCCCGGCGACCGGGCGAACGAAGCGCCCCATCGACGCATCACGAATCTCGTCCTCCGTCAGGCGGATTGACGGAAGATGATCGAGGCCGGCATCGGACGGAAGCAGCAACGGCGCCAGTCCCGCGGGCCCGTCCGTGGCGGCGCTGCGCAGGCGCTCGAGGGTGACCGCGTCGTCGAGCCGGAAGGGTCCGCTGGAGGTCCGTACCAGCGCGCCGAGATAGGCGGCGCTGCCGAGGTACGCGCCGAGGTCACGCGCCAGGGCCCGCACATAGGTTCCAGCCGAACAGGTCACATCGATGATCCCGATCGGCCGCGAGGGATCGTCCGCATTCCAGGCCGTGAGCTCGATCTCGTGGATGGTCACCGTACGTTCGGGAAGGTCCGGCGGCGTGCCTGCCCGGGCCAGCGCATAGGCGCGCCGCCCACCGACCTGGATTGCCGAGAACACCGGGGGGCGCTGTCGAATCTCGCCCCGGAACGCATGGAGTGCCGCGGTCACCTTGGTTGCGTCGAGGATCGGACCCTCGACCGGGGTCAGGTCGCCGTTGAGGTCGTCCGTCGTCGACGATGCCGAGAAGCAGACCGTGGCGCGATAGCCCTTCCGGTCGGCGAGGTGGTACTCGACAAGACGTGTGGCGCCGCCGAGGAACAGCGGGAGCACGCCGGAGGCGAACGGATCGAGCGTGCCGCCATGTCCGATTCGACGTGTGTCACTCAGGCGCCGGATCAGCGCCACGACGTCGTGCGACGTGGGGCCCGCCGGCTTGGCCACGTTGAGGACGCCCTCGAGACTACCTGGCACGGATCGAGGGGCCACGCTCAGCGTCGAACACCGGCCGCGAGCCGCTCCGCCTCGGGCAGCACGCGCGCCCTCGCTTCGGCCGCATCCGCCAGGACACTGGCGCCGGCCGCCCTGGCATGCCCGCCGCCGCCGAACAGTCCAGTCAGGACCGTCGCGTCCACGCCACCGGTCCGAGTCCGGACCGACACGCGGGTGACCGCGGGCCCGGCCTCCTTGAACAGGATCGCAACCTCGGCCCGTTCCGACTGGGACAGCAGATCAATGATTCCTTCCGAGTGCGCGCTCAACGCTCCGGCCTCGAGCACGTCGGCAGCCGTGAGCGTCGAGTGGATGACCAGCCCCTGCGCAGACGTCTCCAAGCGAGCCAGCACCCGCCCGAAGAGGCGCAGCTGGGCGTCCGGTTTCGATCGGTACAGCAGGCGCGAGATCTCCGAGAGCGGAGCGCCCGCCGCGAGCAGGGCGGCCGTCACGGCCAGCGTCCGCGGTGTCGCGTTGGGATGGGCGAAGGTGGCCGTATCCATGACGATGCCCGCCATGAGGGCGCCGGCAAGCGCCCCGTCCCCGTCCGTCAACGGGACACCCAGTGCTTCGGCCAGCAGTGCCACCATCTCGCAGGTCGCCGCCGCACCTGGATCCACCCAATCGTCCGGGCCGGCGGCGGCGTTGGAGGCGTGGTGATCGACGACGACCGTCGGCAATGCCGCGAACAGCGCGGCGTGACGCTCACGAACGTTCCCCACACGGTCCAGGGAACCGCAGTCCACGATCACCAGGAGGTCGTACGCTCGGTCCGGCTCGGGGTCCGTCCGTATGTCACGGACACCGGCCAGGAAGTCGTACAGCGGCGGTGGAACGTCGGTGCAGACGAGGCTCGCGCGGCCACCGCGGGCAGCCACGATCGCCCGGATCCCGAGTGCGGCGCCGAGGGTGTCCGCGTCCGGGTTCTCGTGGCTGACCACGAGCACTTCGCGCGCCGCGAGCAGGCGGGCGATGACGGCCGTCGGTACGGCCTCCAACCAGGGGTCGAGCAGCGAGCTCACGGCCGGCCCCCTTGCCGCCGTCGTGGCGCGCCCCCGGCCCGGCTCGCCCCGCCGGAGCAACCGCGTCGCCGCCGCTGCGGGCGACCGCGTTCGCTGCCGGGTAGCTTCGGGTCGGGCGGATCTGGCGGAGCGTCACCGTCATGCGGCAGCCTGACGACGGGGGTCGGCAGGCTGTCTTCGCCGCTGGACTGCTGGTCCGTCGGCTCGCCGCCGGTGCCGAGCTCACTGATCAACTGCAGGATGCGGGTGCCGCGTTCGAGCGTGTCGTCGGCCTGCAGGTGGAGTTCGGGAATGCGGCGGATCTGAATCCGTCTCCCGAGCTCGCGACGAATGAACGGCATGGCTCGACCGAGCGCTCCGAGCGCCGACTCCCGCTCCGCCGTCGAACCAATGACGCTGACGAAGACCTTGGCGTGCTGGAGATCCGAAGTGGTCTCGACGTCGGTGATCGTGACGAAGCCGATCCGCGGGTCGGCGACTTCACGCGCGATGATCGCGCCGATCTCCTGGCGCAGGAGCTCGTCGAGTCGGTCGGTCCGCTGGCTCATGGAAGTCTCGCCGGCCGCCGCAGGCCTGGTCCGCCGGTCAGGACGCCAGCGATCGGCTCACGGACTTCGAGGTGAAGCACTCGATCACGTCCCCCTCCTGTAGGTCGGAGAAGCCGACGAGCCCGATCCCGCACTCGAAGCCCTGTGCCACTTCGCGGACATCGTCCCGGAACCGGCGCAGCGACTCGATCCGGTCCGACACGATGACCTTGCCCCCGCGCCAGACACGAGCGCCGCCCTTGACCATCCGGCCATCGGTCACGTAGGAACCGGCAATCACCGTCGTCTTGCCCACCTTGATCAGCTTCCGGACCTCGGCCCGGCCCTCGATGACCTCGACGATTTCCGGTTCGAGAAGACCGCCGAGGGCCTTTTCGATGTCGTCGGTGAGCTGGTAGATGATGTCGTACAGCCGGACATCGACGTTCTCGCTCTCGGCGGCCCGCCGCGCGGTCTCGCTGATCCTGGTGTTGAAGCCCACGACGATGGCGTTCGAGGCCGAGGCGAGGAGGATGTCGTTGTCGGTGATCTCGCCGGCACCCTCGTGCAGGATGTTGATCTTGACCTCGTCCGTCGCCAGCTGGCCCAGAGAATGGCTGATCGCCCCGAGCGAACCCGAGACGTCTGACTTCAGGATGATCCGGAGCTCCTTGGCCTGCCCGGCCTGAATCTGGCGGTACAGATCTTCCAGGGTCGCTCGACCGCTGCCCTCGCCGTTCCTGGCGGCGATGTCGGCCTTGCGGCTGTCGACCATCGTCCGGGCGGCCTTCTCGTCCGCCACGGCGCGCAGGATGTCGCCCGCCTCGGGGACTTCGGAGAGGCCCAGGACAACAGCGGCCGTGGCCGGACCCGCCTCCTTGATTCGCTTGCCCCTGTCATTTTCCAGGGCCTTGACCCGGCCAAAGGTTTCGCCGACGACGAAGACGTCGCCGACGCGGAGCGTCCCTGTCTGGACGAGCGCCGTGGCCACTGGACCTCGAGCCTTATCCATGCGGGCCTCGACGATCGTGCCGATCGCCGGCCGCTTGGGGTTGGCCTTGAGGTCCTGCAGATCCGCGACGAGCAGGACCATGTCCACGAGGTCGTCGAGTCCAAGCCGGCTCTTGGCCGAAACGGCCACGAGGGGCGTATCGCCGCCGTATTCCTCGACGACCACGCCGGCCTCGGTCAACTCTGTCTTCACCCGTTCCGGGTTGGCGTCGGGCTTGTCCATCTTGTTGAGGGCGATGATCAGCGGCACCTTGGCCGCCTTGGCGTGACTGATCGCCTCGAGCGTTTGGGGCATGACCCCATCGTCGGCGGCGACCACCACGATCGCAATATCGGTGACCTTGGCACCCCGGGCGCGCATGGCGGTGAACGCCTCGTGGCCGGGCGTGTCGAGGAACACGACGCGGCGCCCGTCCTTGGTGACCTCGCTCGCCCCGATGTGCTGGGTGATGCCGCCCCGCTCCCCGGCCGCGACGGTCGTCGACCGAATCGCGTCAAGGAGACTGGTCTTTCCGTGGTCGACGTGACCCATGACGGTCACGATCGGCGCCCGAACCACCAGGTTCGCGTCGTCTTCCTCGGTGAACAGCTCGACCTTGGTCGCATCTGTCTCAGTACCTTCGTCCGCGTGATCCCCGCCATCCGCGCTCGCGGAGGTCTGGGTCTCGGCGACTTCGTAGCCCAGCTCGGAGGCCACGAGCGACGCCGTGTCGCGATCGATGAGCTGGTTGATCGTGGCGAAGATGCCGCTCTTGATCAGTTCGCGGATGACGTCCGCCGGGTTCACGCCGAACAGCTCGGCGAGCTCCTTGACCGTGATCGTCGCTGGCAGCTCAACGGCGCCGCGCTCGCGCGGATCGATCGTCTGGACGCTCCCGGGGGTGAACGCACCGTCGCGACGGGGTGGCTTGCGGGGCCCGCGACGGCCTCGCGTGCCGCTCCTACTCCTGGCCACGGGCTCCTCCTTGGATCAGCAGTTCGGGGACGGCCGCCGCGAGTGCGTCACGCAACTCGGCGGGGACCGGTGTGTCGAGGGCCCGACTCAGGGCGCCCCGGTTGACGGCATTGGTAATGCAGACGAGATCGCGACACACATAGGCGCCGCGGCCGCTCTGCCGGCCGGACGGATCAACGGCCACGGCGCCACTTGGTGAACGGACAACCCGAAGCAGGTCTCGCTTCGGCCGCGACGTGCGACAGGCGACGCAGGATCGTGCCGGCAGCGGGCGTACGACGGCCGCGCCGGCGCCCGCGCCTACGACGCCACCTCCTCGGGGGTGGCCTTGGTCGCCCTGGCCCGCGGCTTCTTGACCGCGGCTCCCGTGGGCGCCTCGGCGGCGGCATCGGCGGGTGCCTCCGGGGTGGCCTTGCTGGCACGAGCCCGCGGCTTCTTGGCCGCGGCTTCCGTAAGCGCCTCGGCGGGTGCCTCCGGGGTGGCCTTGGTCGCCCGAGCCCGCGGCTTCTTGATCGCGCCGATCGTGGCCTCGGAGGGGCCGGCGGCCCCCTTCTCGCCCACGACCGGCTCCCCTGACGCGGCGGCCCTTGCGGCCGTTGCGGCCGAGGCCTCTGCGGCCTTCGCCTCCGCCACGGAAACGTCGCTCCGGATGTCGATTCGCCACCCCGTCAGGCGCGCCGCGAGCCGGGCATTCTGTCCTTCGCGACCGATCGCCAGCGAGAGCATGCGTTCCGGGACTGTGACGTTGGCGATCCGGTGTTCCGTGTCGATCTCGACCGATAGGACCTGCGCCGGTGACAGCGCATTGGCGACGAACATCGAGGCGTCGTCGTTCCAGGGGATCACGTCGATCTTCTCCCCGCCAAGCTCCGCGACGACCGCCTGGACGCGCGCACCGCGCTGGCCGACTGTTGCCCCGACCGGATCCAGTCCTTCCTGGCGTGAACCGACGGCAACCTTGCTTCGGCTGCCGGCCTCGCGAGCGATCGCCCGGATCTCGACCGTGCCGCTGTGGATCTCGGGAACCTCGAGCTCGAACAGGCGCTTCAGGAACCCCTTGTGGGTCCGGGTCACGAAGAGGGCCGGACCCTTGGGCAGACGGCGCACTTCAAGCACGAACGCCTTGACGTTCTGGCCGATCCGATAGTGCTCGAGCGGTGACTGCTCGGTGGTGGCCAGGATCGCCTCCACGCCCTTGCCGACGTCGAGGATGATCGCCCGGGGTTCGACGCGATTTACGGTGCCGGTGACGAGCTCACCCTCCCGACTAGCAAACTGCTCGTACACGACGTCGCGCTCGGCTTCCCGGAGTCGCTGCAGGACGACCTGCTTCGCCGTCTGGGCCCCAATCCGGCCGAAGGCATCCCCATCCAACTGCTTGGTCTCGACGAGTTCGCCAACCTGGGCGTCCGGCTTGACCTTGTGGGCCTCCTCCAGGGTGAACTCGGTCAGCTCATCCTGAACGTCGGCCACAGCGGTTCGCGCCCGGTAGACCCGGATCTTTCCGCTCTCAGCATCGATCTGGACGTAGATGTCCTCTTCGTTCGCGATCCGTCGGTAGGCGGACTGGATCGCCTCCTCGACCGTTCGGATCAGCTGCTCGCGGGGGACCTGCTTCTCCGCATTGAGCTGGAGGAGGGCACCGATGAAATCTCGACTCACGGTCGCATCGCCCTCCTTAACTGCTGTCTTAAGTGTCGCTGCCGAAAAAAATACGTGGGGGTCACCCACGTCCTTCGGAGGCGGCCATTCGATTCCGGCCGGGAGTATACACCGGGACCCCTGGACCGTCGAGTGACGGTCAGCCGGAAACGACCTCGGCGCGGGCCGGATAGCGTCGCTCGACGTACTCCTCGAGCAGGCCGATGAACTCGTCGACGAGCCCGTCACCGCGAAGTGTCCGGTCGAGTTTTCCGTCCATGAAGACCGGTGCGACCGGCTCTTCGAAGGTGCCGGGCAGGCTGATCCCGATGTCGGCGTGCTTCGACTCTCCAGGCCCATTCACGACGCAGCCCATGACTGCGACGGTCATCTCCTCCACGCCGGATCGGGTGACCTGCCAAGCGGGCATCCGGTCGCGAATGTGAGCCGAGATGCGCTCGGCCATCTCCTGGAAGAACGTCGACGTGGTCCGGCCGCAGCCCGGACACGCGCTGACCTGCGGGAGAAAGGCGCGGAGGCCCATCGACTGGAGGATCTGCTGGGCGACCCGGACCTCTTCCTCACGCTCCCCGCCGGGAGCCGGCGTGAGCGACACCCTGATCGTGTCCCCGATCCCCTCCTCCAGCAGGATCGCGATCCCCGCCGTCGACGCGATGACACCCTTGGTCCCGAGGCCGGCTTCGGTGAGGCCGAGGTGGAGCGGGTAGTCGGAGCGCTGCGCAAGAATCCGGTAGACCTCGAGGAGATCGCGGACACCGGAGACCTTCGCCGACACGATGATCCGGTCGTGGCCGAGTCCCGTCGCCTCGGCTAGTTCGGCGGAGCGCATGGCGGACTCGATCATCGCCTCGATCATCACCGCGCGGGCGTCGCGCGGCACGGGCTGGCGGGCGTTGGCGTCCATCAGCTCGGTCAGGAGCCCCTGATCGAGCGAGCCCCAGTTGACCCCGATTCGGATCGGTTTGTCGTGCTCGATCGCGACCCGGATGATGGTCTGAAAGTGTTCGTCATGGCGCTTCGCGCCGACGTTGCCTGGATTGATCCTGTATTTCGCCAGACCGGCGGCGGCTGCCGGGTGGTCAACCAGGAGCTTGTGCCCGTTGTAGTGGAAATCGCCCACGATTGGCACGGCCACGCCGAGATCGGCCAGCTTCCGGAGTATGTCGGGCACGGCGGCGGCCGCCGCATCCGTGTTCACAGTCACCCGGACCAGCTGGCTACCGGCGTGCGCCAGCCGGGCAACCTGGATTGCCGTGGCATCCGAGTCGGCCGTGTCCGTGTTCGTCATCGACTGGACCACCACGGGGTGAGCGCTGCCCACCAGCACGCCACCGACGTCGACCGAGATCGTCGACCGGCGACGAGGCCGAAGCTCAGCAGGCGAGCTCATTCTCCGGCAAGCCCGCGGACGATGTCGTAGCCGGTGACCCACACGAGAAACGCGAGCAGCATCGCAAAACCGAGCACGTAGGACAGTCGTTCCGCCCGCAACGACAGTCGCGATCCGGCGACCCGCTTGATCAGCAGCATCAGGATCCGACCGCCATCGAGGGGCGGAAACGGCAGGATGTTGACGACGGCGAGATTGGCCGACAAGATCCCGGCCAGGTACAACGTGACCACAGGCCCAAGCGTCCAGAAGACGTCGCCGATCTGCGTTGCGATGCCGACCGGCCCGGACGCGGGCGGTGGCTCAGTGGGCCTCGTGATGATGGCCGTCGCAAGCTGGCCGACGCCATCGATGATCAGGCTCATCGCCGAGACCGTCCGCTCCAGACCGAGGCCGAGCGCCACGTCGAATGCGTACTGGATGCGGTCGGGGGTCGCCCGCGGCTCCAGCGGAAACTCGACGATCTTGCCGATCCCCAGGGCGCCCTTGCCGGCCTCCACAGCGTCCTGCGTTCGCAACGTCGCGGTGAGATCCATCACTTCAGCATCCCGGCGAACCGTCAGGATCACCGTCCGTCCGGCGCTGTCGTGAAGCTCTCCGAGGATCGAGCCGGGCCCGAATGCGCCAAACGCCCGGCCCCCGACTCGCTCGATCACGTCCCCGACGCGGACGCCCGCAGCTTCGGCCGGCGAGCCCGGCTCGACATACGGGACGTAGACGCCGATGGCTGGATCCCCGGTCAGGGCGATGCCGGTGAAGATCGCGCCGGCCAGGAGCACGTTCATGACGACGCCGGCGACGAGGATGACCAGTTTCTTGGGCAGTCCCTGCGCGGAAAACGCGCGCGGGTCGTCGGCATCGTCGCCGTCCTCGCCCTCGAGCTTCACGAAGCCGCCGATCGGCAGCCAGTTCAGCGTGTAGACGGTTTCCCCGACATCCCGGAGCACTTTCGCTCGCGGTGGGAAGCCCACTCCGAATTCGAGGACCCGGACACGAAACAGCTTGGCGACCACAAAGTGCCCCAATTCGTGGACGACGACGAGCACGCCGAGGATGCCGAAGAACAGGACGATCGTGACCAGCGAGCGGCCGATGTCGATCACGCAACCGCCCCGGTCGCATAGCGCTGCCGGATCTCGAGATCGAGTTCGATCAGCGCCTCGACATCCGGCCCGGCGGCGCCCGCTCGCCCGTACCGGCCGGTGGCCGCCTCGAGCAGCCGCGGGATCCCCGG
>CAZOJS010000107.1:0-9674 GCA_964580175.1 uncultured Anaerolinea sp. | reverse complement strand
GACGGCTCGCGCCCGACGAAGTCGCGCCCGACGGCTCGCGCCCGACGGCTCGGGCCTGACGGCTCGGGCCTGACGGCTCGCGCCTGACGACTCGCGCCTGACGGCTCGCGCCCGACCCTCGGGGCGCAGGCGTCCGCCGGGTCCAGATACGAACCCGGTTCGTGGTAGGTGCGGTTCCGTCGGGATCTCGTGCGCCTGAGCTGCCGAACTGCGGTTCCATCGTGCTCAGCCCGACTCGCGCGGGGCGGTTTGACGCGGCGAGACGATCCGCCGCCGTACTTTGCACGAACCCTGTTCGTAAGTGGGGCAAGATAACCCTCCACACGGCCGGAACACGACCCGGGTTCGTAAACGGGGCAGAAATCGGCGCTGGCCGGGTTCGGCGAACATGCACACTTGGCCGTGCCCGCCGGTCGGGCGGCGATTCCCGAATCTGGTGGTACGCTCTCGGCTCAGTTACGGAGCGCCCCACACCGCCATGACCGACACCGTCGACAGCGCAACCAGCACCCCGGCGCCTGCGCCCGCGTTCGACGCCGAGCGCCGCGCGACCGAACTCGCCATCCTCGATGCCCTGCGGGCGGTCGTGGATCCAGAGATCGGGATGAACGTCGTTGAGCTCGCCCTGATCAAGCAGGTCCTGCTCGGCACGAACGAAACAGAGATCAAGATGATCCTCACCACGCCGTTCTGTCCGTACGCCGGCTCGATGATCGCGCAGGTCAAGGAACAGGCCGAATCGGTCGTGGACCACGAAGTCAAGGTGACGTTGCTCGCGGAGCGGTGGGATCCCCGCGACGCCGGCCTGATGTGGTGAGACTACGCTCCCCCATCAATTCGGTCGTGGCCACCATGAGGGGCAACGACGGCACGACCGGCCTCCTGTTCGGTGGCGATCGGATCGCCAAGGACGACCCAAGGACGGAGGCCTACGGCACGATCGATGAGGCCGTCGCTGCTCTCGGGCTCGCGCGTGCCAATCTGGGCGTCAAGCGTCGGATCGGGACGCTGTCCCCGAGTCTCGGCGGTCTCGGCGACCTGATCCTGCGCTTCCAGCGCGAACTGTTCGTGGTTGGCGCGGAGCTTGCCACCAACCCCGCGGCCTGGGATCGGCTCGAGGACGGCCGGACCCGGGTATCGGCCGCGATGCTGGGCGAGGTGGAGCGGATCCTCGTGGAGGCCGAGGCGGCGATCACGCTGCCCACGGAGTTCGTCGTGCCCGGCGAGACCGTGACGAGCGCTGCGCTCGAACTGGCCCGAACGATCCTGCGCCGAGCGGAGCGCCGGGCGGTGGCGTTGCGACGCGACGGGCTTGTGCCCGGCGACTATCTTGTCCCGTATATCAACCGCCTGGCGGACCTGCTGTGGGTTCTGGCCCGGGCGGCAGAGCAGGCAGAATCGCGCGAGGCAACCCCCGCGCGCACGGATCGCGAACCCCGAACCCGCAAGGCAGCTCGACCAGGAGGCATTTGATGTCGTTTCCCAACGCTCCGACGGCACCGGCCAGCGCCCCGTCCCCGGCCATTGCCGCCGTCCTGCTGAGCCAGGCGTTCCTGTGGATGTTCGCGGGGCTGCTCGTGACAGCCGGCGTCGCCTTCGTCGTCGGGTCCAATCAGACGGTGCTGAACTCGGTCGCGGACTACTTTCTCCTGATCTTCTTCGGGCAGCTGGCGCTCGTCTGGGCGATCGGACTCGGGATCCGCCGGATGAGCGCGACGCTGGCGCTCGGTCTCTTCTTCGTCTATGCCGCCACGCTCGGGTTCACCGTCGCGGTGATCGTCTCGCTCTACACCGGCGAATCGGTGACCTCGGCATTCCTGTCGGCCGCGGCGATGTTCGGGGCGGCCGGCCTGTATGGCGTCGTCACGAAGCGCTCGCTGACGGGTCTGGGCGGCACCCTGATGATCGGAGTCGTCGGACTGATCGTCGCGTCGCTGATCAACGTCTTCTTCCAGAGCGGCACGCTGAGCTGGATCATCTCCGTGATCGGGGTGGTCATCTTCACGGCGCTGACGGCCTACGACACGCAGCGGATCGCCTCGGGAGCGCTCGTCGTGCAGACCGGATCCGTGGAAAAGGCGGCGGTGATGGGTGCCCTGCACCTCTACCTGGACTTCATCAACCTGTTCCTCTTCCTGCTTCGGCTGTTCGGCAACCGCCGCTGAGGCGCCGCTTAACCACCGCCGCTGAGGCGCCGCTTAACCACCGCCGCTGAGGCGCCGCTTAACCACCGCCGCTGAGGCCCAGCCCGTGAGCCACCGCGGCGCGGGCGGCCATCCCTGAATTTGTCAGGTCGCGGGCACAAGGTCCGCGATCGACGGCAGGACGAGATCCGCGAGCGGGGCCAGCGTGTCTCGATCGCCCACCCCGGTCAGAACACCAATGACCAGCCCAGCGCCGGCCGCGCGGCCCATCCGGAGATCGGCCGGCGAGTCCCCGATGACGGCAGCCCGATCCTCCCGGACCCCGAGGGTCCGACAGATCCAGTGGACGGCGTCCGGGCTCGGCTTCACCGGGTGTCCGTCGTCAGCACAGGCGACGGCCTCCACGAGGTCCGCGATGCCAAGATGGGCGAGCGTCCGTTCCGTCGGGTCACGGTCATCGCTCGTCGCGACCGCGATCCGCGTCCCGCCAGCGCGCAGGTCGGTGAATAGCCTGCGCAGGTCGGCGAGCGGCCGGGCCAGGTCCACGGGGTCCGGACTGTGCCAGGCGGCCCCGACGACACGCGCCGCCTCCTCGGGTTCGAGGCCGTGATCGACCAGATCTGCGACAAGCGCGCCGCGCAGGCGTGCCATCGGGGTGGCGGCAAGGGCACCATGCGGATACACCTGCCCGCTGATTGGATCCACGCCCATCATGGGATAGACGACAGCATCCAGACTTGACCCGTGGGCCGCGGCAAGCCCACGGGCGAGGGCGCCCACCCAGTCGCTCCACATCAGGTGGAAGTCGATCAGGGTTCCATCCTTGTCGAAGATCGCCAGATCGATGTTCGCAAGCCGTCCGGCGCGGACGGGCAGCCCGAGGTCCGTCATGACCCGGCCGTCGTGGCCCTGTCGGCCCCCGTCAGCCTTCGTCCAGGCCGGGCCCTGAGCCTGGATCCGCGGTTCCACCGAGGATGAGCGGGCCCTCGGCGGAGAACGAGATCGTGATCGACGACTCGAGGGCCGGCAGGTTCAATGTCGGCTCGTTGAACACATCGAGGATCACGACCACGCCGTCGGCGAGGCGGATCTTGAGGCGCACGATCGACCCGAGGAAGCTCACGTCGGCCACCGTGCCCCGGACACGATTCGACCCCTCGACGCCCTCGCCGAGCGATACCATCTCCGGCCGCAGCGCCATCGCGATCGTCGAGCCCGCGCTCGCCTCGACGGGCCGGGCAATCCGGATCTCCTGGCCCCCGACGGACAGGCGACCGGCCCCGGCATCGATGACGGTCGCCTGCAGGACGTTCAGCTGCCCGACGAACGAGGCGACGAAGCGAGTCGTCGGGAAGTTGTAGACATCGAACGGCGTTCCGATCTGCTCGATCCGGCCGTCGCTCATGACCACGATCCGGTCGGACAGCGAGAGCGCCTCTTCCTGGTCATGGGTCACGTAGACGGTGGTGATCCCGAGCTGCCGCTGGATCGCCCGAATCTCCTGGCGGAGCGAGACCCGGATCTTGGCGTCGAGTGCGGACAGGGGCTCATCCAGGAGGAGCACCTCGGGCTCGAAGGCGAGGGCGCGAGCGAGCGCAACGCGCTGCTGCTGGCCGCCCGACAGCTGATATGGGAAGCGGGCCCGCTTGTCGGCGAGGTGGACGAGATCCAGCAGTTCGCCGACACGCTTCTTGATCTGGTCGGCCGGCCGCTTCCGAACCTTGAGCCCGAAGCCGACGTTGTCCCCGACGCTCATGTTCGGGAAGAGCGCGTAGGACTGGAAGACCATGCCGACGTTGCGCCGGTTCGGCGGGCGGTGCGTGATGTCCGTGCCGTCGACCGTGATCGTTCCGGCGGTCGGGATCTCGAAGCCGGCGATCATCCGCAGGGTCGTGGTCTTGCCGCACCCGGATGGGCCCAGGAAGCTCACGAACTCGCCCCGTTCGGCAGCGAGATTGAAGTCCTCCACGGCAGCGACGGCCCCGAAGTGCTTCTGGATTCCGGTCAGTTCGAGAAAGCTCATCGGGCGATGTTCTCCTGGCTCAACGGGCGCCGACAACGGTGATCTGGTCGCGACTGCCGCGGCCGATGAGGGCGATGACGATCATTGCCAGCCAGGTCAATCCGAAGCTGATCAGCGAGACCGCCGCGGGCTCGAAGGCCTTGTTTTGCCCGAGCAGGGACAGGTACACACCGAACTGGTTGTTGCGGGCCAGGAAGCTGGCAATCGTGTACTCGCCGATGACGATGGCAAAGGTGAGGAACGCGCCCGACAGGAGGGCGGTTCGAAGGTTCGGCAGGATGACCCGGACGATGATTCTCGGCCAACCGGCACCCAGGCTCTGGGCGGCCTCGGTCAGGCTGCGGACGTCGATCGCGGCGAGGCCCGTGTCCACGGCGCGGTACATGTACGGGAAGGAGAGGACCACATAGGCCGCCACGAGCAGGGCATCAGACCCGAATTCCGTCCGGGTGAACACGAACGGCTTGGCGCTGTACACCCGAATGATGCCGAACACCAGGATGATGGCCGGAACGATGAACGGCATCAGGGTCACGAACTCCACCGCAGTCCGCAGGTGCGGGACCTTGAGCCGCACCCAGAACGCGGTCGGGACGATCAGAGCCAGCGAGACGACGATCGTGATGATCGCAATGATGAATGAGTACAGCAGACTGCCGGAGAACTTCGGGTCGTTCAGGACGTTGGTATAGGCGAGCGTCGTCGGCGTCGGGCGCAGCGAGAACTGGAGCGTGGCGACCAGCGGGATCACGAAGTAGAGGACCCCGATGATCAGGATCACCCACGCGATGAGCGAGCCGCGCCGTGGAGGTCGGCGGCCGCCGATTGTCAAGGCCGGTGCCGTGGCGGCGTGCCCTGAGCGTCCGACGTCACCGCTCATGAGCGCAACCATCGTTCTGAGCGCCGCTGCAGCCATGTGTAGGCCAGGATCACCACGGACATCACGATGACCATGCCCATGGCCATCGCGTATCCCAGGCCGGGGTTGTGGAGAACGTCACCGCGGATCTGCCGTCCGATCGCGATCGTGACGATTTCGATGGTCCCGCCGGTGAGCTGGAATGCTGTCGCCTGCGCCCCGAACGAGTTCCCGAAAAGCAGAATCATCGTGCCGAGGATCGAGGGCAGCAGGATCGGCAGGGCCACGTGGCGCCAGTACTGGAAGGCCGACGCGCCCAGGTTCTCGGACGCCTCCCGCCACTCGCGCCGGAGGCCGTCGAGGGCCGGCGCGATGATCAGGACCATGAGCGGGAACTGGAAGTAGAGGTAAACGATCTCGAGCCCGGTCTTGCTGTACAGCGTGAAGCCGAGATCGCGGTTCAGGCTCACCCCAAACGTATCGAAGATGAACTTCGTGATGAGTCCCAGGTTGCCCATCGTGAACACGAAGGCGAGCGCCAGGGGCACGCCGGCGAAGTTCGAGGCAACTCCGGAGAAGGTCATGATGGCCGAGCGGATCCAGGTCGGCAGGCCGCCCATGATCACGGCCCAGGCCAGCAGGAAGCCGAAGATGCCCCCCGCGAGAGCCGTCACCAGGCTGATCTCGATGCTGTTGGCGAATGCGGTGGGGATCGTGCCGGTCGTCAGGTCGGCGAAGTTCTGGAGCGTCAGGTTGCCGGCGGAATCCTGAAAACTCCCGATCACGAGGAAGCCGAGTGGCAGCGCCAGCGCTGCAATCGCAAAGAGGAAGAACGGCACGACGCCGACCCACGAGAAGGTGGGTCGGCGTCGCACGCGTGTCGAGAGCGAGGTCACGGCCGGAGGCCGGACATCAGGTCAGGTCGATACGGGTCGTTACTGGACGACCGCGCCGACCACGTTCGGCCACTCGGTGGTGATGAGGGTCTTGGCTGCATCAAGTTGCGCGAGTGTCGGGAAGACGGCCCCGGCAACGTCCGGCAGCTTGGCGAGCGCCTCGGCCGGGACCGCGTTGGTCGCGATGAGGTTCTCGTACCGGATCGGGTGGCAGTAGCCATCCAGCCAGAGGTTCTGGCCCTCGTCGCTGTACAGGTACTCCATCCACAGCTTGGCGGCGTTCGGGTGCGGCGCGTAGGCGCTGATCGCCTGCACGTAGACGCCCGCGAACCGACCGGAAGCCGGTACCACGACCTCGATCACTGGCCCACCGGAGGCAGCCGAGGAATCGCGGTTCGAGAGTGCGTTGTAGGTCCAGCGGACCGTGATCGGCGTCTCGCCCGAGGCGATGGTGCCGGGCTTCGCGATGACCGGCACGAAGTTGCCGGCGTCGTTCAGCGCCTTGAAGAAGTCGAGGCCCTTCGATGCGTCATCGAGCGAGCCCCCGTTGGCGAGCGAGGCCGCGAAGACGGTCTGGATCGCCTGGTTGGACGCCAGCGGGTCGCCGGGGAGGGCAACCATGTTCGCGTACTCGGGCTTGAGCAGGTCTGACCAGTCCTTCGGGACGTTGGTGACGACGGCCGTGTTCACCTCGAACGAAAGCACGCCGTAGTAGTCGCCGTACCAGTAGCCTTCCGCGTCCTTGGCGCTGTCCGGGATCGTGTCCCAGGTCGCGACCTTGTAGGGCTGGATGAGGCCTTCGGCCTTGGCCGACGGGCCGAACGCGAGGCCGACGTCGATGACGTCCGGGGCCTGCGGGCCGGGGTTGTCCTTATTGGCCTTGATCGCCTCGATCTCATCGCCGGAACCGGCATTCGGATCGAGCTCGTTGACGGCGATGCCGTACTTGGCCTTGAAGCCGTCGATGACGCCGCCGTAGTTGCACCAGTCGTGCGGCAGGGCGATGGTCGTGAGGGTGCCTTCGGCGGTTGCCGCGTCCACCAGGGCCTGCATCGGATCAACGACCGGAGCCTCGGAGGCGGCAGTCGACGCGGCCGGGGCAGTCGTCGGAGCTGCTGATGCGCCACCGCCACAGGCGGCGACGACGATCGCAAGGATTGCTCCGCCAACAATGAGGCGAGGCATCGTGCGCGTAGTGGTCAACTTGTCCTCCAGATATGCGGTGCGTGACCTCATGTCGCGCACTCTATGCGACGGCTGGTCACCGGACGGGTCCGCCAGTGCGACGCGTCGCGAACGCCGAAATTCATCGGGTCGTGGGCACATCGCGAGGTCGGGGATCGTCCAGCCCCCGGGCCATCGTCAGCATCCATCTTGGCCGCGCGGGGCGGCGAGCGTCAAGCGTCATCGTCCTCCGAATGTCGATTTGCCCCCGGATGGGCCGTGAATCGAGAGCCGGCGACGGGATTCGTCGCCGGCTCTGGCGTTGCGCGTGATCAGGCGGGGCCTACGGGAGCCACGCCTTCCAGGTCGACTCGTGCTCGTCGACCCACTTCTTGGCGGCCTCCTCGGCCGTCATGCCCTGGTTGGTGATGTAGTCGGCGACGAGGTTCTGGTCCTCGTTCGTCCAGTTGAAGTTCTTGACCACGGTCGCGGCGTCGCCGCCCTTCTCGCTGAACTTCACGCTGATGATCTTGTTGAGGTCGGTCACCGGGTAGTCGCAGGCGACCTTCTCGAGGTCCGCGTCACAGCCGGCGGTGTACGGCGGCAGGTTGACCGGGACGATCTTGACCTGCGCGTTGAGCCAGTGCGGATCCCACCAGTAGAACAGCAGCGGCTTCTTCTGGGCGTCGGCCTGCTTGATCGCCTCGATCGTGGCGTTCTCGCTGCCGGTAAAGATGACCGTGAAGTTCAGGCCCAGGTTCGTCGCCAGCGCCTCGTCGTACTGGACGTACGAGGGGTCCGTGCCGAGGAACTGGCCCTTGTCGCCGGACTCGGAAGTCTTGAACAGGTCCGCGTACTTGTTCAGGTTGTTGTAGTCGGTGATGTCCGGGTACTCCTCGGCCATCCACCCAGGTACGCCCCAGAAGATGATCCCCTCGTTGCCGGTGGACCCGGCGTCCAGGGCGACCTTCTTCTCGTCGATGTAGATCTTCTCGAGATCCGGGTGGCCCCAGTTCTCCATGATCACATCCACCTCGCCGGACTCGAAGCCCTGCCACGAGACATCTTCCTTGAGGTCCTTCAGGTTGACCGTGTAGCCGAGCTCCCTGAGGACGTGCGCGACGACGGCTGCGTCGGCCTCGTAGCCGACCCACGGGTTGACCGCGATGTTGACGGTGCCCTTGCCTGCACTGCCTCCGCCGCCACACGCGGCGAACGCCAAAGCGACGACCATCGCACCAACGGTCAGACGTCCGAATCTGCCCTTCTTGCTCATGTGCGCTCCTTCTGCTGCGCTGCCGACGGCTCGTCGGCCGCGTTACTGCCTGCCCCTGTCTTCTGCGTATGGTGCACCTCGGTGGGCTATTCCGCATCCCTTGGCGCGGCCGATCCGGAGCATCACCGAATCCAGGTCAGGCGCTCCCCCCCCGGGACACGCCGCCCGACAGCGCGCGGGCGCGCTCGCGGCTGCCGGCGCCCTGGGTGATTCGGTCCAGCATGATACCGAGGCAGACGATGGCAATGCCTGCCGCGAGGCCCTCGCCAAAGAAGTCCCGTCGGGCAAATCCGGCAACGACGTCGTAGCCCAGCGCGCCACCACCGACGAGGCCGCCGACCACCACCATCGCCAGGACCAGGATGATTCCCTGGTTGGCGGCCACCAGGAGTGCGGGTCGGGCGAGCGGCAGCTCTACCTTCAGGAGCAGCTGCATTGGGGTGGAACCGGCAGCGATTGCCGCCTCGCGGACCGTCACCGAAACGGTCCGGATGCCGATCTCCACGAGCCGGATCACCGGAGGGATCGCGTAGATGAGCGCGGCCACGATGCCCGTGAAGCGGGTCGGCCCGAAGAGGGCCACCGCCGGCAACAGATAGACAAAGGCGGGCATCGTCTGGGCGGCGTCCAGGAATGGACGAAGGACCATCGAGAATCGGTCACTGCGGGCCGACATGATGCCCAGGATCAGCCCGAGGCCGAGGGTCAGGATCGTGGCGACCATGACCGCGGTGAGCGTCTGCATCCCGTGCTCCCACATGTCGATCGCCGCAAGGACGAGCAGGCATGCGGCGGCGATCAGGGCCGGTTTGACGCCGCTGGCCAGCGTTGCAATTCCCACGACGACGGCCATCACGAGCCACCACGGCGCTGAGGTCAGGATGGCCTGGATCGGGTTGATCAGGCCGTAGGTCGTGACGTTCTTGATCCATTCGGTCACGTTGTAGAAGTTGAACGCGACCCAGTCGGTGATGTCGTTGACCGGGGTCCGGAACGAGAAGTGCAACTCCCGTGGGAAGGCGTCCCCGCCGAGGAAGAGCGTTCCGGCGGCCACGCCCAGGGCGCACACGCCGAGCGCGAGCACGGCCGCCGACCGACCCGTGCGTCCGGCAATGGAGATGACCCGGCCGGGCCGGGCGGGGTCGAGCCGCTCGCTCGCCTGGGTGGTCAGGCGGTCCAGCATGATCGCCATGATCACGACCGCCAGACCCGCGTCGAACGCAAGCCCGACGTCGTTCTGCTGGAGGGCCTTGATGATGTTCTTGCCCAGGCCCGGCGCGTCCACCAGGGCGGTGATCACGACCATCGAAAG
>CAZOJS010000106.1:0-9432 GCA_964580175.1 uncultured Anaerolinea sp. | reverse complement strand
GTACGCGGCGTGGAGGGAGTCCCGATATGCACCGGCCCACTCTTCATAAAGAA
The DNA here is from genome assembly GCA_964580175.1 of uncultured Anaerolinea sp. Classification (GTDB taxonomy): domain Bacteria; phylum Chloroflexota; class Limnocylindria; order Limnocylindrales; family CSP1-4; genus UBA5189. The sequence goes on along the minus strand of CAZOJS010000106.1, from coordinate 9,379 downwards.
AATCCAAGGCGAAGCGGCCGTGATACTCGTTCGCTAAGGCTAGGACAGATTCCGGGTCAGGCACCGCGGGCATCGCCCGAATTAGCTCCCGACAACGCCGACTCCGGCTTTGAACGAGTTCGCTATCCAACCAAACAGTCTCGCCGTCCTGACCAACGTATCCTGGCGACGTGTCGTCTGCGAAACTCGGCTCGAAGACTCGACGCAAGAAGTAGACCGTCTGGTTGAGTGAATTCAAGGCCGTCGAAGGGTCGAGGTCGGGCCAAAGCGCGTCGAGCACTTCCTCGCGAGTAGCGGAGAAGCGGGCTTTGGTCAGCATGAGGCAGAGGAGAGCAAGGACCTTTCTCCGGATCTGTGATCCATCGACTGCGCCGCTGCCAAGCAGAATTGCTACCCGGCCGAGGTCTTCCACAAACACCCTTGGCGCGAGTCGCCGCGCCAGGCTGCGGCCTGCTGCGCGGGGATACGGCCCTACCTTGGAGGCCCGGGCGTGCCTCCTCAAGAGTGAAATGTCGCGCGCTGCGCCGACCTCGTCGAGGAGGGTGGCGGCGGCTGCCTGGGCTTCGCCGCGTAGGTTCTCCACCGCCTGACGGAGTGGCCCTCGCCATCTTTCAGGTCGGCGCCGTGCTTCCTCGACTACTCGTTCGCGAGTGTGTGGATCAAGGACATCTAGTCTGGACGAGATGACGTCTGCGCAAATCGAGATTATTGCCGCGTCGCGAACGGCCTCCTGAAGGACCATCGGGCCGAATTTGTCAGGATCTTTGGCCGCCGACATGATGCCCAGAACTCTTGCGCAGAGATGTGCCCCTTGCCTCTCGGCCCAATCCAAACCAGCTCGAGCGGCCTCGATCGCCTGGGGCTCTCCGCGGACGAGGCCAACCAGCGCGAATGCAAGCTGTCGCCGGGACTCGAAGGCGATCGCCGATCGCATTGATCCGTACCGCAGGTGTGACGCGTTGTCCGACGCCTCGTCGAGACGCCCAAGCGCAACCTGCGCGTGAATTTGGGGAAGAAGGGCTTGTTCCGCCGCATCTGTCTCGCCGTCGATCTTCCCACCAAGTTCCATGAGCAGCCTGAGTGCAGCTTCAGGATCTCCGTAGAAGGCCTCGACCTCGGCACCTTCATAAGCGACTTCGACGAGCTGATCCCCCCGGGCCAGAACGCGCGCAGATCTGATTGAGGCACGCGCTTGATCGAGGTCACCAAGATGAGCCAGCGCCCACGCTTGGAGCAGCTGTGCGGAGACCAGCTCGCCGGCCGCAGAGGTCGCCTCTAAGGCCGCGACCGCATCATCCGCCGCGTCGAGAGCACCGCGGGCGTCTCCCTGAGCCTTGAGGACGTATCCCAGATTCGAGAGTCCGACCCCAAGGTAGTGGAGGGCACCCTTGTCGCGGAGCCGCTCGACGGTCTGCTCCAAGGCTCGTTTGGCGACCTCCAGATGGCCAGCCTGTGATGTTTCCAGGGTAAGTCGAATGGCTTGACCGATCGCGGAGGCTTCGCCTAGATGCCGCCTGACCTCGAGATCTGACGCGACCAGGGCGGCCCCTTCGATGTCACCTGCTAGTAGACGCGCTGACAGCAGCGTCACGTTCACAGCACCGCTTTCAGATCTCGCGGCAAACGCAGCTTCGGCGAGGTCGCGCCCAAGACTTGATTGTCCCCGCTGTTGGGCTAGCCGGGAGAGGACGACGAGGACATTGGGATCAGGATGTTCGGTGGCCGGGAGTCCGTTGACGAGCTCCTCGGCGGCGGCGTAGGCACCGGTCGCGAGGATGGTATCGATGGAACTCGCGAGGACGCGGCGGGCGTCGTCGAGATCGCCGGCCTCGAGGTAGTGGTGTCCGGCGATACGCCAGTCGACGGCCTCGGCAGCCGCTGCGACGGCTCGGTGAATCTCGATCACGGCGTCATGCCCAATCGAGCGCCGCAGGCGGGCCTGCAGGAAGTCGCGAACAAGTGGGTGCGCGCGGACGCGGTCGCGGGCATTGGGCCCGATCCGGCTGAAGAGTCCGAGCTGCTCGCCGTCGGCGATCGATGCCCGCGTCTGCTCGGGCAGGATGGCAGCGGCAACGCTGCCGAGGATCGGTTCGATGACCTCCAGAAGCGAGGTACGCATAAGGAACTGCTGTTGCTCTCCGGAAAGCTCGCCCACGACCTCCTCGGCCAGGTAGTCGTACAGATTCCCTTCGGCGCCATTCAAGGACCGCACGAAGGCGCGGATCTCGGATCGGTTTCGATCCCGAATCGCGGCCCGAACCAACTGGAGCGAGGCAACCCAGCCCTCGGTCCGACGCGACAGTTCGGCAACGATCGACGGCTCCAGGTTGAGCGCATAGGTCTCCCGAAAGAGCCGCTCGGTCTCAGCAGGCGCGAAGCGCAGGTCCGACGTCTCGAGCTCGGCGACTTCGCCGAGCGCCCGGAGCCGAGCCAGCGGCAGCGATGGTGTCGTCCGACTGATCAGCACGAAGCTCAGGCGCTCCGGGGCGCGGGCGAGGAGTTCCCGAACGATGGTCCGCACGTCCTGGGCGTCATCGACCAGGTGGAAGTCGTCGAGCACCAGCGCGGCGGGCTCGATGGGCAGCGTTCCGAGTTCGCGAATGAAGGTGTCGAGGACGGTATCGCGGGATGGCGCGGCCGCACTTGCCTCTCGGATCATCGATTGGGTGGTCGGGGCGAAATCAGGCTGATGAATGCGGAAGGCCGCCACCAGGTGGGCGATGAATCCCAGCCAGTCCCGATCGCCTCGATCCAGCCGAAACCACATCACGCGGACCCGCGTCCGGCGGGTGAAGTCCGCTACCAGCGTGGTCTTGCCGTAGCCCGCTTCGGCGAGGATCAGGATGGCCCGCCGGTGGATCTTGACGTGCAACCAATCGAGGAGTCGGTCGCGCGCGAGCGTCTCGTCGCGCAGGGGCGGGGCCTGGACCTTCTCGATCTGGACCGGATACTCGGACACGTGACCGAGGGTGCCTCCCGAGCCGTGCGGTGGCGCGACGATCGCCGGTCGACCAGGTCCCATCGGGATTCCAGCGCGGTTCGGGACTCCAGCGCGGTCGGGCGGTCCGTCACGCTGCGCTCCCCGGTCGCGTGTCCAGGGCTCAGGCGGCGCGAACGATACGGACGCGTGCGACAGGGTGTCAATGTCCCGCATGCCCGGCATGGTGGCGACCGGCGCTCACCACGCGATTAGCTGCGCGCGATGCCCTTCAGCAGACGCCGTTGGGAATCGTCGACCAACCCCCGGCGCAGGCGACGCCGGCGGGGCCCGGGTCAGCCCTCGTACTCGAACCCGATCTTGATCTCGACCCGGTATTCGACGATCTCGCCGTCATCGACAACGGCCGAGGATTTCACGACCTCGACGGTCTTGATGTTCCGCACGGTGCGCGACGCGGTCGCGACGGCCTGGCGGGCGGCATCGCTCCACGAATTCGGGCTCGTGCCGACCATCTCCCGGATGATGATGACGCCCACGGGTTCCTCCTCTGAGCGGCTGCTCTCACGACGGCGTCAGTCTACGGCGAGGTGGACCTACCGGCCGCAGACCCTATCGGCCGCCCAGGGTGGATGGCGCCCGACTCGCCCCGAGAGTCGATCCTCGGAACCGTGACAAAGCATCTCGCGTCGTGGGCCGCATGCATACACAACCGACGCCCCGCCCTTCCCGCGCTCGAGTCGCGACCGCGTTCCTCGCCCTGATCGTCCTCGTCGGGGCATGCAGTGGCGGAGCGTCGACGCCGAGTTCGGGTCCCGCCGGCTCGCCCGATCCGACGACCGCGCCTTCATTTGACGACGCGGCCATTGACCACCTGACCGGCCCGCTGGACGTTGTGTTCCGATTTGAGGAGGGCGGCGGTTTCGTGCCGATGGGATTCTTCGCCACCCAGGCGCCGCACTTCGTCCTCTACGGCGACGGGACGGTCATCTTCCGCAATGCCAATGCACCGCTGCCGGCCAACGACAGGATCGGCGCGCTCACGCCATACTCGATCGCCAGGCTGTCCGAGCCAGAGATCCAGGCGCTCCTGCGGTTCGCCCTGGCCGACAGCGGGCTCGGCGTTGCACGGGCTTCCTATACCCCGGGAAACGTGGCGGATGCGCCGACCGCGACGTTCACGGTGAATGCCGGTGGCCTGGCCAAAACGGTCTCGGTCGAAGCGCTCGGTTTCGACAATCCGCAGAGCCCGGACGTCGCGATCCTGCGGGCGATGGCCGTTCTCGGGGAGCGGCTTCGCGGGTTTGATTCGTCGGTCGATGGCGAAACCGTCTGGACCCCCGAGCGGTGGCGCGGCGTCCTCACCCCTGACGCCTTCAACCCGCCCGCGGCCTGGCCGTGGCCGGACATCGTCCCGGCCGACTTCGTGCAGCCCGCCGGCCAGGACGCGCCGCAGTTTCCGATCCACACCCTGACGGCGGCCGATGTGGCGGCGCTCGGGCTGGACGGGATCGAGGGTGGATTCACGAGCCTTGCGCTGACCGGACCGGACGGCAAGACCTACACGCTGGCGTTGCGGCCGGTCCTGCCCGACGAGGAACGCTGATCAGGTTTCGGCGTAGCGCTGGCCCGCGTACGACTGGAATCGCGTCTGGCTCTTGCGGAACCAGAGCTGGATATCACCCGTGGGGCCGTTGCGGTGCTTGGCGAGCTTGACGTTGATCACCTCGCCGTCCGCGTCATGCTCCTCGCCGGCCCGTTCCTTCTCGCGCCACAGGAAGATCACCAGGTCCGCGTCCTGCTCGATGGCACCGGATTCGCGCAGGTCTGAGAGGCGCGGTTCCTTTGACTCACGCATCTCCGGCTGTCGGGACAGCTGGGACAGCGCGATGACGGGAACCGCCAGCTCGCGGGCGAGCGACTTGAGGCCGCGCGAGATTTCACTGACTTCCTGGACGCGGTTGGCATCGCGGTTCGTCGTCGTCGCCTGCATGAGCTGCAGGTAGTCCACGATCACGAGGTCGAGACCGGATTCAGCCTGCAGCCGGCGGGCCTTGGTGCGCAGCTCCATGGACGTGATGTTGGGCGTGTCGTCGATGTACACGGGCGCCTCGGACAGGTCGTTCATGGCCGGCGCAATCCGGGCGAAGTCCATCTCTTCGAGGAACCCGGTCCGAAGCCGCTTCGAGTCGATGTTGGCCACGCTCGAGAGCAACCGGAGGACGAGCTGCTCCTTGCTCATTTCCAGGCTGAAGACCCCGACGCTCTTGCGCTCGCGAACGGCGGCGTATTCGGCGATGTTGAGCGCGAAACTCGTCTTGCCGATCGACGGCCTGGCCGCCACCACCACGAGGTCGCTCTTCTGAAACCCCGTGGTCAGCGCATCGAGGTCCGCGAACCCGGAGGTGATCCCGCTGAGCTCGCCGCGATGCGCGTGCAGGTAGTCCAGGCGGTCGTAGGCCGAGTGGAGCAGGTCCTTGAGGACGCTGAACCCCACGGTGATCCGGCGATTGGACACCTGGAACAGTTCCGACTCAGCCCGGTCGATGGCCTCCTGGATTTCAGCTGGATCTTCGTACCCGATCCCGGCGATCTTCCCGGCTGCCCCGATCAGGTTGCGCAGGACCGCCTTGCGCTCGACGATCCGGGCGTACTGGACCGCATGGACGGCCGTCGGTGTCTGGTTCGAGAGCGTGGACAGATAGCTGCGGCCGCCGATGCCGTCCAGGTCCCCCTTGCGTTCCAGGGTCTCCGAGACGGTCACGATGTCCACGGGCTCGCGCCGCTCGAACAGGTCCAGCATGGCTCGGTAGACCGTGCCGTGGGCCTGCCGGTAGAAGTCTTCCGGGCGCAGGAATTCGGCGATCTCGATGATGGTCTCGCGGTCGATCAGGATGGCGCCGAGGACCGATTGCTCGGCCTCGAGACTCTGGGGCGGCAGGCGATCGATCATGGCCTCACGCTGGGTCGGGGGACTGTCCGTTCCAGTGTCGCGGCAGTGGCGGGCGAGCGATACGGGCTTATCCCCGTCCTGTGCCGGTCTCCTGGTGATTGCCGTGGATGGCCGATGAGCCGGTGTGGAATGTGTGTGGAGATCTAAAGCCCGCGGGGGCTCGGGCGCCTTCTGGTCAAGGCGACGGCGAGCACCTGAGCGAGCGCACATCCGTGCGTGAGCGAAGGAGCGGAGCCGACAACGAGGGCCTGGAGGATGACCGAGCCCCCGCTAGTCGAGGCGGCGGATGACGCCGATCAGCTTCCCCTGAATGCGTACATCCGGATAGAACTGCGCCGGGTAATTGGAGTTCGCGGGCTGGAGCCGGATGCGGTCCTTTTCGCGAAAGAAGGTCTTCAGGGTGACCGCGTTCTCGTCCACCTGGGCGACCACGATGTCACCGTTGCGAGCGGTGTTTTGCGGGCGAATGAGGACGAAGTCGCCGTCCGCGATGTGGGCCTCGATCATCGAATCACCGCGGACGCGGAGGACGTAGGCGTCCCCACCCGGGGCGAGGATATCCGGCACGGCCATCGTCTCCGTGGCGTCCTGGTACGCCTCGATCGGTCCGCCGGCGGCAATCTCGCCGATGATCGGGACGACGTGCGCATCGGCCGCGGTGGCCTGGGGCACGAGCTCACTGGTGAGGCCGAGCGAGATCGCGGCGGTCGGTGTCAGCCGAATCGCGCGCGACTGGGCCGCACCGCGCTCGAGATAACCGTCCCGCTCGAGCACCTGCAGGTGGTGGTGGACCGCGGACGTCGAGCTGAGCCCAACGGCGCTCGCAATCTCGCGAACGGACGGTGGATAGCCACGTGCGCGGAGCGTCCCGGCGATGTGGTGGAGGATCTTCAGTTTGCGTTCGGCATCGTGCCTGGTCACTCGCGTCTCCTGGGGCGGACTGTCGCCATCATACCGAACGCCCGTTCGATGTCAAGGCTGGGCTCCAACCCGCGAAATCGGGTTCCAACGTCGCTCCGGGTGAGACGACATGGTGGGCGCAAGGAGCTCGCGCGATGGTTGCCATCCCGGTGGTCAAGGTTCTGACTGGTAGACTCTCGCTCCCCCGTGGGCACCCGGCGCATTCGGCGTCTGGCCCACGGCAACGGACTTCGGAGGCCCATCGGCGCATGGCTCGGCAGGATCGCAGCGACCCGACCCGCAAGGGTGGTCGCCCGCGCCGGCGATCGACGGGCGGCAGCGTCCGACGTGCGCTGGGGGTGCTCGCGCTCGTTCCGCTGGCCAACCGCGCCCCGCTGTATGCCCGGCTGCTCTGGGCGCTCGTTCGCGACGAGCGAACTCCGGGGGCACGGAAGGCCGTGCTCGGTGGCGCGCTTGGCTACCTCGTCCTCGGGCGGGACCTCGTGCGGGACGATCTGCCGATCCTGGGCGGCATGGACGATCTCGTCGTGGTCGCCCTTGCCCTCGACGTCTTCATCGACGGGATCGACGAGGAATATCTGGACGAACATCTCGCTGCCCTCGAGATCGATCGGGCTCTGTTCGACGAAGATGTCGCGAGGCTTCGTCGTGTTCTGCCAGGTCCCGTCCGTCGTACCGTTCGCCGTCTGCCCGGTCTGATCGAGGCCGCGAGCGAGGCGTTGCAGCAATCCGGTCTCGGCCCCAGACTTCGGGCCTGGATCAACAGGGAGGAATCGAACGCGTGAAGGTCATCCTGACGAAGGACGTCGCCAAGCTCGGCAAGTCGGGCGAGATGAAGACTGTGGCCGACGGCTTCGCCACGAACTTCCTCATCAAGCAGGAACTCGCCGTCCCGGCCTCCGGCGGTGCCTACCGTGCCTGGCAGCACGACATCGCGTCCCGTGAGGAGAAGCGCAAGCGCGAGCGCGACGATGCCGAGGTCGCGGCCACCAGGATCGCGTCGACGACGCTGACCATGGGCGTCAAGGTCGGCGAAGGCGGCAAGCTGTACGGCTCCATCACGACCAAGGACATCGCCGACGCGCTCGGTCGCCGGGGCATTGAGGTAGACAAGCACAAGATCGAGCTGGACGAGCCGCTCAAGTCCCTGGGCACCTACAAGGTTGCCGTCAAGGTCGCCTCAGGAATGACGCCCGAGGTCACGATCATCGTCGAACCCAAGGGGTAGACGCCCGTCGCCGCGCGGAGTGCCCGGAAGCCCCAGCCGGCGCAGCCACGCTGCGGGCCGGCGATCCCAGGGTGCGCGTGCCACACCGTCGCCACGGCGCGGGGCGACAATCGCCGACATGACGGCGCGCACGATCCTCCACGTCGATCTGGACGCCTTCTTCGCGGCGATTGAGCAGCGGGATCATCCCGAGTTGCTCGGCAAGCCGGTCGCCGTGGGGATGGGCGGAAAGGGTGATCGTGGCGTCGTGAGCGCCGCCTCGTACGAGGCCCGCAAGTTCGGTGTCCACTCGGCCATGCCGATCCGGACGGCGAAGCGGCTGTGCCCAACCTGCATCTTCGTGCCGGTGGACGGTGCCACCTACCAGCGCGTGAGCCGTGAGGTCATGGCCATCCTTCGACGCTTCACGCCCCTCGTCGAGCCCGTGTCCATCGACGAGGCGTTCCTCGACGTCACCGCGTCGCGCGCCCTGTTCGGCGATGGACCGACGATCGCGCGGCGAATCAAGGACACCATTCGCAACGAACTTCGGTTGACCGCCTCGGTTGGCGTCGCGCGCACCAAGCTGGTCGCCAAGATCGCCTCGGACCTTCAGAAGCCGGACGGTCTCGTGGTGGTGCCGCCGGGTGAGGAGGCGGCCTTCCTTGCGCCCCTTCCGATCTCCCGGCTGTGGGGCGTCGGGCCACAGACGGCGGCCGTGCTCCGCGACTTCAGCGTGACCACGATCGGGGACCTCGCGGCCATGGACCGGGCATCGCTGGTGCGACGGCTCGGGAAGCACGGAGCCGCGCTCGTGGATCGGGCCCATGGGATAGACGAGGACCCCGTGGACGACCCGGATTCGGCGAAATCGATCGGTCATGAGCACACCTTCGACGTCGATACCTCCGATCCCGAAATCCTCGAGCGCACGCTCCTCGCCATGGCCGAGGGCGTGTCCGGGCGACTGCGAGCCGCGGGCGTCCGCGCGTCGACGGTCACCGTCAAGGTCCGCGACTCGGCGTTTCGAACCGTCACCCGCCAGCGGACCCTGGTCGAGCCAACGGACCTGACCGAGCCGATCTGGCGAACGGCCGTCGAGCTCGCCCGTCCGGAGACCCGCGGCAAACGGATTCGCCTGCTCGGTGTCAGCGCCTCGGGCATGGGAGAGCGCGACCAACTCGGTCTGTTCGAGCCGGACGACCCGCGACAGCGCCGGGCGACGGAGGCGGCGGACGAGCTCCGTCGACGGTTCGGTCCCCGCGCCGTCACGCGGGCACGCCTCCTGCGAACCGGCCTCCCGGCGCCGTTCGAGCGGGACCACGGCACCGCGACCGAGAAGCGCGGGGACCTCGCGTCG
>CAZOJS010000105.1:0-9583 GCA_964580175.1 uncultured Anaerolinea sp. | reverse complement strand
AGGCTTGACCTTGATCCCCTCCACCGACGTCATAATCTCAGAGAGCTTCTCATCCTCTGCCGCGCTTAAGAGGTCCTGGAGGCTTAAACTCCCCAACGCTTTTCCGTTGTCATCGGTCACGAAAAGCGAATAGAGATGCTCTTTTTGGTTTGGCCTCGCGATCGCCTGCAGAAGATGCAGCGTTTGCTTGGAAGTCAGCTTGGGGGAAAGCTTCACAAATTCCGGATGCATGAGACTGCCCGCAGAGTTTTCAGGAAATTTCATCAGAAGATCAATATGCGCCAGAGCTTCCTGCCGTTTAATAAGGCTCGTCATCTTTTTCACAGTACGAGGCGACAATTTATGGAAAAGCTTGGCAAGCTCCGGCGAGGCCATGTTCTCAAGGATAGGAGTAACGCTCTCCTCGCTGAGTTTGCCCAAGAGGTGGCGCTGGTCCTCCATCTCCAATATTTCAAAAAGCTTAAGCGCGGAGATTGCGGAAAGCAGTTTAAAAATCTGCAGACGCTCTTCTTCCTCGAATTTCCGCCAGCAGTCCGCGAACTCAATCGGATTGTTCTCTCGCAAGACCTGCTTTAAAAGCGTGAAGTTCTTCTCGGCGAGAAGCTCTTTGATTTCGGGAACCAACAGGGAAATAGAATGAAACGATTGCATGCGTTCGCTCGCGTTTTAGTGGGATGCCCTGAAATTGAAATAACCGAGCACTTCCACGGGGCATTTGGACAAGGAAACCAGGCGGTCGTGATGCTTCTTCATGAAACGCGCATGGTCGGCTTCAGTCTTCCAGCTGTAAGAAGAGGCGTATTGCCCGCTTTCATTCGTGCGAAAAAGCGTCTTGTAGCCTAAAAATCCTTTGTGCTTTCTAGCCTCGGCTTCCCAGATTTTACAATCAGCCACGTAGGTAGGCACATGCCTCTTCTTAATTTTGAAAAGCACCATGTGAATGAACATTTAGGCCTTTAAAAAAGACCAGGTCCTCTCACCCACGACGCCATCCGCTGATAGATTATTTCGTCTCTGAAAATCCTTGATGGCGGATTTGGTCTTCTTTCCAATTTTCCCGTCCACCGGGCCCGGATCCAAACCAGCGTTGACCAACGCTCTCTGCACGTCTTCCACCGAGACGCCGTGCACTCGAATGTAAGAAGATTTCGTGGCTTTGCCGCTGCCGGAAGAACTAGACGTCGTTTGCAGGGAACTCTGAACACTTTGAAGCTGGTATTGAAGTTCCTGGATCTGTTGATCCTTAGCGGAAAGCTCACCTTGCAGCTGGGTCACTTGGGCCGAAAGATCCGTGCTGGGGTCCGCCTGGCGTGCTTTGGTAGTGGCACAGCCCGCGACAAAAACCAAACTCAGCGAAAGAAGAAACAGTGAAATGCCAAAATGTTTTTTAAGCATGAAGTCTCCTAGATTAAGAAATATAATCGGACGAATTGATTGTACCTTTCTATTCTACAGCTTCTGGCCGGAATTGTAAAACGCTACGAGCTCATCATAACCGCCGAGGGGTTGCCCCTCAACAAAGATCTGCGGGACTGTCTCCCGCCCGCCAGTCATCTCAACGAGCCTTTCGCGTAGGACGTCGTCACGAGAAACATCCACCTCGTCGAAAAACACATTTTTTGATTTTAGAAATTTTTTGGCGGCGATACAGTACGGACAATAAGGCGTGGTGTAAATAACAACTTTCTTAGGCATGACGAGTCTTGGCGGAAGGCCTCTTGGCAAGACCTGTGGTTTCCTGCAGTTCCCTAACCTCTTTCGGGGTCAGTTCTCTTTTGCCTCCCCAACGGAGATCCCCTAAAGAAAGGGGGCCATAACTTAAACGCTCAAGTTCTAAGACCCAGTGGCCGATTTTCTCAAAAATGCGGCGGATCTGCCTTTTTTTCCCTTCATGCAACGTCACATAAAGCGACGTTTCTTTCGACGTTCTTTTTTCTATCTCGATTTTGCAAGGAGCCGTTTTTCCTTCTTCCAAATAAACCCCTTTTTCAAGACGCTTGGCCGCTTCCTCTGTCACGGCGCCCTCCACCCTGGCCCGGTACCTTTTTTTCACTCCAAACTTTGGGTGCGTCAGCCGATAAGTAAGCTCCCCGTCATTGGTCATGATAATGAGGCCTGTCGTGTCACGGTCAAGCCGGCCCACCGGAAACAAGCGGACCGATACGTCCTTAAAAAAATCAGCGATTGTGCTCTCGGCGTGCGGGTCCTGAAGCGTGGTCATGACCCCTTTGGGCTTATTAAAAATAAAATACAGTTTTTTATCGGTGTCTTCCGAGGAAATCTCCTGTCCATCGACAGTGACTTTGTCGCGCTTGGCGTGCACGCGAAAACCTTTTTCGCGCACTTCTGTGCCGTTCACCAGCACTTTTCCTTCTTCGATTAGAGAAACGACACCACGGCGGGAGGCAATTCCAAAGCGGGCTAGAACGACCTGCAGTCTTTCACCCTTCTCTTCGTTCTTTGGGTCTTTTATTCCTTCTGGGCCCATAACATTAAGCGGTCTGTCTTTTTGTGCGTTTTCGTGCCAGCGGATCCATCTGTCTTTTTCTTAAGCGAATATTCTTTGGAGTCGCTTCTACAAGTTCATCGGGACCGATGTATTCAATCGCGAGCTCAAGATTCATCTCGCGGGGAGGCGTCAGGGACAGCGCTTCGTCAGACCCTGAGGAGCGCATATTCGATAATTTCTTTGTCTTGCAGGGGCTGATATCAAGATCTTCGTCGCGTGAATTTTCTCCAATGATCATCCCTTGATAGACGTCCACCCCCGCGCCGATAAAGAGATCGCCTCGCTCCTGGACATTGCACAAGCCGTAGGCATTGGATTCTCCCGATTCACTGGCTACGAGTGAACCATGCGACGCCATATTGAGCGTCTCATCCTGTATGGGTTTATATTCATCAAAAACATGGTGGATAATCGCGGTGCCGCGCGTCTTGGTCATCAAGGCCCCTTTTAAGCCAATCACGCCACGTGTAGAAATCTGGTATTCCAGGTGCTGTTCTCCGGTCGGAGCCTGCGACATATTTTGGAGACTTCCTTTTCGGCGGCCTATCTCTTCAATCACCGTCCCCTGGTACTGAGCGGGCACGTCCACGATCAAAAGCTCGAAAGGCTCATGTTTAATCCCATTTTTTTCATGAATAATGACAACGGGCTGCGAGACCTGAAGCTCAAATCCTTCACGACGCATCTGCTCGATCAGGATAGCCAGATGCAGTTCTCCCCGCCCGGCCACTAAAAAGGTATCAGGACTATCCGTTTCGGTGATCCGGAGAGAAACATTGATCTCGAGCTCCTTGAATAACCTGTCACGAATGACGCGGGAAGTGACAAATTTACCCTCGCGCCCCGAGAAGGGACTTGTGTTTACGCCAAACGTCATCTGAACCGTCGGCTCATCGATCGCAAGGGCGGGAAGAGGCACAGGGTTGATGGGGTCAGTAATCGTCTCTCCGATTCCGATATCCTGAAATCCGGCAACCGCCACGATGTCCCCTGCTTCGGCGCTTTCGACTTCCAAGCGTTCCAACCCTTCGTACGTTAAGATACTAGTGATCTTGGCGTTCACCTGATTGCCGTCGCGACGGATCAAGGCGGCCGTATCTCCCTTTTTAAGCGACCCACCCGTAATTTTTCCTATACCCATCTTTCCTTTATAAGAGTCCTGGGACAGCGCCAATACCAAAATCTGAAGCGGGTCTTCTGAACTCACATTGGGGGCGGGCACTTTCTCAAGGATCGTGTCCAAGAGCGGGATAATATTATCCGAGGGGTGTTTCATATCCAATGTGGCGGTGCCATTAAGCGCCGAGGTATAAACAATAGGAAAGTCCAATTGATGTTCAGTGGCGTTTAATTCACAGAAAAGGTCGAACGTACGGTTAACCACGTCGTCAATTTGGGCATCATGCCGGTCTACTTTATTAATGACGACAATCGCTCGATGGCCAAGCTCGAGCGCCTTCCTTAATACAAAGCGTGTTTGCGGCATCGGGCCGTCCTTGGCGTCCACCACGAGGAGCACCCCATCGACCATTCTTAAGGTTCTTTCAACCTCCCCACCAAAATCCGCGTGTCCAGGAGTGTCCACAATGTTAATCTTGGTGTCCTTGTAAATAACACTCGCGTTCTTGGCGCGGATTGTAATTCCTCTTTCACGCTCCAAATCCATCGAATCCATGATGCATTCACCCATCTCATTGATATTCCGATGGACGCGGGACTGCCGCAGGAGGGCGTCCACAAGGGTCGTCTTCCCATGATCAACGTGCGCGATAATCGCTATATTTCTAATGTTTTTTTGGCTCATAAGTAGTCTTGTCATAAAAGGTTTGTGTATTCATATAATAAAAAACCTCGGCTGGCGCTTTCGCTTAACCGAGGGTTTCAGCTAATCTTAAATTTACCAGGCAAAAGTATACCTTATTTCCCTCTAAAGTCAAGGCAGAACTCGCTCGCGAGCCCTGCCCACTCACCCTCCCAAACGGCCCCTCGGGAGCTTGCTCGCGGGTCCTGCCGCGTCGGGGAGCCTACACGGCGCAAGTGTAGCCCTTGCACCATGTAGGCTACCACCCCTCGCGTCACCCGCTCGCCGGACATAGTGTCAGCCTTATCCCGAAAAGGACATCCCTCGGCGCCTTTCCACCTGGGGTCAGACCCCAACTCCTATGGATGACAATAGTTTTCTTTTCAAAGGACCGTTGGAAGTCGCGAGCGGCCATGGTGGTCGCCGTAGGCGACCGAGCGAGCGACTCCACCGAGCGAGGCGCCTCGGAGGGGCGCCGGAGCGTGTCCGTGAAAAGAAAACTATTGGCAGCCCATAGGCCCCACGAGCCATTTCCCGAGTGCTGTGCTACAATGAGCGCCATGTTAAAGTTGAAATCGCTGACACTCAAGAGTTCTGTGATCCAATCCCCGATGGCGGGCTGCACTGACCTGGCCTACCGGCTCATTTCCCGCTCTTACGGGATGGAATTTTGCTTTCTGGAAATGGTGGCCGCTGAGTCGCTTATCCGCGGCAATGAGGGCACCCAAGAGCTCATGAAAACGGTTGCTGAGGACAGGCCGCTCGGCGCCCAGCTAATGGGCTGCCGGCCCGAAGCCATGGCGGAAGCCGCCAAAATCGTGGAAGATCTGGGTTATGGCCTTTTGGATATTAATTTTGGCTGCCCCGCTCCCAAAGTCGCGGACAAAGGGTCAGGGTCAGCGCTTCTTGCCAAGCCGAACGAGGCCCGCGCTATCTTTACACAGGTGGTAAAAGCCATAAAAAAAATACCCGTCACCGTCAAAATGCGTTTGGGGGTTGAGGATGCCTCTGGCCAAGAAGCCGTCGCTATCGCCAAAATCGCCGAGGAGTGCGGCCTGGACGCCATCACCGTGCACGGCCGTACCAGAAAACAGGGCTACTCGGGGGTGGCCGACTATGAAGCGATCCGTCGCGTAAAAGAAGCGGTTAAAATTCCCGTTATCGGTAATGGAGACGTGCTCTCGGGCGCGGACGCCGAGCGTATGAAAAAAGTGGCGAACGTTGACGGCATCATGATAGGCCGGGGCGGGCTTGGAAACCCATGGATCTTTAAAAGTATAGAAAGCGTGCTGGAAGGCAAGGGTGAACTGCCGGAACCGAGCGCGGAAGATAAGAAAACTGCTCTCTTAAGGCATCTGGAACTAGAGCTCGAGCACCGCGATGAGAGGTCCGCGCTGTTTCACATGCGGCGGATCGGCTGCTGGTATTTTAAAACCCTACCGGGAGTCGCGGAATTCAGGGGCGCGATTAACCTCTGTGAGACAGCACCTGGTATGAGAAAGCTCATCGAAGACTTTAGAATCGGGCCTGAAGCCAGCCTATCTTGAAATCTTTAAAACTTTATACTTAAGCGCTCCGGCGGGAATTTTGATTTCGGTGGTGTCCCCTACCTTAAGGCCCAAAAGGCCCTTGGCAATTGGAGAAGTAACGGATAGTTTACCCTCGTCGAAGTTTGCCTCATCGTGCGGAACAATCGAATAACTAAACTCCTCCTGATTCTTCAAATCTTTCAATAAAACCGTCGCCCCAATAAATACCTGGTCTTTGGAGATCTTGCTATCGTCGAGGATCTGGATGTGGACTAGCTTCTCCTCATAATCGGCGATCCTTCTTTCATTCATCGCCTGACTATTTTTAGCCGCGTCGTACTCGGCGTTTTCTTTTAAATCCCCAAACGCCCGGGCCTTCGCGATGTCCTCGGCGATCTCGCGGCGTTTGGTCGTCTTTAGAACCTCAAGGTCCTTCTTAAGCTTTTCATACCCTTCGCGGGTCATGATAATTTTGTCAGTCATAAGACTTTAATCCCTGTTATGCGTACATTTCAGTTTACCATACGAAACACTCTATAAAGTAGTTTTGGTGTCTTGATTGGTTTCAGATTTCTTTACTGCCCTCTGGTAGTACCTCTGCATCAGCGCATGGCTTTTCATTCGATGACTCTCAGCTTCCTGTGTCAAACCAAGCGCCACCTCCGCCTTTGCCAGTATGGAGTACGCTAAAAAATTGTCTGGATTTTCTTGGATCAATTGCTCAGCGGCACTCTTCGCCCCCAAATAATTCTTCAACTCCAAATAAAGCCCGATGCCCTCCAGTTTCTGCCGAAGCTTTTTATTCTTGGTCAATGATTCTCTCCACCGGACAGCGCCCTCAATCTCCGGATCTTGGGAAAAAGTACGCACGACCCAATCCAGCAGCTCCATCCCCTTACTTTCTTCCCCATTCAGAATCCTAAGCCGCACCAAATCCAAATAGTTTTTGATGTATGCGGTGTCGTAATAGGCCGCCATATTCACATGAATGAGGGCCTGCTCCATATCTCCCATAGCAAAACTTAACTCGCCAATATGATTCTGTAGCTTTGCGTCGCTGTTTAATTTTACATCTTTGTCCATCATCTCCCTAAGGTGGGCTCTTTCGAGAGCGCTTTCCATCTTCTTTTGCCAAGCCGGTTGGCCGCTGAGCAAGGAATAATATTTAACAGCCTCCGCGTATTGCTTCATAAACTCATACAGCTGTCCCAGCTTAAAAATAATCCTAGGCTCATCCGGCTTAAGACGCGCCGCTTCTTCCAAAGTGGCGAGCGCGACTTCTCTATTAGACGTGTTCAAAGCCCTACTGCCTTTTTCCAGGAGAATTTCCCATACACCGGGAGCACGAAAAGCCTCCTCTTTATTCCAATTGTGGAACTGAGGATAAAAGTCCCTTATTTGAAGGGAGTTAAGCCACCGGGATACGGCAACGTTGGTATTTTTGTAAAGGTTTTTGGGGGCGTTGAACTCTAAAAGAAGGTGGTCATCCGTATTAAAAATGGCCTCTTCCCCGGAAAGCCCTTCCCTGAGATCCCTGTCGGACAGCAAAAATGAGCCCAGTATGAAATTTTCCCGATAGGCGCTGATCTTAACCAACGTTGACCGCGTATAGTCGCTCTTTTGAAGAAGGCGTGTTATTTTTTCATAATCAAAAACGATCTCCCCTCTGCTGCCCAACATAATATAGTCGCTTCTACCTAATCTAAAAAGATTCACCTGAGGAAAAACAGACACAAATGTCTGCATCATCATGACAAAGTCTTTTTTTGACATCTGATAGGCCTGCAACCACTGGCAATAAATACCATCAGAATTCAGCTTCTCCAAAGCGGACTCATAGTTTTCCTTCGTAAACAGGCTCGACACACCTGAAATCCAGGGATTGGAGGGCTCCGAGATAATCACATCGTACTTCTTGGGACCAAAACTGATATGATTCCTGCCATCACCCACAATGAGTGTGACACGCGGATCTTGCAAAACATGGTTGTTTGTTTGCGCAAAAAAATGATTAGCCTCCATGACAGCCGGCTCTATCTCCACGCATTCGATTTTTTGCACGCCGGAAAATTCCGCCACTGCCCCCAGTGTAGTACCAGACCCCAGTCCCACCACAAGAACCTCCTTAGGGTCCGGATGCGCAAGAAGAGGGATGTACCCAAGAGAAAGCTGCGTTTCCATATCGCCATGCGTGGATGCGTCCACCTTGCCATTCACACGAAGCGATAGGCTCGGTGTTTGGCCCTTTTGCCGACCATATTCAATCACAGTCACCGTGGAAGAAATACCCTCCTTATAAAAAACTATTTTAGATGCACTCCTAAGCGTCTTCTGAAAGATGGCCTTACCTAAACGAGCGCTCTCTAAAAAGTTTCGGGCGTACATATAAATCCCGCTCGAGAACATGTTTTTATCCCAAGGGTAAAATAAAAAAAGCCCCGAGATGACCATGATAACGATCGCCTTTCCCACGTTAAGTACCAACTTTGGCCTGTCAGAAGAGAAGATAATAATGGCGAAACCCGCCAGCATGCTCAAAACACTTACGATGCGGAGTGAACCATTGATCCCAAAATGGGAGATAAAATAGAACGCTGCCAAAAAACTGCCTAGCACACCACCGAGAGTGTTTATGGCGTAAGTCGTCCCGACAACTTTACCGATATCCTTGGGTCTACCAAGGCAATAAAGAACCGCCGGGAAAATGAGACCCATCAGAAACGTGGGAATAATCATCGCGATAACACAAAAAACAAACTGGGTAAAAAAAACTGCAAATATCGAGGGCTCAATTAGGGGAAAGATCCTCACAAAAAAGTAGATGAGCCACTCAAAAACAGGGATAAATAAAAGGACGCTCGCGCCCACCGCAATTTCCATGAATCCGATGGTGGCAAGTGACAGCTTAATCTTTTTTTTGGCAATCACGCTGACTGCCCAGGTGCCAAGGCCCAGGCCGGCCAAAAACGTTGTCAACATCGCAGAGAACGCGTAAGTAGAGGGCCCTATGATCAAAGCAATCGTCCTTGTCCAGCAAATTTGAATCACGAACGCGCCAAAGCCATGAATAGCCATGAGGCCAATCACTAGCGCAAAGATTTTCTTATCCAAAGGCCCACCCTCCTCCTCGAGAGTCTGCGTTTTGGGCAGAACTTTGGCGCCTTGGGCCACGGTCACAACCTCCCCAAGGTTCTTCGCGAATAGCTGGATGTAGAAAAAGATCCCCAAGTTAAAAAGAGCGGCAAAAACTGAAGATAGGTAAAGGCCAAAATGGCCAATCAAGAGAAATCCGGATACGAAGGTTCCAGTCATGGCCCCAAAGAGATTCATCGCGTAAAGCTTGCTAATATTCTCCTTCATGGAGCCTTCGTCCTTGCTCAAGAAGCGGCTTAGAAGCGGCAGGGTCCCGCCCATCAAAGCGGTGGGAATCATCAGCACCAAAAAAGAAAGTGCAAAACGGATCAGCGATATCAGCAGAAAATCCTGGTAATAAGAAAGGTAGATAGCTCTATAGATAGGGACAAGCCATTGGATCAAGAACGGGAAGCCAAGAGCGAAAACCCCTATCCCCGCTTCCAGAAAACCATATAGACGTAAAGATGCTTCAGGGTTTTTATCGGCAACCTTACCAAAGAAAAAGCTCCCGATCGCAAGTCCTGTCATGTAGGCGGCTATGACAGCGGCCGACGCGAGCGTCGTATTCCCGAAGATAAGGCAGGCCTGCTTGGCCCAGACGACTTCAAA
>CAZOJS010000104.1:0-25579 GCA_964580175.1 uncultured Anaerolinea sp. | reverse complement strand
ATGAAGGTCCTGGTCACGGCCATGCGTCAGGCGGCCCGCTCAGTCGAGGTGGCCGAAGCGGCCATCCGCTGGCGCGACGCCGGTGTCGTGGGCTTCGACATTGCAGGCCCGGAGGCCGGGTACCGACCGACGCGGCATCTCGAGGCCTTCGACAAGATCCGCCACGAGAATTTCCACATCACCATCCACGCCGGCGAATCCTTCGGGTTGCCATCCATCTGGGAGGCGCTCCAGTTCTGTGGTGCCGAGCGGCTCGGGCATGGCGTCCGGATCGTGGACGACATCACCGTGGAACCCGACGGCACCGTGAAACTCGGCAGGCTCGCGGCGTTCGTGCGCGATCGGCGCGTCCCGCTGGAGATGTGCCCGACCTCGAATGTCCATTCAGGTGCCGCCGGCTCCGTCGCGGACCATCCCATCGACCTGCTCCGACGGCTTCGTTTCCGCGTCACGTTGAACACGGATAACCGTTTGATGTCCAACGTCTCGCTGTCATCCGAGTTCGCCTCGCTCGATGCCGCCTTCGGGATTGGCCTAGGCGAAATGGAATGGCTGACGATCAACGCCATGAAGTCGGCGTTCGCCCCGTTCGATGAGCGCCTGGCGCTTATCAACGAGGTCGTCAAACCCGGCTATGCCCACCTGCGGGCGGAGGCCTCCCGCGTGGTGGTCGCACCCGGCTGAGGTCGAGTGGCGCCGCGGCCAGAGGCTTGGCGCCACGTGGGCCGATGTCTAGACGACGCGCGTGATCCGAAGGCACGTTCGTATGCCCAAGTGCCCGCGGTTTGCGGGCGTTCCCCGAAGTGATGCCCCTCGCTGTAATACGAGGGACGCGTCTGACCGACACATGACGCCCATACCGCTGAGGACGGGCGCCCAGCGATAGCCCGCTAGCTCCATGGTTGGCGAGGAAGCCGACGGGTCGGTGCTGGAGGCATGCCGGCCACGATGAATCGGGTGTCCAGGCGAATCGCGCCCACGATCATCGCGAGGCGACGGAACCGCAATCCGCGGAGGGACCCGGTCTCCAGGCGCGAGATCGTCGATTGAGACAGGCTGACCTTCCACGCCACCTGGCGCTGTGACATCCCGGCCCGGAGGCGCCCGGCTCGTATGGCCTCACCTATGGCCAATTCGCCGATACGTGCAGCGCCATCCTGGGTCGGCCGCGGGCGTTCGTCCAACGGCACCAACGAGTGCATCGCCCAATCTTGAAGCCGCCGACACAACCCCGGATCAACTCTCGATTGGCGGCGCCTCACCGATCCGTTTGTCCCTCCGCGCCGACGCCGGGCCCGCGGCTTGGGCAAGGTTGGCTAGAACGCGACGATTGGCCGCCGACCAAATCGAGATTGGGCATATATGACTGCGAGGGGCATCATTTGGGGGGACGGGGGGCACGCCAGCGCCCACCGTTTGGGCATTCGAGGCGCGACGAGGCGACGCCGGACGACGATGGACGACGCTGGCGCCGCGCCCTCAGCCCCTTGCCTGGCCGGCGGCAGCGCCGGGCGCGTCTTCGACCGTGGCCGGCAGATTCGCCAGGAGTGGCGGGGTCCAGGCCCAGGCCGCCCCGTGGTGCTTGCCCACGGCCCCATGCCGCGCCGCCTCAACCCGCAGGGGCAGCCCGAAGATCTCGATGAAGCCGACCGCCGACGCATGATCGAAGGCATCGCCCTCGTCGTAGGTCGCCAGGTTCTTGTCGTACAGCGACAACGGCGACCGACGCCCGGCCACGATCGCGGCTCCGTGGTCCAGGCGGATCCGGACTTCGCCCGAAACCACCCGCTGGGAGGACGCCACGTACCCCCTTAGATCGCGGTGGAGGGCGGAGAACCACAGCCCGTCGTAGGTCAGCTGGGCATGCTCGTTGGCCACGAGCCGGTTGAACCTGAGGGTGTCCTTGGACAGGGTCAGTCCCTCGAGCGCCCGATGCGCCGTGTGGAGGATGGACGCCGCGGGCGTCTCGTAGATCTCGCGGCTCTTGATCCCCACCAGCCGGTCCTCGACGTGATCGATCCGGCCCACCCCGTGCGCGCCGCCCAGCTCGTGCAATCGCTCGACGACCGCCACGGGCCCGAGGGACTCCCCGTCGAGCGCGACCGGGACGCCTCCCTCGAAGTCGATCGTCACATGGACCGGGGCCGGCGCCGAGGACGGCTCCACGGTCCACTCGTACGCGTCGGCCGGCGGCGAGACCCACGGGTCCTCGAGGATCCCCGTCTCGCACGAGCGGCCCCACAGGTTGACGTCGATCGAATAGGGCGACGCCTTCGTGATCGGGATCTCGATGCCGCGCTCGGCGGCGTAGTCGATCTCCTGGTCCCGCGTCAGGCCCATGCCCACCCGCATCGGCGCGACGACCGCGAGGCCGGGGTCGAGGGCGTGGACGGCGACATCGAAGCGGACCTGGTCGTTGCCCTTGCCGGTGCAGCCGTGGGCGACCGCGTCGGCGCCCTCCTTCTGGGCAACCTCGACGAGGAGCTGGGCGATGAGCGGCCGGGCCAGCGCCGTGGCCAGCGGATACGCACCCTGGTACAGCGCGTTGGCCTGGAGATGGGGCCACACGAAGTCGGTCACGAACCGCTCCCGCGCGTCCACCACGTAGGCCCGCGAGGCGCCGGCCGACATGGCTCGCCGTTCGACGCCGGGCCGGAGCGACCCGCCCCCGACGTCCACGGTGAGCGTCACAACCTCGACGTCGTGCTGCTCCTTGAGCCAGGCCACGGCGACGGACGTATCCAGCCCGCCCGAGTAGGCGAGCACGACCTTCTTCATCGAATCTCCTCCGAGCCGGCGCGCAGGGCGGCCGGCGACTCCAGGGCGGTGAACCGGACCAGCCACCGCTCCAGGGCGGCCTCGTCGGCGAACAGGACGATCAGCGTGTTGTCACCCGCAACCGTCCCCACCTGCTCGGTGAGGGTCGATTCGTCGATCGCCTGGGCGATCACGTTCGCGGTGCCGGGCGTACCGGTCAGGACCAGGATCAGCCCGCTCCGGCCGATGCTGACGGGGATGTCGGCAAGTATCCGCTCCAGCCGCTCGTTCGAGGCGGGGGCAGCCCGGGGGACGTCGTCCGGCAGGACGTAGGCGTGCCGGTCGCCGCGCCAGGCCTTGGCGAGCCCCAGGTCCGCAATGTCCCGCGACACGGTGGCCTGCGTGACGCTGAAGCCGCGCGCGGCGAGCCGATCGGCGAGCTCGTGTTGGCTGGCGATCGATTCACGGGCCACGATCTCCCTGATCGCCCGCTGCCGATCAGGCTTCGAGGACGGGTGGGCGCCCGTCAGGGTCGTCGCACTCATGCCGCACGTACCGGGCTCATGCCGCGCCGACGCCGGTGGATCGCGACATCGTCAGCCGCGTCCCGAAAGTCGGGTCGTCGAGGGCGCGGGAGAGGGCGTCGGGGGCACCGCCGTCAGCGATGATCGCCTCTGTACCCTCCCAGCCGAGCGCCCCGAGGGCGGCGCGGACCTTGGGGACCATGCCCCCCGCGATCACCCCGCCGTCGATGAGCGCCTCGGCCTCGGCTACGGTGAGGGTGTCCAGCTTTCGCCCTGCGGCGTCCCGGACGCCATCCACGTCGGTCATCAGGACGAGCTGACGCGCCCCGATTCCCGCGGCGATGCCGGCCGCGACGTCGTCCGCGTTGACGTTGCAGACGATCCCGTGCTCGTCGCGGGCGAGTGGGGCGACGACGGGCACCTGACCGCCGACCATCACCGCATCGAGCAGATCGCGCCGCAGCCCGGCGATGCGGGCCACGAACCCGAGGTCCTCGATCCGCTCCGCGATGAGCAGGCCGCCGTCCACGCCGGACAGGCCGACGGCATCGACCCCGAGCGCGCGCAGGCCCGCCACGAGCTCGCTGTTGATGACGCCGCGGAGGACGGCGGCCGCGACCTCGAGCGAGGCGGCATCGGTGACCCGCAGCCCACCCCGGAACTGCGACACGACGCCCATCCGGTCCAGCCACTCGGTCAGACGCTTGCCGCCGCCGTGGACGAGGATCACCGGGCGCCGACGGGCCAGCGCGGCAACTTCCGCCAGCACCTGCGCCTGGTCGGCGATGGTGGTGCCGCCGAGCTTGACGACCACGGTCTCGCTCACGTCGTGTACTCCGAGTTCTCGATCACGTAGGCCTCGGTCAGGTCGCATCCGAAGGCCTCGCCAGAGCCACGGCCGAGGCCAAGGTCGAGCCGAATGAGGATCTCCGGCCCCTCGAGGTCCGCCCTCGCCGCGGCACGGTCGAAGGCCTGCGGCCCGCCCGCGGCGCCGTCGAAGACGAGGTGTCCGGCGATCGCGATCCGGAGGCGATCCGGGTCGAGCGAGGCCGGCGTCCCGCCCCGAAGGAATGCCTGCTCCGGCGACAGGCCGGCCGCGGCGAGCACGGGTGGATCAGCCAGCCGGGCGTTGCCGGCCGCGCCGGCGATCCGCCCCCAGTTGGGGTCCTTGCCGTGGGCCGCGGCCTTGACCAGGCTGCTCGAGATCACGGCCCTCGCAACCGCTCGGGCGTCGGCGTCATCCGTCGCCCCCGTGACCTGGCAGGTGAGCAGGCAGGTGGCGCCTTCTCCGTCCGCGGCCTGCTGGCGGGAGAGGTCGCGGGCCACCGCCTCGACGGCGCCGGCGAGGGCTTCGGCTGCCGGGGTGCCGGGCAGGATCGGTGCCGCCCCCGTGGCCGCCGAGGCGCCCGACGCGAGGAGGAAGACGGTGTCGTTCGTGCTCGTGTCACCGTCCACGGAGAGCTGGTCCCAGGTCCGCGCGGCGGCCGGCCGGAGGATCGCCGCGAGGAGTTCGGGGGACGCGGTGGCGTCGGTGAGCACGATCGAGAGCATCGTCGCCATCCGCGGATGAATCATCCCGACGCCCTTGGCGATACCGGTCACCAGCACCTCGTGGACCGAGCCATCGGGGCCGGCCAGGGGGACCGAGACGGTCGCGACCTTGATCGTCGAATCGGTGGTCCGGAGCGCGTCGGCGGCCCCTGCCAGCCCGTCGTCCGTGGCCGCGAGATCCGGCACGAGCGCGTCAATGCCCGCGGCGACCCGGTCGAGCGGCAGCCGCGTCCCGATGATGCCCGTCGAGAGATGGAGCACCTCGCCCTCGCCGATCCCGAGCGCGCCGGCGACGAGTGCCCCGATCCGCGCCTGGTCCGCGTCGCCCGCCGCGCCCGTGGCCGCATTCGCGCAGCCGCTGGTCGAGACGATGACCCGAACCCAGCCGGCCGAGGCGGCGAGTGCGGCCCGTGACCGTAGAACGGGCGCGGCCGCGAACGCGTTCGGGGTGAAGACCGCCGCCGCGGCCGCCGGCCCGCCGCTCGCGACGATGAGGGCCAGGTCCGGGCGGCCACTCGCCTTGATCCCGATCGCGCGCCCGCCCGCGACGAACCCTCCGGGGAGGCGGGCGCGCCGCTCCACCGGCGGCAGCGCCGGCGCGATGGGGGAGCGGACGTCGACGTCGATGGTCATGCAGGGATCGCGGCCAGTCGCCGGCCTACGGGGCCAGCGGCAGGGCGCCGAGCCCGGCCGTCTCGTCCAGCCCGAAAACGATGTTGAACGCCTGGACACCCTGCCCTGCCGCGCCCTTCACGAGGTTGTCGATGACCCCGATCGCGAGGATGCGGCCGCTCCGCTCGTCCGAACGAGCGAAGACCCGGGCGTGGTTGCTCCCCGCTACGTGCCCCGTCGCCGGGGGCTCCGCGGCGACCGCCACGAACGGCTCGCCCGCGTACGCCTCCGCGAACAACGCATCGAGCTCCGCCTGTGCAACGGGCCGGGTCGGCCGAACATGACAGGCGGACAGGATGCCCCGCGTCATCGGGATGAGGTGGGGCAGGAAGTCGAGGCCGCGCGCGAGTGCGCGATTCGCCCCGAGCCCCGAGCCGCCCAGCAATTCCAGCTCCTGCTCCATCTCGGCCGTGTGCCGGTGCGTGAACACCCCGTACGCGCGGACGCTTTCGTTGACTTCGGAGAACTGCATCTCCGTCTTCGCCTCGCGCCCGGCGCCGCTCACGCCGCTCTTGGCATCCACCACGACGTCCTCGATCAGCCCGGCCCGTGCCAGCGGCGCGAGTGCGAGCAGCGTCGCGGTCGGGTAGCAGCCGGGCGATCCCACGAGCGCCGGCGTGCCGGCCGCCCGGGCCGCCCCGGCCGCGACCAGTTCCGCGCGGTGGAGCTCGGGCAGCCCGTACACGGCACGCCCGAGCAGCTCCGGATGCGGATGCTCGAACCCGTACCAGCGCGGGTAGTCCGCCGCCGCGTGAAGCCGGAAGTCAGGGCCCTGGTCGATCACCGTGATCCCGCGGTCGAGCAACTCCGGCACCCGCGCCGCCGCCGCCCCGTGCGGCAGGGCGAGGAAGACGGCGTCCACGTCGCCGGCCAGCTCGGAATCGAGGGTCAGTCCGGTCGCCGCCAGATGCGGATGCATGGCGCCCACGGGGTCGCCGTGTCGATCTCGGCCGGTGAGCCCCACCAGCCGCACCGACGGGTGGCCGGCAAGCAGCCGGATCAGCTCGCCGCCGACGTACCCCGTCGCGCCGATGATTCCAATCCGGATCGGTGTGCTGCCGCCGTGCTCTGCCATGGACGCATGACTATACACACTAATGCATAGTCATGCACTAGAAGCGCGCGCGGCCCGGCCGCTCACGGTCCGCGTGTGCCTCAGCGGGCACAACTCCGACGAGGTTCGGAGCGTCACGCTCGAATCGGCCGGTCCTGGCGGCACCCGAGGCCGGGCTCGGGGTCCAAGGTCGTCGATTTGTGTCAGTGCGAGCACGAGACCGACGAGATCCGGTGCATGCGGGGCCCGGCGACGGGAAGGTCGGCCAGGTTGTGCGCCAGCGGACACAACGCGCCGCCACCGTAGAGATCAGGCTCCGGCGTCGGCCCCGGCTGGACGACGGTTCAGGGAACGACGTCGGGCCTCCGGAACGGCCCCGTCACGATCACTTCGCCCTCGGCTTCGAACGCACCCGGGCCCGTCCGCCGGACGATGTACCGATGGTGCACCTCGGTCGCCCCCGCCGAAAGCATCGCGTTGACCGGGCAGTACCTCGTCGCCGACAGCTCGATGCAGCGGCGGATCGCCGCCTCGTCCACGCCGGCGCCCTCGACCTCGTGGGTCACGTCCACCCGCGTCAGGACCTGCGGATACTCGTCCCGCTGTTCCCCGCGGACGTGGACGGCATAGTGGTCGATGCGCTGGCGCTTCTTGAGCGCGATCGAGATGACGTCCATGCCACTGCACGCGGCGAGCGCGACGGTGACCGTCTCCATCGGGCTGAGCTCACCCTCGGCCGCCTTGTCTCCCCACGCGAACGAGCGACCCGTGCCGGTCGTCGCAGAAAAGCTTGTCCCGTCGGAGTGAACGAGCGTCGCGCTGCGGATCGTCGTCAAGGAGGCGAACCTCGGTTTCGCGCGGCCGGGCGGCCGAGTTTCGATGCTACTCCGCGTCCGGGGCGTCCGCCGCCGGCCCGGGCACGCTGATTGCGCCCGTCACCCGGCAGGCGCCGGCATCGGCGCCTGGGCCGACTCGAACTGCTCGTGATACAGACGCGCGTAGAGCCCGCCCTGGGC
Source organism: uncultured Anaerolinea sp. (assembly GCA_964580175.1). Taxonomy (GTDB): domain Bacteria; phylum Chloroflexota; class Limnocylindria; order Limnocylindrales; family CSP1-4; genus UBA5189. The sequence goes on along the minus strand of CAZOJS010000104.1, from coordinate 18,005 downwards.
GAGGAGTTCGGCGTGCGTGCCGCGCTCCACGATTCGGCCGCCGTCGTAGACCAGGATCCGGTTCGCCCGGAGGATCGTGGACAGCCGATGGGCGATGGCAATTGTGGTCCGACCCTGCTCGAGCCGCTCGAGGGCGGCCTGGATGAGGCGCTCGCTGACCGTGTCTAGCGCGGAGGTCGCCTCGTCGAGGATCAGGATGCGCGGGTTCCGAAGCAGGACGCGGGCGATGGCCACGCGCTGCTTCTCGCCGCCGGACAGCTTGTAGCCGCGCTCGCCGACGATCGTGTCGTAGCCATCGGGGAGTTCCATGACCCGGTCGTGGATCGCCGCCGCGCGCGCCGCGGCCTCCAACTCGGCCTGGGTCGCCTCCGGCCTGGCGTACAGCAGGTTCTCGCGGACGCTCGCGTGGAACAGGTAGGTCTCCTGGGTCACGAACCCGATGACCGACCCGAGCGACGCAAGGGTCAGCTTCCGGATGTCCGTGCCGTCGATCTCGATGGCCCCGGCGTCGACGTCGTACAGGCGGGGGAGGAGGTATGTCGTGGTGGTCTTGCCCGAGCCTGACGGGCCCACGAGTGCCACCAGCTCGCCCGGCGTCGCCTGGAAGTCGATGCCCTCCACGCCGAACGGAAGTCCGCGCTCGACCGGCATGGGCGCCTCGGCGGGCTCCTCGGCGGGCTCCTCGGCGGGCTCTTCGGTGGGCTCCTCGGAGGTGCTCGTCGTGGCGACGGGCACCTTCGCGCCGGCCGGATATCGGAAGGACACGTCCCGGAACCTGACATCGCCGCGCACCGTGGCCGGATCGAGCGCCACCGCATCCGGTGCGTCAGTGATCTCCGGGTCCATCTCGAGGTACTCGAAGATCCGGTCGAACAGCGCGAGCGCCCCCTGGATCTCGACCTGGACGCTGAGCAGCTGGCCGAGCGGGAAGAAGAGCCGGGACTGGAGCGTCGTGAACGCGACGATGTCGCCGATCGTTGGCGCGCTCGGGTCGCCGCTGATGGCCAGCCATCCGGCGAGCCAGTAGACGAAGGCCGGGGTGATCGAGAAGACCGTCCCGACGATCATGAAGAACCAACGCCCGACCATCGCCTGGCGGATCTGGAGCACGGCCAGGCGCTTGTTCAGCCCGACGAACCGGTGCACGGCCGCGGCCTGCTGGCCGAACGTCTTGGACAGCAGGATGCCCGACACGGACAGGGTTTCCTCGGTCACCGCCGACAGCTCGGCCAGTGACTTCTGGGTCTCGCCGCTCACCTCACGCCGAACCTTGCCGACCCGGTAGGTCAGGTACATGAAGAAGGGGAGCATGCCCAGCGAGAGGGCGGTCAGGCGCCAGTCGATGATGATCATTGCCACGACCGTGCCGATGGCGATCGCCAGGTTTGACGCGACCGATGAAGCCGTGTCCGTGACGACGCCCTGGACCCCGCCGACGTCGTTGGACAGGCGGCTCTGGATCTCGCCGGTCTTGGTCTCCGTGAAGAACCGGAGCGGCATCCGTTGGAGGTGGGCGTAGAGGGCCGCCCGCAGATCCTGCATGACATGCTGGCCGATGACGTTGTTGAGATAGCCCTGCCCGAGGCCGATGAGCCCCGACACGATCGGCATCGCGATCATCAGCCCGACGTACAGGTTCAGCAGCCCGAAGTCGAGCCGGGGGATCGCATCGTCGATCAGGAGCTTGAGCAGGATCGGATTGATCAGGCCCAGGACGCTCGTCAAGAGGATCGCGACCGTGACGACGCCGACCTGGAGGCGATACGGCCGGAAGAACGCGGTGATCCGCCGCAGGGTCCGGCCGCGGCGCTCGGGTGGGATCGGGGTGTAGGCGCGCGATGGCCCGCCGCCGAAGTGAAAACTCATGCGCGGGTCACCACGCGGTCAGCGTGTTCGCCTCCGTGATGCCCTGCGCCTCCAGCCAGCGCTCGGCATCGATCGCGGCCTTGCAGCCGTCCCCGGCCGCGGTGACGGCCTGGCGGTAGCGATGATCGTGGACGTCCCCGGCGATGAACACACCCTCGATCTTCGAATTCGTCTCGTCGTGGACGACGAGGTAGCCCTTCGCGTCGACCTCGAGCCAGTCGCGGAAGGCCGCGGTGTTGGGCTTGTAGCCGATGGCGATGAAAAGGCCCTCGATCGGCATCTGCCGCTCCTCGCCCGTCTCGGTGTCCTTCACGGCCAGACCGGTGACCTTCTTGTCGCCCAGGACTTCCTCGATCGCCGTATTGGTGTGGATCTCGATCTTGGGATTGGCGTGGGCGCGATCAACCATAATCCGGCTGGCCCGAAATTCGTCGCGCCGGTGGAGCAGGTGGATCTTGCTGGCGAAGCGGGTGAGGTACATCGCCTCCTCGAAGGCCGTGTCGCCGCCCCCGACGACGGCGATCTCGCGATCCTTGAAGAAAAAACCGTCGCAGGTCGCGCAGGCGGACACGCCGCGACCACGGAGGCGGGTCTCGCTGTCCAGACCGAGCCACATGGCCGAGGCACCGGTCGCGACGATGACGGCCTCGGCCCGGTACTCGGTCCCGCGGGCCCACAGCCGGAACGGCCGAGATGAGAAGTCGACGCGGTCCACATCCACGTCCACGATATGCGTGCCGAATCGCTCGGCCTGAGCGCGGAAGGCCGCCATCATGTCCGGCCCCTGGATGCCGTCCGGGAACCCGGGATAGTTCTCGACGTCGCTGGTGAGCATCAGCTGACCGCCGGGCGCGGACCCGGCCAGGACGATCGGTTCGAGGTTGGCCCGGGCGGCGTAGATGGCCGCGGTCAGCCCGGCCGGGCCTGAGCCCACGATGATCAGCTTGGATTCCGTGCGGCCGGGCCGGTCGTGGATCGAGACCGGGCCGCCTGCTACGGGCGTCGCCGTGGCCGCGACGTCGGGGTCGAAGGAGATGGAGAGGCCCCCGAACGGGGAGCCGGGAGTGTCGCTGGTCATTGCCGCAATTCTAGCACGAGCTCGATACCCCTGGGGAGTATGGGCGAGAGGTGGACGCGGCCGCGAACCGCGGGGGCGCGGGCGCCGCAGGTGCGAGTGGCGCGGGCGCGGGCCGAGGCGTGCTCGGCGTTGCGCGCGTCGATGACGGCTGCATGGACATCGCGAGCACAGGAGGCATCGATTGGGCGGGGCGTGGGCGGCCCGGCCGGGTCCCGGCGCGCCTGGAGGCTGGGTTCAGGCTCCACCGACCCGTGGAATCGATCGTGAGGCGTCCATCGGGGGTCGTTGCCGTCCGGCGAGTAGCCCTTGAGCCAGCAGGCTGTGTGTGGGGTGACCATGCAGCCGTCAGTCCGGTGGTCAGGGCTCGCCCGGGCCGCCTACGCTGACCGGGTCCGGTCACAGGTCGTGCAGGTCCCGCAGGACCGTCTCTCCGAGCAAACCCAGCTTGTCCGTCTGCCAGACGTCGCGGACGGTGAACAGCACGTGCTGCGCACCGGCATCGCCGAGCTCCGCGAACCGATCCGTCATCTGGGCCGGGGTCTCGGCCCCATGCGCGCCGGCCGGATCCACCCGAACGTTTGTCAGCGTCGAGCGCTCGATGTCTTCGTATGGCCGGCCCAGATCTTCGCAGTGGCGGCGCAGGACCGCGTACTTGTGATGGATCCTTTCGGGTCCACCGAAGACGTTGCACGCGTCCCCGTACTGCGCGACCAGGCGAAGCGTCTTTCGCTCCCCGCCGCCGCCGATCATGATCGGGACGCGTGGGCGGCTGATGGATTGGGGCGAGTTCAGCAGCCGCGTCGCCCGCACCCGGCGCCCCCGGAAGTCCTCTTCCGTCCCGCGTTCCCCGGACCACATTCCGTGGGCCATTCGGAGCGTGTCCTCGAGGATTTCGAAACGGGTCCCAAGCGGCGGAAACGGGAACCCGAGGGCGTCTGATTCCTCCTGGTTCCAAGCCGCCCCGATCCCGAACCAGGCACGGCCGCCGGACAGGACGTCCAGCGTCGTGGTGGCCTTCACCCACAGCCCCGGGTGCCGATAGTGGATGCCGCCGACCATGAGTCCCAGGCGCGCCCGCTTGGAATGGGCCGCCATGTACCCGAGCGCCGTCATGCCATCCAGCATCGGTTCCTCAGGGCGACCCACGAAACGGATCTGGAAGAAGTGGTCCATGACCCAGATCGAATCGAAACCGGCGTCATCCGCCGCCCGGACGACCCGTGCGAGCGTGGGACCGATCTCGGACGGCCCTCCCGGCCAGCTGAACGAACTGATCTGCAGCCCGAATTTCACGAGGGATGCTCCTGTGGTTGCGCACGCAAGGGTATCGCGCGCCACCTGCGAAGACGGCGCGGCGTCGAGCCTGCTGGCGTTCGGCGCGTCGGCGGCCCCGGCTGATGCGTCAGGCGCGGCATTCCCCGCTTGAGCGAGCTCGTCACGCAACGCAGGATGTCGATCATCGCTGCGTGGCCAGCACGGTCGCGTCGAAAATGCGCTCTCAAGCGACTCACCGGCCGATCCGCCCACGTCCCCCCCGTGCCGGGTGACGTGTGAAAGCGGCACGCGCCCGCTCTCGGCGCGCCGCCCCCCGGCGCAACGCGGGAGGCCCCGCCGGAGGCCACGAGGGAGGCCATGCGGGATTGCCATGCGAGATGCCCCGCGGGAGGCCCAGCGGGAGGCCCCGCTCGTCGCCCCGCGCGCCCCGCCGGGCCGTCAGCGGAACAGGTCGAACGAGGCCGGCATCAGCGTGTCGCGAATGGATCCCTCGCCACGCGTGAAGGCGGCGCCGCGCACGACAGCTGCCGGCCGTCCCGCGGTCTTGCCGAGGGCGAGTTCGGCGGCCGAAGCCAGTTCGTCGGCGACGGCGCGGATCGTGGAACGCATGACCCGACCGTCGCGGTCCCGCGAGCCGCGTAGATCCTCGATCGGGAGCAGGCCCGAGACCCCGATCGCCACATCCACGATTCCCCAGCGCCAAGGCCGGCCAAAGGAATCCGAGACGATCACCGGCACGTCGACGCCGTAGCGATCCTGGATGGCGTGCCGGATCGTAGTCGCCGACGCGTCCGGGTCCACCGGCAGCAGGGTCACGAGATCGCCGCTCCCCGAACCCACGTTGCTGGCATCGACCCCACCGTTGGCGCAGATGAACCCGTGCGCCGTCTCGGTGATCAGGACGCCATTGGCCATCCGCACGACGCGGTGCGCCTCACGGAGCACAACTTCGAGCTGGCGCGGATCGCGGTCCCAGAGAGCGGCAAATTCGACGGCCTCGGCCCGAGGCACGATGTCGGCGAGTGAAACGACGGCGCCTTCGGCCTTGCTGACGACTTTCTGGGTCACGATCAGGACGTCTTCGTCTGTGAGCGGGAGGATGCCGGGCGTCCGGTCCATGGCAGTCAGCAGGATCGCTGCGAGGTCATCGCCCGGGACGACCTCCGGGATCCCGAGGAGCGCGGTCACCGTGAGCGACGGCCCGGGCACGACCGGCCGGACGGGGTTCGGGTCAGGCGGCATCGGTCGATCCTGCCCGGGCGTGGGTCGGAACGGGGTCCGCCATCGCGTCCGTCTCGAGGAGGTCCGCGGCGGTATCCAGGTCCAGGGTGAGCGGACCTCCGAGCTCCAGCCAGCGGGCTCCGGCGGCCAGCGCCGCGGCGCGGTGGGCCGCGAGGCTCTCATCCCCGAAGGCCGGTTCGATGATGTCCGGCGGCGAGGTCAGCATCGCGTTCGTTCCGAGGCCGTGGCGGTCGGGCACGACGGCGACGACCGGTCTCGACGGGTTATCGGCGAGCGACGCACGAACGGCGTTCAGCATGTCATCGAGCGCCCGGGAATTGATGGCCTGGAGATCGATCGGCACGACCAGCGTGGCGGTGGCCCCGACGTCGAGGGCAATGCCCCGCGCCTCGTGCAGGGCCGCGTTGAGCCCCGGAAGTCGCTGGACCAGGGTTCTTGCCCCGAACGATTCGGCGAGACGTGCCGCGGCGGGATCGGCTGTGACCAGGACCGTTCCCGCGAGGCCGTCGGCGTCCCGGGTCGCCCGGAGCGTCCGCGACGCCATCAAGATGACCAGCGCGAGGCGCGCCTCGGGGTCCAGGCTCGCGGCCAGTCGCGTCTTCGCGGTTGCCAGGCCGCGCAGGGGCACGATTGCCCAGGTTCGGCTCAGGTCCATCCCGGCGGTCACGGTGCGACTCTAGGGGCGGCCGACGACGGACGGCGCAAGCGCCTCAAGGACGCTGCCGGCGACCCGGGCACGAGCCGCGTCGTCACGCATGATCGTATCGGTCACGAGAACCTCGAGGCCGAGGTCGCGCACGGCCGGTGCGAGGGCCTCGTCTGCGGTGTCCATCACGAACAGATCGATCCAGTCCGCATACATCCGGGCGACGCCGAGGGCGGTTGGCTCGCCACCGAGCGAGGCGACGATCCGAGCTGCGGGACCCTTGAGCGCTCGACCGGCCACGATCCCGGACATGGCGGCCACTCGAACGCCGCGGGCTCGTGCGGCATCGATCGCCGCCCTGATCCCGGCCACGCCGAGAATCGGAGCGACCGACAGGTACGGGTTCGAGGGTGCGACGACGATCGCGTCCGCGTTCCCGAGTGCGGCCAGGACCTCGGGCGTGGCGGACGCCGAGTCGATCCCCTCGTAACGGAGTTCGCGGACTTCCGGGACCTGATGTCGTCCGACGAAGTAGGTCTGGAAGTCCAGCCAGCCCTCGTCCGTGCGAATCATCGTCCGAACCGGCTCGTCGGTCATCGGCAGGATGCGGGCGCGGACGCCGAGCGAGGCCTGCAGGTGCGCTCCAACCTCGGTCAGGCGCTCGCCGTCGCGCAGTCGGCGGGCCCGAACCACGTGCGTGGCGAGGTCTCGATCCCCGAGCCGGAACCAGGCCTCCTCGCCGTAGCGTTCGAGCATCTCGGATGCCGCGAAGGTCTCTCCGGCGATACCCCAGCCCCAGTCCCGGTTGTCGATCCCGGCCAGTGTGTACATGACAGTGTCGTGGTCCGGGCAGACCAGCAGCCCGTGTCGTTCGAGGTCATCGGCGGTATTGACCACCACCGTCAGGTTGCGCCCGAGGTGGGCCTGCAGGCCGTGGGCCAGCTTTGCCCCGCCGACGCCGCCCGCCAGCTCGACGATCCGCAGCGCTCCCAGGTCAGCCATCGCTCAGCATCGCGCGTACTTCGCCGATTCGCTCGATCGTCTCCAGGTCAAACGGGCCCGGCAGCCGCGCGATGACCGTCGAGAAGCCGAGGTCGAGGTAGGGACGAATTCCAGCCGCGACCTCGGCCGGTGAGCCGATGAGGTGCGGGACCGCGCCGGCATGCGGTACGCCGTTGCTGCGGATGAGGGTCGTCCAGGCGCGCTCGGCGTCAGCCGCGCGGTCGCGGATCAGGATCGGGAAACTGACCGTCAACTCGATCTCGGCGCGGTCCCGTCCGACCGCCGCGCAATGCGCGTCCAGATTGGCCAGGTTGGTTCGAACCTCGTCAAGGGTGCCGGACGTGTTCCAGGCGTCGCCCCGGAGGGCCAGCGTTCGAAGCGTCTTCCTTGGGCCCGAGCCGCCGATGAGGATGGGCAGGCGCGCCTGCACGGGTCTCGGCTCGCAGAGCGCGTCATGGAAGCGGTAGAAGCGCCCTTCGTGGGTCACCCGCTCGCCGTCGAGGAGGCGGCGCAGCAGCATCACCGCTTCATCGAGCCGATCCAGGCGCTCGCCGAACCCGGCGCCAAAGTCGATTCCGAAGGCATCATGCTCCCGCTCGAACCAGGCCCCGCCGATGCCCAGGACGGCGCGGCCACCGGACACCTGATCGAGGGTCGTCGCGAGCTTCGCGGTGAGGCCGGGATTGCGGAACGTATTGGCTCCGACCATCAACCCGAGGCGGATTCGCCGGGTGATCGGTCCGAGGGCGCCGAGGGCCATCCAGCCTTCCAGGATCGGTTGTTCGATTGGGCCGAAGATCGCGAGGAGGTGATCCCAGGTCCAGACCGAGTCCCAGCCGGCTGCCTCGGCTGCCAGGGCGGCGTCCCGGAAGGCGGGCCAGTCCGTATGCTGCGACCAGAGTTGCGCCCCGAACTCGAGCGGACGGCCGCCTGATGCGCCCCGTCCACCGTCCGACCCCCCCGCCGCTGCCGCCGATGCCGATTCGTTGCTCACGGGTCCCCAAGGTGGTCGTGGGCCGCGGTGATCCGGATTCGGAACGAGATCCTGGCCTGGGTGCGGAACAGGGCGATCGTGCCGGGGCGTGCGTCGCTGTACCGGACGGCCAGCTCGCAGATGTCGTCGCGGGCCGTTTCGAGATCGTCCACGACCGTCTCAACCACGCCGGCCAGGCCCACCCAGCGCATCGAGTCGCCACCATCCAGAACGGCCAGGGAGACGCGGCCGTCGCGCTGGAGGTCCGCCGGCCAGCGCCGTGGATACCGGCTGTTGAGCAGAATCCTGCCGTCCGGTTCGAGCCGATACCAGGCGATCGCCTGATGCGGCTCGCCATCCGGCCCGGTCGTGCCAATGGAGGCCACGTGCGGCTCGTCCAGGAAGGCGCGGATGTGGTCTGGCAGCGGGAGCGCCGGGGGGAGGGCTGTTGTCATCCCCGGATGGTAGTGCGAATGCTCGTTCGGGCTGCGGCGCGCCGTCAGCGCAGGCGTTCGCCCGCCTCGATCGGGAGGTCCAGGCGGTTCTCCGGCGGCGCGAGCGGGCAGGACCACTTCGGATCGAACGCACAGGACGGGTGGTAGGAAAAGTTGAAGTCGATCGTCAGGCCGTCACCGCCGATCACGCCGCCGAGATCGGCGCTCTTGGCCGTGTCGAGGAGGTATCGGCCTGCGCCATACGTTGCGCCGCCGTTCGTAGTGTCCCGGAATGGGAGGAACAGCCCGCCCGCATAGCCGGCCATCCAGAAGAGCCCGAGGATTCGCGGACCTGCGCCGAACGGTATTTCGACCTTGCCGATGCGCTTGAACGAGAGCGCGTCGCCGATGCTTATCGGAAGGTCAACGAGCGGGTCGCCGTGGCTCTCCTCGGTCGCGCTCACCTGGACCTCGAATCGGAGGGCAGGATCGTAGGGCCAGTAGCGGCCCACGAACGCCGGGCGGTCGGCCGCAGGAACGGGCGACTGCGGGTGCGTCCGGAAGAGGTTGTCGCGAACGGCGCGCCAGTGCTCCCAGGCAGCGCGTGGATCTCTGGACGCCATCTCACGGACCGAGGCGTAGAGGTCCGCGACGCGCCGACGCCAATCCGCCAAGGACAGGTGATCCGATGCCTCCAGCGCATCTGGATCGCCTGCGGGGCTCGGACCGCCGCGAGGGCTCGCGCCGCCGGCGGCGCTGCCGGCCTCGCTCATCGACGCCTTCGGCCTGAGCCGAGCAGCAGCATGCCACCGAACAGGATGAGTACGACCGGCCAGAGGTCGCCGACGGGGATGTCCGGCAGGTCGAGCTGAAGGGTGATCCTGGCGAACAGCCAGAGGCCCACGCCGAGAAGGATCAAACCCCAGACTCGGCCGGCAAGGTCGGCCACTTCGGCCAGCCCACTGCCGCCTCGGACGCGTCTTGGCGCGTTCCCCGGCTGGTTGCCTGGCTCCGGTTGGCTCGAGTCAGGCGGCGTGGCGGGGTCGGTCATCGGGCACCTCCACTCGTGGAATCGTCGCCCGATCATGCTAGTCCAGGAGGTCGGCGGCAACGACGCGCATACAATCTCGTTCGGCACGGGCTGGTTCGGCGCACGCGACGCCGACTCGAAGGCCGCATCCGGAGGGGCGTGCGTGACGGAGCAGGCAGAGATCGGCGTCTTCGGTGGGTCCGGCTTCTACTCGTTGCTCGACGACGTCCGCGAGATCAAGGTGGATACCCCCTACGGACCGCCCTCGGACAGCTTATTTCTGGCCGGCGTCGGCGGCCGGAAGGTCGCCTTTCTCCCGCGCCACGGTCGCCGCCACACCATCCCGCCGCACCGGATCAACTACCGCGCCAATGTCTGGGCGATGCGTTCACTCGGGGTCAAGGCGGTCATCTCGCCCTGCGCGGCCGGTTCACTCGCGCTCAACGTGAAGCCCGGCGACTTCGTGGTCTGCGACCAGTTCGTCGACCGAACCAGCGGGCAGCGGCCGCACACGTTCTACGACGGCCCGATCGTGACCCACCTGTCGTCCGCCGCGACGTACGACCCGACCCTGCGCCAGCTGGCGATCGACACGATCCGCGACCACGGCATCGAGGTCCACGAGCGGGGCACGGTCGTCGTCATCGAAGGGCCGCGCTTCTCGACGAAGTCGGAATCGAAGTGGTTCTCGGATGCCGGCTGGGAGGTCATCAACATGACCCAGTACCCCGAAGCCTGGCTGTGCCGTGAGCTCGGGATGGCGGTCGTCAACATCGCCCTGATCACCGACTACGACGCCGGTGTCCATGAGGGCACGGATGCCGTGGACGCGCTGAGCGTCCTGGAGGTCTTCGCCCAGAACGCCGAGCGTATTCAAGGCGTCGTGCTCGATCTCATCGGCCGATTTCCTGCGGACCTGGATGCGCTTGGAGCGCTGGGAGCCCTCGGCCCGACCCGGGGCGACGGCCACGCAATCAGTACCGAGGACATTCGCCTCTTCGAAACCGGGCTCTAGGCCTCGGGATGGTGGACTCGGCGGCTGCGGGTTCCAGCACGGCGCGGATCGGCGTCTCGCTGGGCCCGATCGGGGTCGACATTGCCTGGTGGCTGGAGAGCGCGCGCCGCCTCGATGACGCCGGATACGCGGGCGTGTGGTGCTGGGACCACTTCGTCGGCAAGGGCGATCACACCAAGCCAGTGCTCGAGCAGTGGACGACCCTCGCTGCGGCCGCGGCCACCACCCATCGAATCGGCATCGGCTCCTTCGTCACCAATGTGATGAACCGGCATCCGGCGGTGTTGGCCCGAATGGTCGGCAACGTCCAGGCCATCAGCGGTGGGCGACTCAGCCTGGGGATCGGCATCGGCGGGCACCCCAGGGAACACGCGGCGTATGGGATCGGCTTTCCCGGCGCTCCTGAACGCGCGGCGCGGCTCGACGAGGCAGTCGCTGTGATCCGGGCGTTGTGGGGCGGCGGGCCCGTGACGCGTCCGAGCCAGTTCTACCCGCTCGAGGACGCCTTTGCCCATCCGATCCCTGAGCCGCTGCCGGCGATCATCGTCGGCGGCGAGACCGCCGCCGGGGCGCGGCTGGCGGCCCGGATCGGGGATGGCTGGACGGCGTTTGACCGGACCTTCGAGCGGGATCTGCCCCGCTACCTGGAATCGCTCGCGGCTGCCGGCAAGTCCCGCGGGGATCAGCGCTTGATCGTTGGCTTCGAGGCCGGGCGGAGCGGGGAGGACGCCCTTCGCGACAGCCCGTGGGTCACCCGACCGGGCGAGGAGCTCGCCCGCTGGCGAGCCGCCGGCGCCGATGACGTCATCGTGACGGCTCGGACGACGGCGGATGTCGATCGGCTGGTGGAGGCGGCCGCGAGGTAACCCCTCGCTCGCAGGTCCGTCGGCGCCGTTCGTGGCACCATCGACCGAGGCATGACCCCCACCCAGCTCTCGAAAGCTGCTCCGACGCACGGCTGTGTTCGATGTGGACGCCCCGTGGGCCTCGAGGTCGCGCTGTGCGAGGACTGCAATCCGCTTGGCCTCAAGCAACCCGCCAGCACCCAGGTCCATGCCATCGCGGCGGGCGGGATCGTCCTGTTCGTGCTGTTTCTGGCCGTCGTGGGCCGGCTTGCCCTTGCCGGGATCGGCCCCTTTTCCGGCGAGGTCAGGGGCGTGAAAGTCGCCACCGGCGGCCTCGAAGTGACCGTCGCGGTGACGAACGCCGGATCCACCGCTTCGGCGACCACGTGTCGGGTGACGGAGGCATCGAGGCCCGTGGGTGGGCCCGGCCAGCTCCTCCAGACGCCCAACATCCAGCCCGGTCAGACGCTCCAGTTCTCGGCCCCCGTGTTCGTCTTCGGCAACCAGTTGCAGGACCTGGCCGTCGACTGCCAGTCCCCATCTCGGTGAACGACCGGAGCCGGTACGCAACGGAACTCGCCCTGGCCCTGGATCTCGCCGCCCGCGCGGGCGACCTCCAGATGGACCTGTATGAGCGCCTTGAACAGATCGATTACAAGTCGGCCCGCGACGTCGTCACTGAAGCGGATCATCTCTCGGAAGCGCTGATCCTGGACGGGATCCGGGCCGCTTTCCCCGGGGATGCGCTGATGGCTGAGGAAACGGGCGCACACGCCGCCGCAGCGGGGCATTCGGCCGCTTCCGGGGTCGGTCGTGCCTGGGTGGTGGATCCGCTCGATGGAACGATCAACTACGCCAATGGCATCCCGATGTTCTGCGTGTCGATTGCCCTCGCCGTTGACGGCATCTCGGTCGTCGGCGTTGTCCGGGATCCGGCCCGGAGCGAATCCTTCGCCGCGGCCCTGGACGGACCCGCGACCCTCAATGGCCACACCGTTCGCGCTTCGACCAAAGAGCGCCTGAGCGACTTCGTGGTCTCGATGACCCCGGACAGCCGCAAGGCCGGCGGTCGCACCAGGGACATTCGGAAGTCCATTCGCGTGGCGCGTTCCATGGGCTCCGCGGCCCTCGGCCTCGCGTACGTCGCCAACGGGCGCTTCGATGCCTTCGTCCAGCTGGGCGGCCTGTCGGCCTGGGATGTTGCCGCGGCCGGGCTGATCGCTACGCGAGCCGGCGCGACGGTCACGAACATGGAGGGCGGTCCCTGGTTCAACATCGGCGCGCCGTCGAGGTCCGTCGGCGTCTTCGGCGCTCCGCCGGCCCACCACGCCGAGCTGCTGCGAAAGATCAACGGCGACGGACGCGGCTCAGGCTGACTCGTACCAGGCTAGGACGACGGGCCAATGCCCCGGCTAAGTGATGTTCACTAAGCCTCCGTGCGCCAGCGATGGGGCCGTCCGCGCAGGCTCGCAAGTCCCCACCGATCGCAGAAGGCCTCCCACGTTGCCCGGGGAGCGCCACCCCAGCGGAGCTCTTCGGCCGACGTCTGCGGGATCGGCACGCCCTCCTCGATGGAACGGAGCCGGGCGAGAGATCGATACAGGAGCGCCTCATCCCAGTGCTCGCGCAGGGTGGCGGCCAGGATGGGTCCGCCCCGCAGCCGTGCGACGTCCCATTCGAATGCCCTCGCCGGGATGTCCTCCAGGTGCGGGTACCTTGCGAGGACCGCGGCGGCCGACTTCGCGCCCCAGCCGGTCAGGCCGGGGAACCCATCCGAGCTGTCACCGACGAGCGCGAGCCAATCGGGGATCGAGGTCGGGGCAACGCCCCATTTCTCCCAAACTCCGGCCTCGTCATAGGTGATGCGGCGGCGCCGATCGAGGAGCACGACTCGCTCGCCCTCGACCAGCTGGGCCATGTCCTTGTCCGGCGTGCAGATGAAGATCCGCTCGACCGCCGGGTCCGCCGCGAATCGCCGGCAGGCGGCGCCGATCGCATCGTCCGCTTCGAACTCGACCATCGGCCAGAGCACCAGGCCAAGCGCCTCGATCGCCTGTTCCGCGATCGGGAACTGGACCAGCAACTCGGGCGGCATGCCCGCCGACGATTTGTAGCCCGGATAGAGGTCGTTGCGGAACGATTCGATGACCCGGTCCGTGGCGCACGCCACGTGCGTCGCACCTTCGTCGCGCAGCAGATAGCAGAGCTGGTCCACCAGCCCGGAAACGCCCGAGAGTTCAAGCTCGTTCAGACCGAGGACGGGCGGCCGCGGCGCAAAGTGCGCGCGGAACAACTCGTACGTGGCGTCGACGAGATGGATCTGCACCCGTCAGCCGCAGTCGTCCGGGTCGATCTCGGCGGGACATCCAAGGTGGCGCGCCACGGTCAGACCAAGCTCGATTCGTCTGAACGAACCAGCGTCACCCCGGCGGCTCGCAGCTCATTGAGCGCTCGTGCTCCGTCGCCCGGGGCGAGGTTGACGGCCGCAACCGCGTCGAGGAGAACCGTGGTCGCGTACCCCAGCCGGACGGCGTCGAGGGCCGTGGCCTTGACGCAGTGGTCGGTTGCCAGGCCGCAGACCATGACCCGCTCGATCGATCGAACGCGGAGGAGCGCGTCGAGCTCCGTCCGGATCTCGGCGCCGGAGGTTGGATCGCGCATCGTGAAGCCCGAGTAGCCGTCCTCGCCGTTGGTTCCCTTGTGAACGCTGGGCCCGACGACGTCCAGGGCGGGATGGAAGGCCGAGCCCCACGCTTCTCCGACACAGTGGACCGGCCAGATCCCGCCGTCCTGGGCGAAGTGGGGTGTGTGCTCCGGGTGCCAGTCCTGGGTATACGCCACGAACGCCCCGGCACGGATCGCCGCCCAGGCCGCCGCGTTGACGATCGGAATGGTTGCCGCGCCCCCGGCGACGCTCAACGACCCCTTCGGATCGGCGAAATCGTTCTGCAGGTCGACGACGATGAGGGCCGTTTGCGGGTCGAATCGGTGCATGCGGCGACGCTAGCACAGGGCACCGACGCGACGTTCGTCACCCTTCCGCAATGCGGCGGCAACCCGTTCGTGGCAGGGCGCCCGGGAGCGGCATGGGCTACCCTTTCGAGCGCATGTACATCGACGAGTTCAAGCATCAACTGCCGGACCTCGACAGCACCGAAACCACCGAGTGGATCGAATCGCTCGATCAGGTGGTCAAGGAAGAAGGCGAGACGCGAGCACGCTTCCTGCTGTTCAAGCTCCTCAAGCGGGCGCGCCAGCTGCAGGTCGGCCTGCCGCCGCTCACGAACACCCGCTATATCAACACGATCAGCCCCGAGCAGGAACCGTTCTTCCCCGGCGATGAGGGCCTCGAGCGCCGTATTCGACGGCTGATCCGTTGGAACGCCGTGGTCATGGTCCTCCGGGCCAACTCGAAGTTTTCTGGCATCGGCGGCCACCTCGCGACCTACGCCTCCGCGGCCACGCTGTATGAAGTCGGGTTCAACCACTTTTTCCGGGGCAAGGACGGCGAGGGCAGCGGCGACCAGATCTTCTACCAGGGTCACGCGGCGCCCGGGATCTACGCGCGGGCCTACCTCGAAGGCCGGATCAGCGAAGCGCAGCTGGACCACTTCCGCCGCGAGACGCCGCCCCAGGACGGGCTGTCGTCCTACCCACACCCCCGCCTCATGCCGGACTTCTGGGAATTCCCGACCGTCTCCATGGGCATCGGGCCGATCAGCGCGATCTACCAGGCTCGCTTCAACCGCTACCTCGAGAACCGGGGCCTGCTCGACACCTCGAGATCCCGCGTCTGGGCATTCCTCGGCGACGGCGAGACCGATGAGCCCGAGGCCCTTGGCGCACTGGATCTCGCGGCGCGCGAGGGCCTCGACAACCTCACCTACGTCGTCAACTGCAACCTGCAGCGGCTCGACGGCCCCGTTCGCGGCAACGGCAAGATCATCCAGGAGCTCGAGGCGGTCTTCCGCGGCTCCGGCTGGAACGTCATCAAGGTCGTCTGGGGTCGCGAATGGGATGACCTCCTTGCGCGGGACGTGGACGGCGTACTGGTCGAGAAGATGAATACGACCGTGGATGGCGAGTTCCAGAAGTACTCGGTCGCAGGTGGCGCCTACATCCGGGAGCACTTCTTCGGACCGGACCCGAGGCTCGGCAAGCTCGTCGATCATCTGAGCGACGATGACCTGGCCAAGCTGCGGCGCGGTGGCCACGACTATCACAAGGTCTACGCGGCCTACAAGGCGGCAACCGAGCATCGCGGCGTGCCGACGGTGATCCTGGCCAAGACGGTCAAGGGCTGGACGCTCGGACCCGGCGTCGAGGCCCGGAACATCACCCATCAGGCCAAGAAGTTGTCCGAGGCGGAGCTCAGGACCTTCCGCGATCGGCTCGAGCTTCCCATCCCGGACAGTCAGATCAAGGACGCCCCGTACTACCACCCGGGGCCCGATTCCGAAGAGGTCGAGTACCTCCACGAACGACGCCGGGCCCTCGGCGGGGATCTTCCCAAACGGGTGGTTCGGTCCGCGCCGCTGCCTGCGCCAAAGCCGACCTTCGACGCCGAATTCGCCGCCGGCAGCCCGACGGCCGTGTCGACGACCATGGTGTTCGCGCGACTGCTGCGCAACCTCATTCGAGACCCGGACCTCGGCCCACGGATCGTCCCGATCATCCCCGACGAGGCACGAACGTTCGGCCTGGATCCGCTCTTCAACGAGGTCGGGATCTATGCCGCCGGCGGACAGCGCTACGACCCGGTCGACTCCGAACTCGTCATGAAATACCGAGAGGCCAACGACGGACAGGTCCTCGAAGAGGGGATCACCGAGGCCGGCTCGATGGCCAGCTTCACCGCCGCCGCAACGTCCTATGCGACCCACGGACACCCGACGATCCCGTTCTACATCTTCTACTCGATGTTCGGCTTCCAGCGGACAGGCGATCAGATCTGGGCGCTCGGTGACGCCCGGGGTCGCGGCTTCCTGATGGGAGCGACCGCCGGTCGGACGACGCTCGCCGGCGAGGGCCTGCAGCACAACGACGGGCACAGCCATGTGCTCGCCGCGACGGTGCCGAACGTTCGCCAGTACGACCCTGCGTTTGCCTATGAGCTGGCGGCCATCGTTCGCGACGGTATCGAGCGGATGTACGGGCAGGGCGAGGACGTCTTCTACTACATCACGCTCTACAACGACAACTACGCGCAGGCACCCAAGCCCGAGGGCATCGATGAGGGACTGCTCCGCGGCATCTACCGGTTTGCCGCGGCGCCCAAGCTCAAGCGCGGGGCCAGGAGGGTTCGATTGGTTGGCTCCGGGGCGATCCTCCAGACCGTGATCGCGGCACAGGCTCTGCTCGCCGAGAAGTTCGGCGTCGCGGCCGAGGTCTTCTCCGCGCCGTCCTTCCCGCTGCTTCGGCGCGAGGCCCTGGATGTGGATCGCTGGAACCGTCTCCATCCGGCAGCGCAGCCCCGTATCCCATACGTCGCCAGGGTCCTCGGCCCGGAGGGCGGGCCGATCGTCGCCGCGTCTGACTGGATGGCCACGATCCCGCAGGGCATTGAGCCCTGGGTGGCGGCGACGTTCGTGACCCTCGGCACGGACGGCTTCGGGCGCAGTGACACTCGGGAGGCGCTGCGGTCCTACTTCGAGATCGATGCGCCCCACGTGGCCGCCGCGGCGATGTCCGCACTGGCCCGCGACGGCGCCATCACCGGCGACGAGGCCGCTGCCGCGATCGCCGAGCTCGGCATCGATCCGGACAAGGCGGACCCGCGCGCAAGCTGAGGAAGCGCTCGAATCGATCTCGTCCGCCGCCGGCGCGCCTTTCCATCGGCGTGGTAAGGCACCCTGTCGCCCAATGACAAGGGCGCTTGCACAATTCTGAGTGCTTGGCTAGGATTTAACGGCGCCGAGCCCGCCCCTGAGCCTGGGCAGGCGCCGAACCCTGGGAGCTTCAACGTTGGATCTCGGCGCATTGATCAGCGGCGCGCTCATCGGTCTCCGGGAAGGTGTTGAAGCCGCCCTGATCGTGGCCATCGTCCTCGCGTACCTCACCCGGACCGGAAACGGACACCACGCCGCCAAGGTCTGGTTCGGCACGGTGGCTGCCATCGCCGTCAGCGTTGCCATCGGCGGTGCACTGTTCCTCACGGTTGGTGCGCTCGAGGAGCCCTACGAGCAGATCTTCGAAGGCTCCACCATGTTGCTCGCCGCGGTTGTCGTCACCTGGATGCTCTTCTGGATGCGCCGGCAGGCGGCGAGTCTCAAGGGCGAGCTGCAGGCAGCCGTGGACCGGACGCTTGGAGAGGGAACGGCCATCGGACTCGCCGTCCTGGCCTTCACTGCGGTCATTCGCGAGGGCGTCGAGACTGCCCTCTTCCTCGCCGGTCAGGCGACATCCCTGACCGCGTCGGCCGGCAGCGTGGCCGCAGGAGCCGTCCTCGGGCTCGGTGTTGCCGCCCTCATCGGCTGGGGCTTCTACCGAGGCAGTCGCGCCGTCGACCTGCGCAAGTTCTTCCGCTGGACCGGGATTGCCCTCGTGTTCATCGCGGCCGGTCTGCTGTCGCACGCGATCCACGAGTTCATCGAGGTCGC
>CAZOJS010000103.1:0-2627 GCA_964580175.1 uncultured Anaerolinea sp. | reverse complement strand
GGCCTCGGAGCGGCCCTCATCGCCGGGGTGATATCCGCAGAAGGCGGGAACGGCAACCTCGCTTTTGGGATCACCGTCCTCGGGCTGATTCTCGTCGGGCTTGGAGTGCCGCTGACCAAGTCGCTCTCAAGCAGCCGTCGCTGGTTCACCGAGCTCCGTGGCTCCGGGGGTCCCGCGATCACGACCGCTGCGACGCTCGAGGAGGAAGTCAAGATCGGCGAACTCGTGGTCGAGGCGGGCGCGACCCGCGAGGCACCCACGGCGGTGGCAGCGCGGCCCGAGGATGCCGGGCCGCTCGTCTCGGTCCGCGGGCTGAAGAAGCACTTCCCGATCATGGGCGGCCTGCTGCGGCGCCAGATCGGCACCATCTACGCCGTCGATGGCGTTGACTTCGATGTCTACCCCGGTGAAGTCTTCGCGCTGGTCGGTGAATCCGGCTGCGGCAAGACGACGCTCGGCCGGACCCTGCTCCAGTTGACCCCGCCGACGGCCGGGCGGGTGATCTTCAACGGCTACGAGCTGGACGATGTGGACCCTGACGACATGCGCCCGCTTCGCCGGAAGATGCAGATCATCTTCCAGGACCCGTTCGGGTCCCTGAACCCGCGGATGCCCGTTCTCGACATCATCGGCGAGGGTCTCCACGCCCAGGGCATCACCAATCGAGCCGAACGGGACAAGCGGGTCGAGGACTCTCTCGAGATCGTCGGGCTCCGACGCGACTACACGCGGCGCTATCCGCACGAGTTCTCGGGCGGCCAGCGCCAGCGGATCGGGATCGCCCGGGCGCTCGCCCTGCGGCCGGACTTCATCGTGTGCGACGAACCCGTCTCGGCGCTCGACGTGTCCATCCAGAGCCAGGTGCTCAACCTGCTCCTTGACCTCAAGCGCGACTTCAACCTGACCTACCTGTTCATCAGCCACAACCTGTCCGTAGTGGAGTACTTCAGCGACCGGATCGGGGTCATGTACCTCGGGAAGCTCGCCGAGATCGGCACCGTCGAGGAGCTCTACAGCAACCCGCGCCACCCGTACACGGTGGCGCTCCTGTCGGCCATTCCCAATCCGGACCCGCGAAAGCGGAGCAAGCGCCTGGTCCTCAAGGGCGACGTCCCGTCGCCCGCCGCGCCGCCGTCGGGCTGCCGGTTCCACACGCGCTGCTGGCTGCGAGAGCGACTCGACAATCCCGAGGAGTGCGTCACGACGGAGCCGATGCTTCGGGTCATCGACGACACCGGGCACCGTACCGCTTGTCACTTCGCCGAGCAGATCAACGAGACGGTCGTGCAGGAGACGGCTGCCGCCGGATGACCGCGACGCAGCGCGCGCCGCGGGCAGGCCCCTCGGTCCTGCGCGGTCCCATGCGCATCGTTTTCGCCGTCGCCATGCTCATGGCGTCCGTCGCGGCCCTGGCCACGGCCTGCAGTCCGGGTGGTGGCACCGCGCCGCCCACCACCGCGTCGGCCACCGGGACGCCCGACCCTGACGCGTCCGGCACTCCCAGGCCGAAGCCGACAACATGGCCGACGAACACGGTCGAGGCGGCGATCGCCCTGGGCGCCGCCGACAACGACTTCACCAAGGTTGCGATGGACGTCGTCGCGGCCGTCGGCTCGGAGGACCCCCAGCGGATCCTCACGGTCATGACTGGCGCCCTGGAGTTCCTGACCGAGAACCAGAAGAACGTTCCGCGCCTGCAGGCGTACGCCTTCACGAAGTCGGTGGGTGATCGCCTTGCGGTCGCCTACGCAACGATGATCGAGGGAGCCACCCAGGTCCGCGACGCTCTCCACGCCGGGGATGCCGAGGGCCTCCAGACGGGTCTCACGATATTCTTCGACGGCAACAAGGCGTACGTCGCGATCAGCCCGGACCTCGGTGACCTCGCCGACCAGGCGGTCTTCATGAAGCGGCAGCTGCTCCGCTAGTCACGCGCGTCGTCGACGATGTCGCGAAGTGGCAGGCTGCAAGATGCTCGCCGTCCGATGACTCGCTGCGGCGGGTCATCCGGGGCGTCGGGGATCCGGATCGCCTGGTCCAGCCATCGACCATCCGACGAAGCAGCGCGTCCTGACGGGATCGATCCGACGCTTCCGCCGCTCAATGGTCGACCGATACGCCGATTCGACGAAGAAGGGAGCCTGCCGTGCCCCATTCGGTGCCGGACGGAGGATGAGCCGGCGTAAGGTTCATCGGACGGTCGATCCGCGAACCAGCCCGAGGTGCAGGGCGGCCCGACCCGAGTCTCACGGCGGCGTGGGACGAGGTGTCCGGCGGCGGCCTCACGCCCGCGGTCAGCATGGCCGGGCCATCTCAGGACGCGGACGGCACGCCTTCGGGGTCGCCGCCAGCTGCGGCGCGGGCATCGACGAAGTGGCAGGCCGCGAGATGCTCGCCGTCCGACTGGTCGCTGCGGCCGATCAACTCCGGCTGGTCCGTGGCGCAGATCTCCGGCTCGCCGAGTTGGGCGCGCAGGGGGCAGCGTGGGTGGAAGCGGCATCCCGATGGCGGGTTTAGGGGTGAGGGAACAGCACCTGCCAGGATGACCCGCGTCCGTCGAAGCGCAGGATCCGGGATCGGGATCGCCGACATCAAGGCCTGCGTGTAGGGGTGCTGCGGGTCCGCGA
>CAZOJS010000102.1:0-13029 GCA_964580175.1 uncultured Anaerolinea sp. | reverse complement strand
CACCGGTTCGGTCACCGGGGCCAGCTCCGGGATCCTCGTCTTTGATGCGGAGACACTCCGGCTGCTCGAGCGCTGGCCAGCCCGCGCCTCATACCGGTCGGTGACGGTTTTCGGAAACGGGCGCTGGCTCGCGGCGCTTGGACGTCCGCTGGTGACCGCCAGCGGCGGCCCGGCGGACTGGAGCGCATCGGTGACGATCCACGACACGGTCAGCGGGGTAGCGGTGCTTCGGATCGGCGATCTCAGCGCGGATCAGCCGCTGGAATTCTCGTGGCCGGGTCCGGTAGCGGCGGAACCGTAGAGGCGGCTCCGTAGCGGCGGCACCGTAGGCTCATTCAGTCGATGCCGAGGTACGCCTTCTGCACCATCTCGTTGTCGCGAAGGTTCTCGGCGCGATCGGCCAGGACGATCTGGCCGGTCTCGATGACGTACCCCCGGTCGGCGATCGCCAGGGCCTTGCGGGCGTTCTGTTCCACCAGCAGGATGGTCGTCCCCCGGGCATGCAACTCGCTGATCGTCTCGAAGATCTGGTCCACCAGAAGCGGCGCCAGACCCATCGACGGCTCGTCGAGGAGGAGGACCTTGGGATCCGACATCAACCCGCGGCTCATGGCCAGCATCTGTTGCTCTCCGCCGCTCAACGTGCCCGCGACCTGATTTTCCCGTTGCTTGAGACGGGGGAACAGGGCGAACGCCTCTTCCGTGCGCTGCGCCACGATCGCCTTGTCCGAAACAACGAACGCGCCCATCTTGAGGTTCTCGGTCACGGTGAGCCGGGCGAAGATTCGGCGACCCTCGGGGACCTGGACGACGCCCTTGATCATGATCTCGTGCGGCTTGAACTTGCCCAGGTCTTCGCCGTTCAGGATGATCTGACCGCTTCGCGGACGGACCAATCCGCTGATCGAATTGAGCGTGGTGCTCTTGCCCGCGCCGTTGCCCCCGATCAGGGCCACGATCTCACCCTGGTGGACCTCGAGGGAGATCCCGCGCAGGGCGTGGATGCTGCCGTAGAAGGTGTGGACGTCCACGACCGACAGGACCGGTGTCGCCGTCATGCCTCGGACCTCGATCCATGGCCATCGTGCGGCTCGGGCGAGGGCTCCGCGTCCGCGCCAGGTGCGTCGGAGGCCGCCTCGACCGCCCCCGACTCGGCCGCGCCTTCGCGACCCAGGTACGCTTCGATAACCAGCGGATTCCGCTGGATCTCCCTGGGGGTCCCCTCGGCGATCTTTCGACCGTAGTCGAGCACGGTGATCTTCTCGGAGATGTCCATCACGACGCGCATCTCGTGCTCGATGAGGAGGACCGTGATCCCGAGGTCGCCGCGAAGCTTGCGGAAGAAATCGGTCATCTGGAGCGTCTCCGACGGGTTCATGCCGGCGGTCGGCTCGTCCAGCAGCAGGAGTCGCGGCTTGTTGGCCAGGGCACGAGCCACCTCCAGGCGGCGCTGATCGCCGTACGGGAGCTTGACGGCCAGGCTGTCGCCGCGGTCCTTGAGGCCGACGAAGTCGAGCAGCCGGAGCGCCTCGACGTGAGCGGCTTCCTCCTCGCGACGCTGGGCCCGAGTGCGGAAGATTGCGCCGAGCCACGTTGAGTTCAGGTAGTTGTGCTGCCCGACCAGGATGTTCTCGATGGCCGTCATGCTCGGGAACAGGCGGATGTTCTGGTACGTCCGCGAGATGCCGAAATGGGCGACCTGATCCGGTCGGAGGGCGTGGATCGGGGCACCGTCGAAGGTGATGGTGCCCTCGTCGACGTGGAAGAACCCGGTCAGGCAGTTGAAGAACGTCGTCTTGCCGGCCCCGTTCGGGCCGATGACGCTGGCGATGGAGCCTTCCTCGAGCTCGAAGTCAAGCTCGCTGACGGCGGTCAGTCCCCCGAAGCGCTTGGTGACCTGGGCGGCCTTCAGCAGGATCATGGCGCCTTCGCCTCACGCCGTTCCGCGTCGGTGATCAGCTGATCGTCCGACAGGGCCAGAATCTCATCAGCCGTGTGCAGTTCTCGCCGACTGACCCGCGACGGAAGGAGGCCTTCCGGCCGAAGGATCATGATCGTCATGAGGGCGAGCCCATAGAACAGGAGCCGGTAGTCGGAGAATTCCCGGAACAGCTCCGGCAGGCCGATCAGGACGAGCGCGCCGAGGACGACGCCGGGGATGCTGCCCATGCCGCCGACGATCACGATCGCCGCGACGTTGATCGAGAGCTGGAGTTGGACGCTGGAAGCGAAGATGGACCCGACGAGGCCCACCGAGATGGCGCCGGCCAGACCGGCGAATGCACCGCCGAGCATGTAGGCGAGCAGCTTCGTCTGGACCAGGTTGACGCCCATCCCCTCGGCAACGTCCTCGTCTTCTCGGATCGCCATCCAGGACCGCCCAAGGCGCGATCCTCGCAACCGCCACGCGACGAACGCCACTACCGCCGCGCAGGCCAGGGCGATGTAGTAGATCTGCACGGGCCCGGCCAGCCAGTCCGTGGGCGGCACGTCGATCGGCTTCGGGATGTTGAGGATGCCGCGCGGTCCGCCCAGCCACGGCTTGAGCAGGTCCGATCCGGCCAGGATCCGGATGATCTCTCCGAAGCCCAGCGTGGCGATGGCGAGGTAATCGCCGCGGATACGCAGGATCGGGAGGCCCAGGAAGAGCGCGACCAGCATGGCGAGCAGCACGCCGAAGGGAACGGCCTGCCAGAACGACCAGCCGGCGATTCCGTACTCGGCCGTGGACGTCAGCAGCGCAACGGTATAGGCGCCCACGGCGTAGAAGGCGACGAAGCCCAGATCCAGCAATCCGGCGAGTCCGAGCGTGATGTTCAGTCCGAGGCCCAGCAGGACGAACAGGGCGACGATCGCGATGACCTGGGCGAAGAACGGACCGAGGGCCAACGGGAACAGCAGCACCACTGCCAGGACCAACAGCGTCAGGGGGCCGAGGACGAGTCGTCGTTGCGCCGGCGGCAGTGCCGCGACGCGCTGCCCCGGCTTGGTCGTTCGCACGATCGTGCTGGTCGCGATGCTCAGGATGAACACGATCGTCGCGCCCGCCACGGTCAGACCCTCGGACCCGAACAGGAATCGGGCGAGGCCGGCCAGCGGGGTCGCCAGCATCGGCGTCCGAACCAACCCGGCGAACAGGCCGAAGAAGACGAGTGATGACAGGCCCACGATGAGCGGCACGCGCACGTTCGGGGGGAGCCCCAGGATGGCCCCGGCGATCCCGCCCGTGATGGCGCCGACGACGATGGGCACGTAGGCACCAGTCAACACGAGGCCGTCGTTCAGCAGGTCGTAGAGGACCGGCGAGGCGTTGAGGAACATCGCCCGCAGGTCCAGGACCGCTCCGAACGCGATCAGGGCGGTCAACATCGCCCCGGCGATCGCGCCGGCGATCGCGCCGCCGGCGACCGCTCTGGAGCGGGACACCTTGACCCGATCTCGAGCCGCCACGTAGCCGATCGCGGCGAACGCGATCAGCAGGGCGGCCTGGCCGAGCTCGACCACACCGATGATGAGTGGCCGCACGGCGAAGACCGGCACGATGCCGACCAGGGACAGGTAAATGGCTACGGCCCCACCGGCGACTCCGATCTGGACGAGTCGCAGCAGGCGCCAGGGATCCGCGGCCGTCACTCCGGTCATGCCCGGCGTCGGGAGCGTCGCCGCGCTCATGCTCGCTTCCTCGCCACGCGCTCACCAAGGAGGCCGGATGGTCGGAAGACGAGGATCAGGACGAGCATGGTGAACGCGACGGCATCCTTCAACTGGTTCGTGGCGGGCACGCCGAATCCGGTCAGGAAGAGCGTCGGTCCGATCGCCTCGACCAGGCCCAGGAAGAGGCCGCCGAGCAGGGCGCCGGGGACGTTGCCGATGCCTCCGAGGACCGCGGCCGTGAATGCCTTGATTCCGGGAAAGATGCCCATCGCGAACGTGACCTGGATGAACGCCAGTCCGTACAGCACGCCCGCCGCGCCGGCCATCGCCGCGCCGATGACGAAGGTCAGGACAATCGCGCGGTTCGCGTCGATCCCCATGAGGGCGGCCGTCCCCTTGTCCTCTGAGACCGCTCGGATCGCGGTTCCGGTCTTGGATCGCATCACGAAGAGGTACAGGACGGTCATCATGGCGAGGGACGCGATGACGACGAGGACGTCCACCCAGCGCATGCTGAGGAACGGGATGGGCGACTCTTGCTGCAGGAACGCCGGGGTGGGATAGCCATAGATGCCCGAGCCGAAGAATCCACGGAATGAGTACTGGAGGAACAGCGACGCACCGATCGCACTGATGAGCGGAACCAGGGTCGGCGCATTCCGCAGCGGTCGATAGGCGATCCGTTCGACGCCCACCGCAAGGGTGACCGATACGGCCATCGCGACCAGGATCGCGATGAGGATTGCGATGAGGCTGACGATCACGTTGTCGGTCAGCATGCCCGCCCCGGCCAGCGCGACGATCGCGAAGTAGCCACCGAACGATCCGGCCATGAAGATCTCGCCGTGGGCGAAGTTGATCATGCGCAGGATGCCGTAGACCATCGTGTAGCCGAGGGCGATCATCGCGTAGATGGAGCCCTGGGTCAGACCGGCGCCGACGAGCTCGAGCCAGTCGGCCCCGGTGTAGGTGCCGCCGATCAGGGTCAGGAAGGATCCGACTACGACCAGGGCGATGACGGCCGCCTTGAACGCCAGCATGAAGACGTCAATCGCGACGTCGGTCAGTCGGTCGAGTCTCCGGACGTTCATCGGCCTGTCTCCGTCGGATGACGGTTAGGAATCAGGGACGAGCGGGCGGCGCCCGCTCATCCCTGACGATCGATCGTTCCTCTCAGCGCGAGAGGACGCTGTGGCCTACTTCGGCCAGATGGGTGTCGACGGCGGCTTGAGCGCGTCGACGTCTGCCTGGGTGGTCTGGTAGACCGCGATGACCGGCGCGCCGCAGTCCCCGGTGGGGGTGCAGCTGAGGGTGCCGGTCAACCCGACGAAGTCCTTGGTCGCGAATACGGCGGCCCGGAGGGCGCCCTTCGGCACCGACAGGGACCCGTCGGCATTCTCGACCGTGACCTTGGCGAGCGCCGCGAACAGGATGTTCGTGGCGTCATAAGCCTGGGCATGGAAGGCGCTCGGCGGATCGCCGCCGAACTTCGCCGCTCGCTTCACGAGGAAGCCGGCGTAGTCGCCAGTGAAGGCCGAGAAGTTCGGGCTTGTCTGGAGGTGACCGACGGCGGCGGCGCCGGCGGCCTTGAGGAAGTCGGCGGAATAGTGGCCGTCGGCGCCCAGGGTCTTGACGTTCTCAAGACCGGTGGTCGACGGGATCTGGGACTTGAGGAAGCCGGCCTCTGCGATGAAGAGCGGCATGTAGATGAGATCCGGGCCGGCCGCGGACATGGTCTTGAGGGTCGTGCTCATGTCCGTCGTGCCCTTGGCAATCGCCTCGGAGGCGACAATCTCGCCACCGAGCGACGCGAACTCGGACTCGAAGACGCCGACCAGGGCCTCTGCGTAGCCGCTGCCGTCATGAATCGTGGCGGCCTTCTTGACGCCCAGCTCGTTGTAGGCGTACTCGGCAGCGACCTTCCCCTGGAAGGAGTCGTTGTGCGCCGTTCGGGCGTAGCCCGCGTACGTCGCGTCGCGATCCGGGGCGGTCAGGCCCGGGCGGGTGTTCGACCCCGAGATCGTCGTCAGGCCAGCCTCGGTGAGGGTCTTGATGCCACCGACGACTTCGTCCGAGCAGGACGAGCCGATGAGGCCCACGAGGGTGCTGTCGGCTGCCAGCTTGACCGCGGCGGTCGCGCCGCCCTCTGGTGTGCACAGGGCGTCTTCTGTTGTGAAAAGGATGTCGTGGCCCTTGAACTTGCCACCCATATCATCGATGGCAATCTGGACTCCCTGCTTGGAGTCTTCACCCAGGGTCGAGTCGGCCCCGGAGAGGACTCCCCAGAAGGCGATATGGACCGGCTCACCGGCCGGGATCTCGACCGTGCCGAGCGGATCCGACACCGGTGCAGCCGTTGCGGCCCCGCCACCGCACGCGGACAGCACGATTGCCGCCGTCGCAGCGAGGACCCCGAACTTCGTGAATTTCATGCAATCTCCTCCTCGAATGGGATCGCTCGGGATCTCCCGAGACGATCAGCCGGTCGGTCTACCCACGTTCCGGATCCGAGACCCGATCCCGATCCCCGTCCGTGCGCCCGTTTCAATTGCACCCGACGCCGGCTCCGAAGAGCTGTATCGGGAGCGCGAGACAGTGCGCGACGGTCGCGGATCTGAACTGGTTCGGGCGGCGCGCAGGTTGCCGCCGAAGCGATGTCGTATGATAGGCGACGGCGCACCGATTGCAACACCGATTGCCGCGACCCGCATGACAGGCGAGCGAGACAGGCTCGAACTCTCGCGGTCTGCAGCATCGAAGTGACCTCGGCCGACACTGGTCCGAGGTGGTCGCATCGAGACGGCGCCATCCGATCGAGGTACCAGCGGCGGCGTGGAATACACGGTCCGAGCAGCCCGTATCACGGATATCGACCGGTTCGTCGCGCTCAGCGGCGACCAGATCGGCGGACGTGCCACGGGTACTGCCTTGAATGCCGCGGACATGCTCCGCCAGCTGGTTTTCCTCCCACACGCGAGCATCCTGGTCGCCGAGCGGCGGCGGGAGATCGTGGGCGGCGCGGTCCTCGCGATCCGTCCTTCGGTTCGATCCGGCGGGTACGTTGGAACGATCGATCTCATCGCCATCGCTCCGGGGGCAGATGCCGATGAGGTGACCGAGCTCCTCCTGGTCGAGGCGCTCCGGTCAGCGGCAAACAAGGGCTGCGCGGCCATCGAGGCCGTGCGACCTGACGATCCCACCGAGCGGGCCCGGTGGGAGGAACGAGGATTTATCGACCTCGGCCCGCACATGGGACGGACGCTCGCGCCGGCTGGCGCAAGCGATCGACGATCCCGATGATCGTGACGGCCCACCCGGTTCGCGGGTCGGCACGCCACCAGCACTAGGAGACTACGTGGGCAAGAATGTCGCCGTCTTCGTTGACGTGGCGAACGTGTTTTATGCGGCCAAGGCCGCCGGCGTGGACATCGACTACGTCACGTTGCTGAAGTCGGTTACGGCCGGCCGGGATCTCGTCCGCGCTTACGCGTACACGGGTCTTGATCCGGACAACGAGAACCAGCGCAACTTCCACGACTTCCTGCGTCGTCACGGCTACAAGGTCGTCAGCAAGGACATTCGCAAGTACGGCGACGGCAAGGTCAAGGCGAACCTCGATATCGAGCTCGTCGTCGACCTGATGAAGACCGCCCGAAATCTGGACATCGCGATCGTGGTGTCGGGCGATGGCGACTTCGCGCCGGCCATCCGCGCGGTCCAGGAGCAGGGCGTCCGGGTCGAGGTCCTGAGCTTCCGCGGAAACACATCGTCTGACCTCATGGATGTCGCCGACCTGTTCACCGACATTGCCCAAATCGCCAAGGTCGAGAAGGACTCTTCGCGGTCCGGCCGCCGGGTCGCCAGCGACGACGAGGATCTGTCGATGACCGAGGTACCCGACAAGCAGAGCGAGGGAACCGGGACCGGACGCGGCCGAGGCCGTGGACGGAGTCGGGTTGCCGAGCGCGAGCCCGTTGCGGCATCGCGCGAACCCGCCGTGGCCCCGCGCTCGCGCAGCCGGGCCAGGACCGCCCGCATCGATGACGGCGGCATCGCCGCGCTGACATCGAGCGGGGTGACCCTGGTCGCCCTCCCGGGCGAGAAGTTGTCGAAGGCTGCCTCGAGTGTGGTTGCTGCGAGCGTGACCGCCGGCCCGGTTGCAGCTCCGCCCGCGGACCTGGAAGCCGACCAGCCAGAAGATCTCGTCGCCGCTGAGCCCGCCCTCGACGGCGAGGAGGAGCCCCGCCGCCGCCGCCGCCGCCGAGGCGGGCGTGGGCGAGGACGCGGGCGCAGCCAGGACGGAGCCGTTGCCGCCCAGGACGGGCCGGACGACGGGCCGGACGATGTCGACGACGAGGATGTCGAGGATCAGCCCGCTGCGCGCCCGGCACCCGTCCGGGCGCCGGCAAAACGAGCCGCGCAGGCATTCGGGTCCGTCTGGGACTCCCAGATTGGAACCCCGGCCCCGTTGGCCGGTTCCGGCCAGATCCTGGATGATGAGGATCTCGACGAGCCACCGATCCCCGAGTACCTGATCGCCGAGCGTCGCGGACGCGACGGTCGGGGAGGGCCATCGAGTGGGCGCGGCGGTCCGGCCCGCGGCGGGTATGCCGCCGCGATGGACCGCGAACGATTTGGCGGAGGTCGGTCCGCGAGTCCATCACGGTCGGGCGGCCCATCACGATTCGCCGGTCCGTCCCGATTTGCCGAGCCTGCCCCGCGCGGTGGACGCGAACCGGACCGATTCCGTAATGACCGGCCCATGCCCCGCCCCGCCCCGCGCGCCGGCAACGCCGACGAGCCCTGGAGCGAGGTTCCGCCGGAGCTCGAGGCGATGCTGCGTGCCCAGCTCGGAAGCCGTCCGGCCGTCAGGCCGGCAGCGCCCGCGCAGCGCGCGGCTTCAGCACCGGAAGCCGTTGAGGCTCCCGCCGCGGACACCGCGACCAAGCGCCGCTCAGCGCGCAAGCCGGCCGCTGCCAGGAAGGCCGAAGCTCCAGTTGCTCCGGCCGACCCGATCGCCGACGCGCCGGCCCCGAAGCGGCGCGCCATGCGGAAGTCTGCGGCAGCCGAAGTGGGCGTCGCGGCCGAGCCGGTCGCCGGGACGGCCGCCCCGAAGCGACGCGCCGTTCGCAAGGTGACCGCGGCCGTCGAGTCGGCGGCGGCGGACGCACCGACGCCCAAGCGCCGGGCAACTCGCAAGGCGGCCGGACCAGCCGACTGAACCTGGGGATGGACGGTCTGCGCACTCGGGGACAGCCGGTCGCCGTGGCCGCGATTCGGGCCATGCTCGGATCCGGCCTGCCCCATGCCGTCCTGCTCGTCGGCCCGGAGGGCGTCGGCAAGACGACGCTTGCCCTCGACATCGCGGCCGCGCTGTTGTGCCAGGGTCCGGTCGGCGTCGCGCGACCGTGCCGCGACTGTCGAGCCTGTCGGATGGTCGAGCACGACAACCACCCAGATCTGCACCGGCTCGCGCCGACCGGTCCGGGCGGGTCCATCCCGATCGGCGGACGCGACGACCGTGGTGTGCGCGACCTCGTGGGTGCGCTCGCCTACCTGCCCGTGGAGGGTGGCGCGCGCGTGGCCATCGTGGAACGTGCGCATCGAATGTCCGAGGACGCCCAGTCGGCATTCCTGAAGACGCTCGAGGAACCGCCGGCCCGGACGACGATCATCCTCTGTGCGGATGACGACGAGCTCCTGCTCCCGACGATCAGGTCGCGCTGTGCGCGGATCCGGCTGGGCGCCATGGGTCCGCGCGACGTCGAGGCGGTTCTCGTCGAGCATGGCGTCGCCGACGCACCCACCGCCTCCCGCCTCGCGCGGATGACGGACGGACGGCCCGGCCATGCGATCGCGTTCGCCCGGGCACCGCAGGCGGTCATCATCCGAGCCGAGATCGCGCGAACCCTGCTCGATCTGCTCGGGGCCGGTCTGGCCGCGCGTCTCGTGGGCGTGCGCGAGCTGGCAGCAAGGGCCGCGGCCCTGATTCGCGAGCTGGATTCGGGTGCGGCGCGGGCCGCCATGAGCGCGCCGTCGGGGCAGCCCCGATCTGGCCGTCCACCCCGAGCCGGCAGAATCGTGGCGCTCGCGACGACCGCGCCGACATCCACGACGGCCGTCGCGGAACCAGTCAACGGTGCGGATCTAGATGCCGACGGCCTGGAACCTGCCGCTGCCACCTCCGAACCGGGCGCTCGCGTCCCGGCCGCCGAGCGTCGTCGTGCCGCCCTGATGCTCCTCGATATCTGGCGGGCCACCGTCCGAGACCTGGGCCTGGTGGTCGTGGGTGAACCCCGCGGCGCCCGAGACACGGACCTGCTGGATGACCTGGTCGTGACGGCGAAGCGGCTCGATGAGGCCGCGATCGGTTCCGCGCTCCGTCGACTCGATCTGGCTGCCGAGCGGCTGGACGGCAACGTCGGCCCGGAGCTGGTGCTCGACGTGCTCGCCATCCGATGGGCACCCCCGAACGGGCGATGAGCGCGGTCCGGCTCGACGCCACGGTCCGTGGTGTCGTCCAGGGCGTCGGCTTTCGGATGTTCGTCGTGGAGAAGGCCCGGGGAACCGGGTTGACCGGCTGGGTCGCGAACGAGCGTAGCGGGGAGGTGCACTGCGTCGCCGAAGGGGAGCGGGCGACCCTCGAGCGCCTCCTTGCCGACCTGGAGCGGGGTCCCGCCGGCGCGATGATCGCTCGCGTCGAGGCGGTCTGGATGCCCGCGACCGGGACGCTCCCGGTCTTCTCGATCCGGTCGGGAGGCCATTCGGGCGACTGATCCGGCACGCGTCGAGCCGGGCGCAACCCGTCCAGCGCTGGCGCCCAGGCCGGCGCCGTCGGGTCAGGGGAGCCCGGCCAGAAGACCCCCGTCGATCGCGGTGAACGTGCCGGTCTGGTACGAGGCTCGCTCCGAGCACAGGTAGGCCACATAGCTGGCGAATTCCGCAGGATCCCCATAGCGCGCGGCCGGAATCCGGGCGAGATGGTCCGCTCGGACATCGTCGACCGTTCGGCCGGTCCGCTCTGCGGCGGCACGGTCCAGCGCTTCGATGCGGGCTGTCGCGTGGCGGCCTGGATGTGCACCGTTGATCGTGACGCCATCCGCGGCGACGGCGCGGGAGGTGGTCTTCAGCCAGGCCACGAGCGCGCTCCGGCCGGCATTCGAGTAGGCCAGCTCGTCCACCGGCTGACGTACCGCATACGAGCCGACGGCGACGATCCGACCCCAGCGCCGCTCACGCATCCCCGGCAGGAGTCGGGTGGCCAGATCAATCGGCGTGATCGCCAGGAGCTGGAAGGCTCGCGTCCACCCGGCAGGATCGGTGACCACGGGATCGACCGGCGGCGGTCCTCCGGCATTGAGCACCAGGATATCGACACCGCCCATGGCCTCCGTCGCACCCGCGGCGATCTTCGCGGCTGCTGCGGGATCCTCGAAATCGGCCGGAAGCTCGGTGACCTGGACTCCGTGGCGTGCCCCGAGGTCGGCGGCGAGCTCGGCCAAAACGGCGCCCCGCCGGGCGGTCAGGGTCAGCACGCAGCCCGCCACCGCCAGCTCCTCAGCGATGGCCCGACCCAGGCCGCTCGACGCTCCGCCGACGAGCGCCCGTCGACCCCGTATTCCAAGGTCCACGCACGAACCTCCAGTGTTCATCGCAACGTGCCGGGAGCCTAGCGCACCGGCGAATGCCGCACGCGACTGGGACCTGCGGCCTATTCCAGTGTGGGCCGTTCGGGTCCACCCTTCTGGTCGTGGAGACGACGTCGATCGCGCACACGCTGCCCGAGCTGTATCGCGCCGTCCTGGAACGCGTTGCGTCCCTTGAGCACACCGGCCGGCGCGACGAGGCCCGCCTGATTCGACGCGCGGCGACCGCTGCCTACGAACGGGCCTGGGACGATACGGCCCAGCGACGACTTGAGGCGCTCCGCGTCCGCGCCGAGCGCGTGCTGGACGGAATCGAACGGCCGCGACCTTCGCCCGTGGCGCGAACCCTGCGCAGGTTGTCCCGTCCGACCTGACGGTCAGGGTACGCTGTCGGGGTGACCCCAATCCCGGCGCTCATCGAGCGCATCGTTGGCGCGATGGCGAGCCTCGTCACACTCGGCGAGACGATCGAGGACGAATGGACCTACGTCCACGACCTCGAGACGGTCTGGGTCGCTCGATTGCGAGCCGTCGCCGCGGAGCTGGCGACCGTCGCGCCGGACCCGACGCTCGAGGCGGCGATCGATCGGCTGGTGGACGAAGTCTCCCGGATCGCCGACCCCCACCGGGCGATCGACTGGTTGTCCACCCTCCCGCAGGCAACGCTCGTGGCGCTCCGCGAGCCGGCCTGGTGAGGTTTCAGGACGCCGCGAAGGACGCCCGTGCCGTCGTCTATGCGGGCATCCAGGGGGATCCGCTCGTCGGGCGTGCGGCCGAGCTACTGACGGACGCGTCGCCTGCCCAACGCGTCCTGGCGCGGGCCGTGATGAACGGAGAAACCGACGACCCAGAGGGTTGGCGGATCGCCTTTCCAGCGCTGTTCGGCGGCGCGGCCGCGGAGCCGGGCTCGGCGGATCGGGTCCGCTCGGAGGCCATCCTGAGCGCCTCGCTCGAGGTGGCCGGTCGCGGCGACCAGGTCCGCAGCCAGGTGCGCGGCGCGATCGTCGAAGCGCTGACGGAGCGCCTCCTGGCGCGCCGAGTGGCCGGTGAGGTCCTCCGGCGCGAGCGGCGGATCCTGTTCGACGGGGTCCCGGCGGAGATCCATCCGTATGACGTGACGGTGGAAACTCCCGCCGCGGCCGAGGCGTACGACTGCAAGTGGGGCGCGCGCGGGATTTCCGCGGATGTCCTCCACCAGCTGGACGACGCTCGCGCCCACGCGCTCGCCGAGGATGAACGCCTGTTGCCGGTGCTCGTCGTCTTCGACGCCCGACGATCGTGCGAGGTGCGACTGGCCCGTCAGACGGCTCCCCGGACCGGCACGCGCCTGGTGACGATCGAAACGCTGGATCGCCTGGCGGGCCGACGCGCCGAGGCCACTGGGTGACCCGGACTCCGCGGATCCGCACGGGTCTTGCCCCCGTGCCGGATGTTGAGGTCGCCGCCGCGTCGACATTGGCTCCGGGCCTGGATCCCGGCCTCGCCGGTCGTCAGGATCGGCCGGTCGCCGGGATCGACAACGGCTATCTCGCCGCGTATCGCGTCCGGTTCGATGAGGCCGGTGCCGATGGCTCCATTCGAACCGGTTCGCTGCTCCGCTATGCGCAGGACATCGCCTGGCGACATTCGGAGGACCTCGGCTTCGATCGGACCTGGTACACGGAGCAGGGACGCTGGTGGGTGGTCCGATCGGCTGACTTCCAGATCCTCCAGCCGATCTCGATGGGCA
>CAZOJS010000101.1:0-16495 GCA_964580175.1 uncultured Anaerolinea sp. | reverse complement strand
GAGCTCGTCGACCCAGCCTGACGCACCCGACGGAGGCTCAGTCGCCGCGGGTCGCGACTACCGAAAACGACAGGGGCACGCGGCCGCGCTCCTCGGGACGGACATCGAGGTGGCCCGCCCACCAGTCCACGGCGTGCTCGCTGACGCGCTCCAGCTTGAGCCCGGCACCCAGCAGCGCCGTCACGATCTCGCCGAGGGTCCAGGCCCGCGCGAACTTCCAGCTTTGGTCGTCCTCGGCGACCGAAAGATGGTCGATGTACTCGGGCGCCCAACCCTTCGACGCCTCCGGACCGCCGAAGTAGTCGTAGTCCGTCGCCGCCCAGCGGCCCTCATCGTCGGCATCGAAGAGCCATTCGGCGGGGTGCCCGTCGAAGATCACGAGACGGCCGGTCGGGGAGAGAAGTCGCCGCAGAACGGCGGCCCAGCCATCGAGGTCGTGGAGCCAGATGATCGCGCCCCGTCCGGTGTAGACGAGATCAGCGGTTCCATCGAGGTCGTTTGGCGTGTTGAGCACATCGGATTCGATCCAGCGCGCGGGCGCGCCCGTGGCCGCCGTCAGCCGCTGGGCCAGTTCCAGCATTCGCCGGCTGATATCCACGCCGATCACCTCTTCGGCGCCCAGGTTCCACAGCGATAGGCTGTCCCGGCCGCCAGCGCACTGGAGGTGGATCGCGCGGCGGCAGCGGCCGTGCAGGTCGCCGATGAGGTCGTGCTCGACGGGGAAGAGGTTCGAGCCACCGGACCGGATGAGCTCGACCGCCTCGTCGAACCAGCCCTCGTAGCGCTCGGCTGCCTCGTCCCACGCGGCGCGATTGGCGGCGTGCATGGCGCGTACGTCGGCCGCCTCGACGGTCGTGGCGGGGCGTACGTGTGGGGTGGCGAAGGGGCCGGACGGCGGATCGGTCATCGAGCCGAGTCTAGCGGCGACTACGATGTCGCCGTGACCGAGCCGGATTCCACGCGCGCCCTCGACGCCATCGTGGCACTCGGAATTCCGCATCGGGTGGTCCGGATCGAGCCGGCCCGTTCGGCCGAGGAGGCCGCCGAGCGTCAGGGGATCCCGCTTCGGGCGCTGCTCCGGACCATCGTCGTGCGTCGTGGCGATGACGACTACCTGTTCGTGCTGGTCCCGGCCGGCCGGCGATTCGACTGGCCGAAGCTGCGCGCCCACCTCGGAGTCACCCGGATGTCCCTCCCCGACGCGGACGAGGCGCAGGCCGTCACCGGCTATGTCCGCTACACGATCACGCCGTTCGGGTCGACACGATCCTGGCCCGTCATCGCAGACGCCGCGATCTTGGACGAGCCCCAGGTGGCGATCGGCGGAGGTGCGTTCGGGGTGAATCTCCACCTTGCCGCCGCGGACCTGGTCCGGGCCTTGCGGGCCGAGGTCGTGGACGTGACCCAACCGGAGGCCGACGCTCGTTTGCCCGGAGGCTGATCAGAGCGTGAGCGCGGCCGGCCCGCCGACCGGCTACTCGCCCGCGCTGGCGCGGCGAATGAAGTCTGCGAGATCGGCCGACTGGCGAAGTCGTGACGGCTCATGCACGTACATCATGTGGCCGGCCGGATAGTGGGCGAACTCCACGTTGTCGCGCAGGCCGGCTGGAATGGGCAGGTGCGCGGCGACGTACTCGGCGGCGTAGTGGGGCGTGGCCCCGTCGTAGTAACCGCAGGCGACGTGGACGCGAAGGTGCGGATTGGCCCGCATCGCGGCGCCCAGTTGCTCGACGACGGAGATCGAGCGGCCCTCGAACTCCTTGTACGACCATTTCTCGTTCGTGGGCCCGGACAGGATCTCGTACGGCAGGTCGCTCTCGTAGCCCAGCTCGTCGCGGACGTACTGGTTGAGCGCCGCGGTGTACGGGCCCTGGATGTGTGAGTACGACGCGTCGGCGCTGAACTGTTCGCGCCCGCCATCCGGCTCGGGCGCGGTGAAGCGGGCGTCCAGGCGTCCGACGGACAGGCCCTGGTCGCGAAGCAGCTCGGTGAAGAATCGGACGTGCTCGATGCGCAGGTTGACCCGGTCCACGTATTCGCGGCGAAGTCCGGTCAGCCGGGCGACCTTGGCGATTGCCGCACGCCGCTCCGCGACGGTCAGGCGGCTCCCCCGCGCGAGCACCCGCGGGTACTCGCCCGCCGCGTAGGCCTCCGCCTCGTCGACGACCTCGCGGAGCGTCCTCCCCGGGTGCTTGCCGTGGTATTGGGCGACGGCGGCATAGGTCGGCAGGTACAGGGCGAACGGGACGTCGTTGCCATCGGTGAACCGAATCGTGCCGAGGTCGAGCACGGACGAGATGAGCAGGATCCCGTTCAGGTACATCCCGTGGCGATCCTGAAGGTACGCGGCCAGCCCGGCCGCCCGGAGCGTCCCGTACGACTCTCCGGCCAGGAACTTCGGCGATAGCCAGCGGCCGTTGCGCGAGGTCCACAGACGGATCACCTCGCCGACCGACTCGATGTCGCGGGTGAACCCGTGATAGTCCGCCGGCTTCTCACCGTCCACGGCTCGCGAGAAACCCGTCGCCACCGGGTCGATGAACACGAGATCCGAGTGGGCAAGCAGGCTCTCGGCGTTGTCGGCGATTCCGTACGGCGGCGGAACCGGCGCGTCGACATCGCCCGAGAGAACGCGCCGCGGCCCGAGCAGGCCCAGGTGGAGCCAGACGCTCGACGAGCCCGGACCGCCGTTGAACGCAAAGGTCACCGGCTGCTTCTTCTTGTCGGCGCCGTCGAGCGTGTAGGTCGTGATGAAGACGGTGGCCTTCGCCTTGAAACCGGCCGACTTGCCGTCCTCCACGACCTCCTCGCGCAGCACGATCCGCCCGGTGCGCGAGGTGTAGGCGAGCTTCTTCCGCCCGACCGTCAGCGTGTGCTTCCGCTCAACGATGTCATCGGTCGGGTCGGCGGGTTTCGAAGTCTCCGCAGTCGAGGGTTTGGCGACCCGGTCGCCGTCAGGCTTCGGGGCGAGGCTGGGGGAATCTGCGGAGGTCATCGCCGGATTATGGCCGGTGCGCAACCGTAGCGACAGTGACACCCGCGGGCTCCTCGACGTGCACCGGTTCCTGCCGCGTACTCACGGGGTGAGTGGTAGGCGCGGCGATCCCATGTCAGGAGCCGGTTTGATGTGCCGCTCGGCCCGATTCGTGCATGAGTCAGATCTGAGAGCCGGAACGGTCCGCCGAACCTCGGCCGATGTTGCAACTACCACTCGCCACACGAGTATTTGAACGTCTGCCGGGGCCGCCCGACCCCGCTCCGAACGTCTGCCGGGGCCGCCCGACCCCGCTCCGCCCGACCCGCTTCTAGAGCGCCTTCACGGCGGCTACGAGGTCGGCCAGGCCGGCCTTCGCATCGGCGAAGAGCATGCCGGTCTTCGGGTTCGCATACAGCTCGTTGTCAATGCCGGCATAGCCGCGACCCATGGAACGCTTGATCACGACGATCGATCGGGCGTGGTCGACATCCAGGATCGGCATGCCGGAAACGGGCGATCCAGGCTTGCGCGCCGCCGGGTTGGTGACGTCGTTGGCGCCCACCACGAGGGCAACGTCGCAGCGGTCGAATTCCGGATTGATGTCGTCCATTTCCTTGAGCTGGGGATACGGGACGTTCGCCTCGGCCAGCAGGACGTTCATATGGCCCGGCATGCGGCCGGCGACGGGGTGGATGGCGTACTTGACATCCACGCCACGGGCCTCCAGCAGTTCGGCCAGCTCGCGGACGCCGTGCTGCGCCTGGGCCACGGCCAGGCCGTAGCCCGGGACGATGATCACGGACGTCGCGTATGCCAGCTGGATGGCGACATCGTCCGCGCCAATGGCCCGCACCGAGCCTCCGGCGCCGGCCACCGCGCCGGCGGTGCCCTCGCCACCGCCGAAGCCACCGATCATGATGCTCAGCACCGACCGGTTCATGGCGTCTGCCATCAGCTTGGTCAGGATGGCGCCCGACGCGCCCACCAGGGCGCCGGCGATGATCAGGACG
The DNA here is from genome assembly GCA_964580175.1 of uncultured Anaerolinea sp. Classification (GTDB taxonomy): domain Bacteria; phylum Chloroflexota; class Limnocylindria; order Limnocylindrales; family CSP1-4; genus UBA5189. The sequence continues at coordinate 12,508 of CAZOJS010000101.1, read as the reverse complement.
TCGTTGCCGATGACGAAGCCGGCCATGGCGACGGCCGTGCCGGTGAACGAGTTGAGCAGGCTGATCACGACGGGCATGTCGGCGCCGCCGATCGGCAGGACCATGGTGACACCGAAGATGAGCGCGGCCGCGAGGATCAGGAACATCACCGGGACGCTGATGGCGCCGCTCCACAGGTAGAGCGTTCCTGCCGCCGCGATCAGGACGATGCCGATGGTGATCAGCCGCCCAGCCGGGATCATGATCGGCTTGCCGCTGATCACGCCCATCAGCTTGCCGGACGCGATCAGCGAACCGGTGAAGGTGATGCTGCCGATGACGATGTCGAGCACGGTCGGGATGCTGATCTGGAGCGAGATCGAGGCGCCCTCGCCCGCCAGCCGCAGGTAGTCGTCAATCGCGATGAGCGCGGCGGCGCCGCCGCCGACCGCATTGAACAGCGACACGAGCTGGGGCATGGCCGTCATCTTCACGGTCCGGGCCGTGTACAGCCCGGCTCCGCCCCCGATGGCGATGCCCACGGCAATGATGATCCAGCCGGTCGGCGCCACATCACCGTTGAACGCGAGCAGGACGGCCGTGCCGCCGATCGCGACGGCCATGCCGCCGGCCGACAGCAGATTCCCGTTCCGGGCGGTGGCCGGCGAGTTCATCCGCATCAGGCCGATGACGAAGGATGCCGCCCCGAGGAGCCAGGCGATCCGGACGAGAACCTCGATACCGTCCATCGGTCAGGCTCCGGCCTTGTCGGTCGGAGCTGGTGTCGCCGATGATGGGGCGGCCGACGGAGCGGGCGGAACCGCCTTCCGCTTGAACATCTGGAGCATCCGGTCCGTGACGACGTAACCGCCGACGACATTCATCGTGGCGAAGGCGACGGCGACGAGGCTCAGGATCTGGCTGAGCAAGTCCGTCGCCGAGGCGGCGATCAGCATGGAGCCCACGAGGACGATCCCATGGATCGAATTGGCGCCGGACATCAGGGGTGTATGGAGGGTCGCCGGGACCTTGCTGATGACCGCGAAGCCACACAGAATCGCCAGCACGAAGACCGTCAGCGCGGCCAGGAGTTCGGTATTCATGCGGTACCTCCGGTCGGCTGCAGCAGCTTTCTGACCGCCTCGGAGCGGATCTCCCCGCCATGCGTGATGGTCACGGGGCCGGCAATCTCATCGGCTGGATCCAGATCGAGCGCGCCGTCCTTGAGCAGCTGCAGCAGCAGCGCGGACAGATTGCGCGCATAGAACGCACTGGAGCCGATCGGCATCGTGGCCGGCAGGTTGTCCGGAGCGATGATCGTGACGAGGTTGTCGGTGAGGACTTCCTCGCCGGCCTTGGACAGCTCGCAGTTGCCGCCGAGGGCGGATGCCGCCATGTCCACGATCACCGAGCCGGGCTTCATCAGCTTGACGGCCGCCGCCGTCACGAGGACCGGAGGCTTTCGGCCCGGGATCTGGGCGGTGGTGATCACGATGTCCATCCCGCCGATGACCTCGTTGAGTTCGGCCTGCTGCGCCTCGCGCTCTTCAGCGGTCAGCTCGCGGGCATAGCCGCCCGCGCCGGTCGCATCGATCTGGGTCTTGAGGGTCACGAACTTCGCACCCAGCGACTCCGCCTGTTCCCGTGTCTCGGGCCGGACGTCATAGGCCTGCACGACCGATCCGAGTCGGCGCGCCGTGCCGATCGCCTGGAGGCCCGCGACGCCGATCCCCAGGATCAACACGTTGGCCGGCTTGGCCGTCCCCGCCGCCGTCGTCAGGAGTGGGAAGTACCGCCCGAACGCGTTGGCCGCGATAAGGACCGCCTTGTACCCGCCGACGTTGGCCTGGGACGACAGCGCGTCCATCGTCTGGGCCCGCGACAGCGTCCGTGGAATGGCGTCGAGGCTGATCGCGCTCACGCCCGCCTGCGCAAGCGTCTCCATGAGCTTGGGATCGAGGAGCGGCTGGAGGAGCCCGATCACGGCCTGGCCCGAGCGAAGCCGCTGTGCCTCCATCTTGGAAGGCTTCTGGACCCGCAGGACGACGTCCGCCTTGGCATAGAGATCATCGGTCTTGACGATCGTCGCGCCGGCGTCCACGTATGCGGAATCCGGGATCAGCGCGCCAAGGCCGGCCCCGGCCTCGACGATGATTTCCAGCCCGGCCGCGGTCAGCTTGCCGAGCGCTTCGGGTACCAGGGCCACGCGCCGTTCGCCGGCCGCGGTCTCCCTGGCGACTCCGATCTTCATGGGCACCACCTGATGATTGGGCATTGGATCCGGTGTGTGGCGACCGCCGCCGCACAGTTGCGCGGTGCCGCTCGGGGCTGCGCCGCGCTGCCTGGTTTCGGGGCCGCCTGAAGGATACCCGCCGCCGAGCGGCCTTGCCGACACTCACGCCGACTTGCGGACCCCGTGAGCATTGTCTTGGTCGATGGATCGACCAAGCGACGAACATGGCGCCCGCCGAGGCCCGGTCCTTCGTCGAGTGGCGCACAGATCGACCAAACGGCGGCTGGAGGCGCCGGATGGCACCCAAGGGCCCGGTTCGCTCGCGTCCGGGGCGCGCTGCTCCGTCGGATGGTCGATGGATCGACCAGCCCGGCCTGATGCGGAAGCCTGGGGCGCTCAACCGCGAGCGCGACGTGCGCTCGCCTCAATTGCGCGCTGCTCCGTCGGATGTCGATGGATCGACCAGCCCGGCCTGATGCGGGGCCTGGGGCGCTCGGGCGCTCGACCGCTCGACCGCGAGCGCGGCGCCGGGAACCGCCGTCTACGCCGGCCCGGCTGCGCCGGCCACGGCGACGACGAGGGTGAGAATGTAGGCATGGCCGAGGGCGCTCCACCAGATCGAGCCGGTCCGCCAGTTGAGCCAGCCGAAGACGATGCCTCCGAACAGCGTCGAAAACAGCTCGATCTCCGGCTTGCCGAGGTGTACGAAGATGAACGGCAACTGGGCAACGACGACGCCCAGCGGTCCGATCGTGCGAATGAGGGTAAACATCAGGAAGCCGCGAATCAGGAACTCGGACGGGACGAGGTCGAGGAGGTGGGTGACGATGAGGTCCCCGACGGGTGCGCCCGAGATGCCGTAGTAGGCACTGAACTGAGGATTGACCCCGACCAGGAGGACGATCGGGGTCATGATCGCGCAGCCGATCGAGGCCAGGCCTAGCCCCCAACGCCACTCGCCGAGCCCGAGTCCGTAGGCGCCCAGCCGGTCGCGGAAGGCGAACACGATGACGAGGCCTGGAACCAGGCCGAACAGGATGACCCGCTCGAGGGCTTGGTAGCGGATCGCCTCGGCGGCCCGTCCAAGCGCCTGGATCTCCTGCGGGATGGCGGTGCGGGTGAAGTCGAACAGGACCACGAGGGTCATGACCAGGATCGCCACGCTGGCTCGAAGCGGAAGGTCCAGCCCTACGAATCGAACGGTCCGGCGATCCGCGTCGCTGGCCGGATAGGACGGACCGTTTGCGAAGGCCGCGGCCGGGCGGCCTCTTCGGGCCTGCCCGCCGATCACGGCCGGCGCGGGCCTCGGGTCAGTCGGACGGCGATCACGGCGCCGAGATACGTCCCGAGGAACGCGAGCACGAAGGCCAGCGCAATCAGGACGCTCGACGCGCCGACCGTGGCGTTCCTGGTCAGGAGTCCGGCGATCTGTGTTCCGACGACGAACCCGCCGACACCGCCTGTGACGCCGCCGACGGCGCCGGCGAGGACCCAACCCATCCCGCGGGTGCTGAGCGAAACGCGTCCCCGGGCACGCCACAGCGCGACCGCACCGCCGACCGTAGTGACCGTGGCTCCCGCGACGACCAGCCAGAAACCAAACTGGAAGGTGCCCTCGCCACCGGCATTCGCGAGCAGCCGCAGGTAGGTACTGCTGGTGTCATACGCAAGACGCATGACCCCGAGGCTGCCAAGACCAAGCAGCGCCGGCAGCGCGACGACGAACGCCATCCGGCTGCCCCAGGCCCTGTCGCTCACGACGAGCACGCCAGCGAGCAAGGCCAGCTCGAGCACGATGCCACCATCGCCGGATTGCTCGAAGCCGCTGATGTCGAACCAGCCGGTCCCGGGCCTGAACCCATGGATCCAGGGCAGAAACGCACCGACGATCATGGCCGAGAGGCCAACCAGCATTGACCGGCGGAGCGGTTCGCGCAGCGCGCCCGGCAGCGTCCGGCGTGCCGGGCGCGTATCGGGGAAATCGAGTCGCAGGTGGCTCATCTGACACACCGTAGCGTACGAACTGCGACCACGCCGGACGGCCGGCGACCGAGGCCGGCCGCGTCAGGCCCTGGGCCTGTGGCCATCAGCCACTCGCTGCGCCGGCGAGGGCGGCAAAACGATCGGCCCACCCGCTGGCTCCTCCCTTGGCCACGAGCCGAACCGGAATATCCGCCGCGTCAAGGATGCTGGCCGCGATCGCGGCCCGGCTGCCGGCCTTGCAGAGCACCGTCAGCTCATGGTCGCGCGGCAACTCCGCGAGGCGACCTGGAAGGTCTGCCACGAAGATCGTTCGTGAGCCGGGAATAATTCCCTCGGTGTCCCACTCGACAGGCTGCCGAACGTCGAGCAGATCGGCCTGCCGGCCGAGCGCCGCCTCCTTGAAGACGGCCCTGATCGTCGTCGTCGGATAGCTCCGGACCGGCTGCCCGGCCGCGGCCCAGGCCTCGATCCCGCCTGCCAGGATCCCGATCACGTGCTCGTATCCGATTCGGAGGAGCTGTGTCACCGCCGCAGCGGAGGTCTCGGCCACGGGATCGGGCAGGACCAGCAGGAGCGGGGCGTCGAACGGAACGATCCAGCCGACGTAGGCCGCGAACACGTCGTCCAGCTCGATGTTCAGCGCGCCACGAAGGTGGCCCGCGGCAAAGTCCAGACGAGTTCGCGCGTCGACGACCCGCGCGCCTCCGGCTGCCGCGCGCGCGAACGGCTCCGGGCTCAGCTGGGGCGGCACCGGCGGCGCCCCGAGGATGCGAGGCCCGGCCCGATTGAGCGGGGCCATCTGGGCGTAGTACGCCGGAAAGAGCCCGAGCCCAGCGAGCAAGGCGTCGCCGAAGTCGATCTCGTTGATCCTCCGCAGCATCGGATTCCCGGCCAGCTCGTCGCCGACGGTCGAGCTCGGCGTACCGCTGGCCGGTCCGACGCTGCAGAAGCTGCCCGAGCCGTGGGTCGGCAGGATCCGGACGCCGGCCGGCAGGGCCGCCAGCCGCCGCAGGGTGTGGCCCTGGAGGGCGGTCAACTCGTCCACCCGCGTCGGCCCGAGGAGGTCTGTCCGCCCCGCCGTCCCGATGAGCAGGGATCCGCCCGTGAAGACGCCATCCGGCGCGGCATCCGGGCGGGCGCCGTCAGCGTGCCAGGTCCAGGCCAGATGCTCGGGCGTGTGCCCGGGGGTGGCCATGGCCGTGAGCTGGAGCGCACCGACCTCGACGGTCGTTCCTTCATCGGCACCGCGGTGCGCAAACTCGTAGCGCCCGCCGGACGGGGCCACGATCGTCGCCCCCGTCGCGCCGCGCAGCTCGAGGGCGCCGGACACGTAGTCGTTGTGGACATGCGTTTCGAGGACGTGCGTCACCCGCCAGCCTCGCTGCTCCGCGACGGCCAGGAATCGCCAGACGTCGCGCTGCGGATCCACGATGGCCGCCTCGCCCTCGCTGGAGATGAGATACGAGGAGTCACCGAGCCCCGGTGTGCTGAAAAGCTCGATCTCCATGTCGCGGTCATGGTGGCACGAAGGCGCAACACGGGCCGGCTCGTACCATGTGTCAGGTACGCGCGGCGAGATCGGGCGGGCGTGGCAGCAGGAGGCCTTCGGTCATGGCAAAGATCGGCTACGCGGCGATGCTGGAGCAGTTCCACCCAACGGACCTGCTCGACTGGTGCGCCCAGGCCGAGGCCGCCGGATTCTCGGCCGGATTCATGGTCAGCGAGCACTTCCACCCGTGGACCCCGCAGCAGGGCCAGAGCGCGTTCGCGTGGTCGTTCATGGGGGCGCTCGGGACGCGAACCGCTCTGCCGTTCGGGACGGCTGTTACCTGCCCTGGTTTTCGGTATCACCCGGCGGTGATCGCTCATGCGGCGGCCACGCTGGGGGCCATGTTTCCGGGGCGGTTTTACCTGGGACTCGGCGCCGGTGAAGCGCTCAACGAGCACGTCGTCGGTGGCGTCTGGCCGGAAGTCGGCGTCCGCAGCGCAATGATGTTCGAGAGCATCGAGATCATCAACAAGCTGTTCACCGGCAACGTGGTCAAGCACAAGGGCGAATTCTTCACCCTCGAGAGCGCCAAGCTGTACACGCGACCCGAGCAGCCGGTTCCGATCTACGTGGCGACCGCCGGGCCGGTCAATGCCAAGCGCACTGGCAAGTTCGCCGATGGGATCATCACGGTCGGGGCCGCGGACGAGAAGATCGCCATGCTCTGGGCCAAGTACGAGGAGGGTGCCCGCGAAGCCGGCAAGGACCCGTCCGGCTCGCCGAAGCTCCTCCAGATCCACATTTCGTGGGCCCGCACGGACGAAGAGGCGCGCGATCAGGCCGTGCTCGAATGGCCCAACGGCGGGATGGCCTTCCCGAAGCAGGACATCAAGAACCCAGAGGACTTCGCCGCGATGGCCAAGCTCGTCGGCCCGGACGACTTCAAGAACCGCGTCCTGATGACCTCGGACCTCGGCGCCCACCGCGCGCACATCCAGCACTACCTGGACATGGGTTTCGACGAGGTCCACCTCCACAACGTCGGGCGCAACCAGGCCGAGTTCATCGAGGTCTTCGGCAAGGAAGTCCTGCCGCAGCTGAAACTAGGCTGAGGGCGGATCGCGCGGGGGTCGGGTGGCCAGCGGCGGCGGCGGGCGTCGGGTCGGCGACCGGTCCGCGGCGAACCGGCCCTCGGCGGGGAACTGGCCCTCGCCGCCGGATACTCGCCACGCGGGTGCAAGGCGAACGCCAACCCCCGGCGGGCCCGCCCGAGAGCCGAGATCCTCTCTCGCCACGCTCCAGACCGGACAACGGCGCGGTCGCGGACGGCAGTAGCGCCCTCGAGGGTCTCCAGGCACCGCCTAATACCCTCCTGACGGGTATCCGGTCCGCAAGCGCTCGCGAAGAAGCAACCGCTCCCGAAGTGGCAGTCAGCGCCGGGCGGCCCGCACGATCCTCCGCGCCCGCCAGGCGACGGCGATGAACTCCCGCAGGTGGTGGAGCGGGCGAATGTGGCTTCGTTCGTCGCCGTAGATCGTGGAGATCGGGACCCAGCGGATGGGCCAACCCTCGCGCAGGCAGACGGCGATCATCTCGACCTCGAAGGCGAAGCCGTCCTCGCGGCTGTCGAGCATCGCGGCCATGAGCCGCCGCCCGACGAGGCGATACCCGGACTGGTTGTCCGGGATCCAATGCCCGACTGCCGCGGACAGGAGCAGCGTGCCGAGCCAGTTGGACATGCGTCGGACGATGGGCATGCGACCGAAATCGCGCCTGCCAACGATGAGCTCGCCCGGCTGCGCCGCCTCCGCCTCCACGAACCGCGACAGCTCGGAAGGATCGTGTTGGCCGTCCGCGTCGAGCGTCACGACTGCAAGCGCACCATCGGCGATCGCCCGGGCGAAGCCCGCCCGCAGCGCAGCGCCCTTGCCCTGGTTCGGATGTTGGGACAGCACCGTGGCTCCAGCGGCAGCCGCCTCGACCGCCGTCGAGTCGGCGGACCCGTCGTCGACGACGAGGACGGGGAGGTGCTGCAACGCACCCCGGATCACTGGAACGATGCGCGGCGCTTCATTGTGGGCGGGGATTAGGGCGATGATCCCCGGCCCGGCCGGGTTGGCTGAACTCGCCGCGCTATCCGCGACCGTCGTCGGCTCCGATCGCCGGCCCCACGGCCTTGCCGCGCCGGCCGCCGTCAACCTGTCGCGCCGCCCCGGCTCCGACGGCGCGACTGCCCTTCGGTCCGCCCACGAGGAACCATGTCGGCAGGCTGCCCTTGCCCTTGACGTCGATGAGCCCGCGCGCCTCAAGCTGATAGCGACCGCGAAGTCGCTCCTCGACCGCGCCCGATACCTGGATCCGGCCCGGCAGCCCAAGCGATTCCATCCGCGCGGCGAGGTTGACCGTGTCGCCCCAGACGTCGTAGATGAACTTCTTGGTCCCGATGACGCCGGCGACGACGGGCCCGCAGTTGATCCCGATGCGGAACCGGACCCCGAGTCGAGATGCTGCCTCGATCGCCTCCAGTCGAGCCCATAGATCGAGGGCCAGGTTGGCGACCCTGTCCGTATGGTCGGCGGATTGATCGAGCAGGCCGCCGATGACCATGTACGCGTCACCGATGGTCTTGACCTTCTCGAGGTCGTGGCGCTCGACCAGATCATCGAAGACCGTGAAGACCTCGTTGAGGACCGAAACCAGCTCGTGCGGCGACATCGCGCTGGACATGGCAGTGAAACCGACGATGTCTGCGAACAGCAGGGTCACATCGTCGAACCGATCGGCGATCAGCGTCTCCCCGCCGCGCAGGCGATCCGCGATGGCCTCGGGCAGGATGTTCAGCAGCAGGCGCTGGTTCTCGCGGTGCAGACGACGCATCTCGTTGTTGGCGGTGACGTCCGTGCCGTAGACATTGATGAAGCCGAACTCGGGGACGTCGACGGGCAGCAAGGCGTAGTCACGGCGAAGGCTCGTGATCTCGATGGACTCACGAGCTTCGGCCCGGACCGCCGCGACCAGGCGCTCGAACAAGGCAGGATCGAGCGTCCCGCCGATCCGGCTGCCGAGCCCCTCGATCAAGTCCGTGCTGGCGACGTTCGCATAGACAAGCCGCGCATCCCAGTCGATTCGGAAGACTGGATTCGGGTTCTGGTCGGGGAACTTGACGATCGCGCGCTGGGCGGTGATGTCAGTTCCGTAGACGTTCAGAAACCCGAGATCCGTGATCTCGATCAGTCGGAGGGCGTAGGTTCGGTGGTCGACCACGGCGTCGAGGTTCGTGCCGGCGCCAGCCGCAGCGCGCGCCATGGCGAGCCACTCGGGCGAGACGAACGCGCCGGCCTGGACGTTCAGCGCCTCGAGAACCGGAGCTGCGGCGGGGTTTGCATACAGCACAAGACCATCGAGGCCAATCCGAAGGACCGGGTTCGGATTCTCGTCCGGAAACCGGCTGATCGCCTGAACCTGGTCGCTCGTCAGCGCGGAACTCTCCAACTTGCCAACGCCATCTGACTGCGATGCTCCGGCCGCCGTACTCGGCCGACGAGGACGCCGTTGCATGGGCCCATGGTATGGGGCCGGGGCAACCCGCCGATTCGGTCGCATCGTCGCTATGTACGTGCGCCCGGAGCGATGGCTGCCTGCGCAGTCGCCTGGGTATCGCACGACCCCGCCAGACGACCCACACGAGACCCCGGCCCACACGAGACCCCCGGCCCACACCCCGCCCGACCTCCGCCCGCACCCCGCCGAATACTCGCCACACGGGTACAAGGCGAGTCCGGCCCTCGAACCGCCCGACCACCCAGACAAGATTTGACCCGCGCCGCTCTCACAGAGGGCTTGAAACGGGCGGGTCCGACCGGCTTCGGCCGTTTCGCGGACGGCCAGGCGTCTCCTAGTACTCGCCTTATGGGTATTTGGAATGGCACCCGCGTATCGGGAACGGAGCGAGTGCACCCGATGACACTCGCCGCTCTGATTGACACTTACTGCGACTCAGTCTCAGTATTGTCGGGCGATGCGACGCCGTGCGCTGCCTGGGCTGCTCCTGCTTCCGGTGATGGTGCTGAGCCTTGCCGGGTGCGCCGACTCGCCGGCCGGGTCGGCTGGGGCAACTCCATCCCACGGCCGTCCAGTTGCCGTGGTCACCACATCGAGCGTCTTTGCCGACATGGTCCGCCACGTCGGCAGCGACCGGGTCCAGGTGACGAGCCTCGTCCCGAAGGGGATCGACGTACATACATACCAGGTGACGCCGGCCGACCTTCGGGCGGTCTCGTCGGCGGATCTCCTCGTGATGAACGGGCTGGGCCTGGACGACTGGCTGGAGAAGACGATCCGGGCGGTCGGGAACGGCGCCCCGATCCTCAAGCTTGGGGTCGACCTCCCGGGCGTGGCGATCCTCCCAGGCGAAACGGTGGATACCCAGAATCCGCACCTCTGGATGGACGTCGGCTACGGGATCGGGTATGCGGTGCGCCTTTCTCAGGCTCTTGTTGCCGTCTCGCCGGACAACACCACCGAGATCGAGTCGAGCACCGCCACCTATGTTCAGCGCCTCACGGAGCTCGATGCGTGGGTGCGCCGGCAGATTGACGCCATCCCGCCCGAGGATCGTCGTTTTGTACTGTTTCACGATGCATTGCCGTACTTCGCTCGCGCCTACGACCTGACTGTGGTGGGCGTGGCCGTCGAGGCTCCCGGGCAGGACCCCAGCGCCGGTGAGATCGCCGCTCTCATCGATCGGATTAACGCGTCCGGCGTCAGGGCGATCTTTTCCGAAGCCCAGTTCCCGACCGCCCTCGTTGACCAGATCGCGCGCGAGACGGGAGCCCGCGTCGTCTCGAATCTGTACGTGGATACGCTCGGCGACGAGCCGGTGTCGTCCTACGAGGCGCTGATCCGCTGGGACGTCGAGCAGCTCGTGGCGGCGCTCCGATGACGATTCTGGCGGAGCAGAGCATTCGGCTTGCCGATGTGTCGGTCGGTTACGACGATCGACCGGTTCTGGAGCACGTGGACCTCGCCCTGGAAGCGGGAGCCCTGACGGCCGTCGTCGGGCCCAACGGGGGCGGCAAAAGCACGCTCCTCAAGTTGATCGCCGGCCTGCTCAAGCCGTGGTCCGGATCCGTCGAGGTCCTCGGCGCTGCGCCCGGTGCCCACGCCCGTTCCGTCGCCTATGTACCGCAGGCCGAGTCGGTGGACTGGAGCTTCCCCGTCTGTGCCGGCGATGTCGTGATGATGGGTCGATACCCCAGGCTGGGACCGGTTCGGCGGCCGGGTGCCCGCGACCACGCCGCCGTTGTTGCGGCCCTCGACCAGGTGGGTATGGCCGAGTTCGCGCGGGACCAGATCGGGGCGCTGTCCGGTGGCCAGCGGCGACGGGTCTTTCTGGCCCGCGCCCTGGCGAGCGAACCGCAGCTCTACCTATTGGACGAGCCGGTCACGGGCGTGGACGCCGCGACGCAGGAGGACCTCATGCGCGTCCTCGACACCGAGGCCAGGGCCGGCAAGACCGTCATCGCCAGCACCCACGATCTTGCCTCCGCCGCCGAGCACTTCCGGTCGATCGTTGCCGTCAATCGGACGATCATCGCGCAGGGCGATGCCAGCCTCGTCCTCGACACGGACGTCCTGCTCAGGACCTACGGTGGCCACCTCCTGTTCGTCGGCGACCGGGCCGTGCTCATCGACGACGCCCACCATCACGACGAGGCCGCCGGCGGGGAAATCCACCATCACGACGGCGGCGACGCTTCCACGAGCCGTCGCCCATGAACCTGCTGCAGGAGCCGCTCGGCTATGAGTTCTTCGTCCGGGCGCTGGCTGCGTCGGCGATCGTTGGTCTCGTCTGTGCCGTGGTCGGAACGTACATGGTCCTGCGCGGGCTCGCGTTCATGGGTGATGCCCTCAGCCACGCCGCGTTCCCGGGCGTCGTGGCGGCCTACATGCTGGGCGCGCCGTTCTACCTCGGTGCCACGATCGCAGCCGTCGGCACGTCGCTCGCCATCGGCTGGATCACGCGCCGCGGGCGACTCCGCGGGGACACCACGATCGGCGTGCTGTTCGCGGGCATGTTCGCGTTCGGCATCTTCCTGTTCAGCACCATCCCGAACTACGTGGGCGACCTGTTCGGGTTCCTGTTCGGCGAGATCCTCGGGATCAGTGCGACCGACCTCGTGGCCCTGGCCGTCCTGGGGGTCGTCGTCCTTGGTGTCGTGGCCGTGCTCTGGAAGGAGCTCCTGTACTCGACGTTCGACCCACTGGGTGCCGGAGCTTCGGGCCTGCCCGTGGCAAAGCTCGAGTACCTGTTCCTCGGCCTCATTGCGGTGACCATCGTGATCAGTCTGCAGGCCGTCGGGATCATCCTGGTCGTGGCGATGCTCGTCACCCCAGCGGCAACCGCACAGTTGGTCACGAACCGGTTCTCGCGGCTGATCCTGGTGGCCGCGGGGATCGGCATCGTGGCGCCGTTGATCGGCCTGTACCTCAGCTACTGGACGAACACCGCGAGTGCGGCGCTCATCGTGCTCGTGGAAACTGCCATGTTCCTCCTGGCCCTCCTGCTCGGGCCGCGGACTGGACTCCTCCGTCGCCGACGGATCGCCGCCTGATCGACCACGGCGCGTGATGGTCGCCCCGCCACGGTTGACTCGCTCGCGCGTCCTCGCGCTCGCCTGGCCGGTCGTCCTCGCCCAGGCGGCAACCGCCACGACGGGCGTGGTGGACACCGTGGTGATGGGTCGCTTCGGCTCGGCCATTGATCTCGCTGCCGTGAGCATCGGGGCCGTCTCGATCAGCTTCATCTACTGGAGCTTCGGCTT
>CAZOJS010000100.1:0-4493 GCA_964580175.1 uncultured Anaerolinea sp. | reverse complement strand
CGTGGCGGAAGTACGTGGCGGCAATCGTTGACCGCCAGGACGATCGATCCTCCGAGGAGGCTGGCGCCGGCGCCTGGTCGCGAGACGATGCTCATCCCGGTGGCTTTTCCATCAGGCGCTCCGGGATCTCAGGCCGTCGCGGACTGGGTCACGAACCCGTCCAGCGTGATGACTTCGTGGCGTGCGGCTGCTTCGAGCAGCGCGCTGGCGATCCCCACGGCCCACATGCCGTCCTCGGCATTCACCTCCGGCCGGCTACCGTCGCGGACCACCCGGAGGAAGGCGTCGTGCTCAAGCGCCAGCGGCTCGCCGGCGGGGACGGGCAGCTCGGCAACCTCGCCCTCGAACGTCGGCGCATACCCACCGATGAGGCGTGGATTCGTCGTGTCCGTCGCCCGGGTGAAGGTCAGGCGCTGGGTGAGGTAGTCGAGTTCGAACATCCCTTCCTCCCCGGTGACCGTGAGCTGGCGGCGCTTGGCCGGCGTCAGCCAGTCGACGTCCAGCTGGGCGACGACGCCGGACGGGAAGTGGAGCAGCCCGAAGAGAAGGTCCTCGTGATCCGCGTGGATGCGCTGGGCGGTCGCTGCGTGGACACGGATCGGGCGTTCCCCGGCGATCCAGGAGCAGATGTCCACGTCGTGGGTGGCCAGATCGATGGTCACCCCGACATCACGAATGCGGGCCGGGAACGGTCCCGCTCGCCGGGTCCCGATCGCATAGACGGTGGATAGCCAGTGTTCGTCGTGCAGGAGCCTGCCGAGTTCGCGCACCGCGGGATTGAACCGCTCGACATGGCCAACCTGGACGGGCACTCCCGTGGCCCGCGAGGCATCCACGATCGCGCGGGCGTCTTTGACGGTCGGCGCCAACGGCTTCTCGACGAGCACCGCGATCCCGCGCCCGATTGCCGCCAGGGCGAGCGGGAGGTGGGCGGTCGTGGGGGCGGCGATGACCACCGCATCGAGCTCGGCCTCGGCGATCATCGAAAGGGGTTCCGAGAACCCCGCCGCTCCCGTCTGGGCCGTCGCGTCTGCCAGCAGGTCGGGGATCGGGTCCGCGACCGCCACCAGTCGGACGTTCGGGCGTGTGCCGATCACCCGGAGGTGGTTGCGGCCCATCGAACCGAGACCGGCCAGCCCGACGCGGACCTCGCGATCCCCGATTGGGTGCCAGAACGCGGTCATGCGGAGGCGCCCACCCCGGCAATCGTCCGCACGGCGCGGCGGACGACCTCGATGACGGTCGCCTGATCGTCCGTGGTCATCCCCGGGAACATCGGCAGCGCGATCGTCCGCTCGGCGGCGAGGTCTGTTACCGGCAGATCGGCGTGCAGCCCACGCTCCTGGATGTACGGCTGGCGATGGACCGGGATCGGGTAGTAGATATCCGCCCCGACGCCACCGTCCCGAATCGCGGCGAGGATCTCGTCCCGCCCAGGTCCCACCTCGAGCGTGTACTGGTGGTAGACGTGGGTCCGCCCGTCCGGAACGACCGGGGTGCGAACCGGCAGGTCGGCGAAGGCTTCGTCGTAGGTTGCGGCGATCGCCTGGCGGCGGGCGGTGTTGCGGTCCAGCTTGTCCAGCTGAACGAGTCCGATCGCCGCGCCCAGGTCCGTCATCCGGTAGTTGAAGCCGAGCGACTCGAACTGATAACGAGCGCGCATGCCCTGGTTCCGGTACAGGCGCAGCCGGTCGGCCAGCGCGTCGTCATCGGTCGTGACAAAGCCACCCTCGCCGGTCGTCATGTTCTTGGTCGCGTACAGGCTGAAGATCCCGTGCCCGAAGCTGCCGGCTCGGCGCCCGCGATACGTCGCACCGTGCGCCTGGCAGGCATCCTCGATGACCAGCAGACCGTGTCGGTCGGCGATCGCCCGGATCATGTCCATGTCGGCAACCAGTCCGAACAGATGGACCGGCACGATGGCGCGGGTCCGCGACGTGATGGCTGCCTCGATCCGCCTGGCGTCGATCAGGTAGGTATCCGGCTCGATATCCACGAAGACTGGCGTCGCCCCCGTGGACAGGATGGCGTTCGCCGTGGCCGCGAAGGTATGGGAGACGGTGATCACCTCGTCCCCCGGCCCAATCCCGAGACAGGCGAAGGTTGCCATGAGCGCGAGCGTCCCATTCGACATCGCGATGGTCTGGCGCACGCCGCAGTAGTCCGCCCAGGCTGCCTCGAGGGCCTTCACCCGCGGCCCCTGGGCGATGATCCCGGACCGGATGACGTCGGCAACGGCGTCGATTTCCTCCTGGCCAAGATCCGGGCGAGCGATCGGGATCAATTCGGGTCTCCGTCCTGTTGGCGGGGCCGCTCTTCCAATGCCTCCGCATCGGGAACATAGAGGTAGGTCCGGCCGCAGCTGGGGCAATGCAGCTCCGGGTGCGTCGCGTAGTACGGCGGCTTGGCCTCGGCAGGGGCGCCGTCGGCGCCCTGGAGGCGCACGCCGCACGCACAGACCCACCCGATCCGACGCGCCGGCGATCCCACGACAAGGGCGTACGCGGGGACGTTGCGGGTCACGACTGCGCCCGCGCCGACCGTCGCAAATCGCCCGACTTCGGTGCCGGCGACCACGATCGCGCCCGCGCCGACCGACGCGCCGTGGCGCAGGACGATCGGGCTCACGGTCCAGTCCTCGGCGCGGGCCAGATCACCGGTCATCGTGATGGCCCGCGGATAGCGGTCGTTGGTCAGGATCGCGCCGGGTCCGATGAACACGCCGTCCTCGACGCTGACCCCGTGGTAGATGAGGGCCCCATTCTGGATCTTCACCCGGTCGCCGATCTCCACGCCCTCGTCGATGAAGACGTCGCGACCGACGACGCACTCCCCGCCGATCCGGGCGCCGACGCGGATCTGGGCGCGGTGCCAGATGCTGGTCCCGGGGCCCACCGTGACGTCGGCCTCGAGGTCGGCCGTGGGATGCACGCGCGCAGAAGGATCAATCACCGGCGTGCTCAGCCCTTGTTGCGGCCACGGCCGAAGAGACCGGCCAGAAGACCGACCGCAGCCCCGAACGCCAGCGCGCCACGCCAGTCGAGGAGGACCTTCACGTCGCCGGAAACGCGCTGGGCGAGCATGAACATGACGGCCGACGGCCGGTGCACATTGACCTCCTGGGCGATGAGCGTCCGGACGACTGACTGCTCGACCCTGGCTTCACGAGCGATCACGGTACCGGCGAAGCCCTGGGACACGCTGATCTGACCGCCGAGGCCCGCGCCGAGGGCGCCCATCTCGATCGAGATGCGCTCGCCCTTGGCCGCCCCGACTGCGCCCTGCGTGACGGCCACGTCGACGGCATCGATTCGGCCCACCGCGCCCTGGTGCACCTCGACGGCGTCGGCCTGGATCCAGTCACCGTCGTCCTCGATCTCCGGTGAGACCCGTGTCCCGCCCTCGTCTGCGGCCGGCGCGGGCTCGTCGACAACCGGCGCTGGCGGCGGCGCGTCCCCAGAGGGAGCGCCAGTAGCTGCCTTGCGACGTCGCGGTGGCTTCGGCGCGACGGGGGCGTTTTCGGGGTCCTTGGTCGCCATGGGAGTACCTCGTCACAGCTCGGGAGTAGCTCGCTCGGCTATTCTGCGCCGCGTGCGACGGATAGGCCGAGAGGCGAAGGAAGCATGACAGATCAGGCTCCGAATCCCGAACGCCGGCCGATCGGGCCGGTCCGCCTTGCAGGACTCATCGTCGTCGCCCTCGGGATCGGCGTCGGGGCGGGATCATTGCTTGCCGGGGCCGTCGGCCCGAGCGCACCGACCGCGTCCGCCGCCGCTGCGCTGCCGTCCGCGACCGACGGCCCGCGGCTCGAGCCGAGCGCCCAGCCGACCGCGAGCCCGGAGCCGACCGCGAGCCCGGAGCCGACGCCCGTGCTCGTACCCGCGCGTCTGACCGGCCTGCCGGTCCTCGAGGCCGCGGCCCTCCAGCACCCGATCGCCGTCATGATCGACGACCATCGCGATGCGCGACCGCAGTCCGGTTTCAACGCCGCCGCCCAGGTCTGGCAGGCCCCGGCCGAAGGCGGCGTTCCCCGCTACCTGATGATCTTCCAGGACTCGCTTCCGGTGGCAGTCGGGCCCGTTCGGAGCGCTCGCCAGTACTTCATCGAGTGGGCCGCCGAGTGGAAGGCCCTGTACGTCCACGTCGGCGGCTCCGGCGAGGCTCAGGCCACCCTCGCGGCCAAGGGACGTGGGCAACTGGTCTACAACGCCGACGGCTTCCGCTTCGAAGGCACAGACATGTGGCGGATCACGGAGCGCGCCGCTCCGCACAACGTCTACTCGGACGCGGACCATCTGCGAGCCATGGCCATCAAGGTCGGCGCAACGGATGGGCCGCTCTCGCCGGTCTGGTCGTTCGGCGACCCCGTGTCCGTCTTTGCCCGGCCACTCGGCATGACGATAACGATCCTGTACCCATACGAGACGATTACCTATCGCTACGATCCGGTCACGGATCGGTACCGTCGCTTCATCGACGGGTCCGAGGCGCAG
>CAZOJS010000099.1:0-13816 GCA_964580175.1 uncultured Anaerolinea sp. | reverse complement strand
CCGCATCATCCCGGCCACGAGCGTGCCTCTCACGCATCCGAATCCGACGAATCCAGCTGCGTGACGAGCGTGGTCGAGCCCAGAATGCGCTCCGAAACGACTCAACGCGGCCGGGGCCACCTCGCCCGGGCCCGCGCTCCCAGGGACCGCTCGCCGGCCAGGGACCGCTCGCCGGCCAGGGACCGCTCGCCGGCCAGGGACCGCTCGTCGGCCCGGGGCCACCTCGTCGGCTGTGTCGATGATCCCCCGGTAAGTGTCCCAGACCAAGATGCCCTCGCGATGCCGGAACTCGATGCTCCCACTCGCCGCCTTCTGGATCAGGTCGGGACGACCGTGAGGAGCGTGCGGATCGACCGACGCTGGACGCAGCGACGGTTGGCTCTGGCGAGCGGTTGCCACCAATCGGGGATCACCCGGATCGAGCGGGGAACGATGCCCAATCTGTCGCTGCGGACGGCGGGACGAGTTCTGCGCGCGCTCGGTGTGGAGCCCGAATTGCGCCTCATTGCGCCTCGAATCGAGAGCCCGGACGTCCGCGATCGTGCCCACGCACGCTGCGTCGGCACCGTGGCTCGCCGCCTCGAGCGAGCCGGCTACGTCGTCGCGACCGAGGTAGAAGTTGGTTCCGGCCGATGGCGAGGATTCATCGATGTCCTGGCTATTGACCCAGTGCGGCGGCTCCTGCTCGTGGTTGAGGTGAAGACCGAACTGCGGGACATAGGAGGCGTGGAACGACAGCTGGGCGGCTATGTCGATGCCTCTTGGGCCGCTGCGGCGGCGATGGGTTGGCGACCTCGTCGGGCCACCGGCATCCTGCTGCTGCTCTCGACCTCGGAGACAGATCGCCGGCTGCAGGAGCATCGTGCCTACCATGAGCGGGCCTTCGCCCTTCGGGCGCGGGGCCTTGCCGATCTCGTTGGTGGCGCGAGAGCCGACCTGCCCGAGCGCGGGGTCCGAGGTCTCGCGATGATCGATCCGGCAAGCCGACGCCGTGCCTGGCTGCTTCCGACAGTTCTGGACGGCCGCCGGACCCCGGCGCGATACGCGGACCGAGCTAGCTTTGCGTCCCTGCGACATCGGACCTGATCAATCAACCTCGACGCTGTGGCGCCGGCTGCCGATGCGCCCAGCGCATCATCCCGGTCACGAGCGTGCTTGACACGCGGCCGAATCCGCCGAATTCAGCTGCGTGACCAGCGTGGTCGCGCCCAGAATGCGCTCCGAAACGACTCAACTCGGCCAACGCGGCGAGGGGCCGTCGCGGGGCGCCCGGCCCGGCCCCGTCCGCCCGTGGCGCCCGCCGCCCGCGGCCAGCGCGGCCGGGCGGCCGAACGCCGTCCGCCCGTGGCGCCCGCCGCCAGCGCCGCGTCGTCCACTCTCGTGGCGGGCCGCCTCGCCCGTACAATCGACAGGTGGTCCTCCGCTTGACGTACCGACTCGCGTTCCCATGACTTCCCGCGTCTTTCGGCGCTCAGTGGATGCCTCGCCGCCCGTGGCGGTGCGGGCCGAAGGCAGCACGATCTGGGATGCGGACGGCAAGTCCTATCTCGACGCCGCCGGGGGTGCGATCGTCGTGGGTGTTGGCCACGGCCGGCAGTCGATCGCCGATGCGATGGCGACGCAGGCCGGCCGCCTGAGCTATGCCCATGGGAGCGCCTTCACGACCGAGTCCATCGAAGACTACGCGACGGCGATCGCACCCTACCTGCCCGTCGATGACCCGCGCCTCTACCCCGTGAGCGGCGGCTCGGAGGCCATCGAAACCGCGCTGAAGCTGGCCCGGGCGTATCACCTGGCGCGCGGAGAGAAGGATCGCTGGATTGTGTTCGCGCGCTGGTCCAGCTACCACGGCAATACGCTGGGCGCCCTCGACCTGTCCGGGCGCAGACCGCTCCGACGCCCGTACGAGGGATGGCTTGGGCGATTCCGGCACGTCTCGGCCGCCTATCCATACCGCGCGGGACTGCCGGGCTCCAATGCGCTCGGCGACGCCCAAGAACTGGCCGACGAACTCGAGCACGCGATCGTAGCGGCCGGGCCCGGGACCGTGGCCGCGTTCGTCGCGGAACCCATCGTCGGTGCCACCCTCGCCGCCGCAGTTCCGCCGGACGGGTACTGGCCGGCGATTACCGAGGTGTGCCGGCGTCACGGCGTGCTGGTGATCGCCGACGAAGTGATGACCGGCTTCGGCCGGACCGGACGCTGGTTCGGCCTGGATCACTGGGGCGTGCGGCCGGACATCCTCGTCGCGGCGAAGGGTGCCACGTCCGGGTACTGGCCCTTCGGATTCGCGGCCGCAAGCGGGGAGATCCACGACACGGTCCTCGGGGCGGGCCCGTTCACCCACGGGTTTACCTACTCGCACCACGTGGTCGGCGCCGCGGTCGCACGCGAAGTCCTCCGAATCCTCGAGGATGAGTCGCTGGTTGCGGCAAGCAACACCAAAGGCGAGCGTCTCCGACAGCTGCTGGCGGATCGACTCGGAGACCACCCGAACCTCGGCGAGATCCGCGGGCGCGGCCTGATGGTCGGGATCGAGATCGTGGCCGACCGGGAGACGAAGGTCCCCTTCGGGCGAGCCGCCCGGGTCACCGAGGCGCTGGTCCTCGACGCGCGCCGCCGCGGCGTCCTGGTCTACCCAGGAACGGGCCTGGCCGACGGCACGGACGGCGATTCCATTCTGCTCGGCCCGCCATTCGTCGTGACCGACGATGAGCTCGTCACGATTACCGATGTCGTCGCAGAGGCCATGGACGCCGCCGTGACGATCGCGTCGATGTCCATCCCGAGGTAGCGGCGGCCCGCCGGTCAGCCGCGCGAGCGCCCGCGCACCAACAGGATCACCCCGAAGACCACCAGCAGCGCCGGCACGATCAGACTCGACACCTCGGGGATGGCGATCTCCGATGACGCCAGGAGCACGAGGCCTCCGCCGACGAGCGCCTGCCAGCCCCAACCACCGTTGCGCGTCGCTCGGACGATCGCGATGAACAGCAGGGCAACCCCGAAGAACATCGTTCCCCAGCCGGCGCCAAGGTCGTAGCCGAGCCCGCGGATCGTTCCTGGCAGGGCGGCGGCCGTCAGGAAGGCACCGAGATAGAGGGCCACGGTGCCGCGCCGGACTGCCCAGATCACGAGGAACGCAGCGCCCGCCGCCAGGACCGACGTGTTGCCCAGGCTGCGGTATTCGGGCAGGACGTTCTGGACGATCAGGAGCGCACCGAAGACCACCAGGAACACGCCGATCCACGGCAAGCCGGGGCGCCGGGCGTCGTCGGGTCCCCACTGCCAGCCATAGGCGTGGATCGTCGGCCCGCCCATCGTCGACCGGCCAGTCGTCCGCCCGCCGGCCTGCACAGACGGGTCTCGCTCGTCGTCCACCGTCATTCTCCCAGACCTCCCATTGAAGCTATCAGGCGTTGCCAGGCGCGGTCTCGACCTCGCCAGCTTCCAGCTCGTCGACGTGGCTGAAGCCGAGTCGATCTGCGAGCCTCCCGAGGATACCGGGCGCCCACCAGTTCCACTCGCCCAATAGACGCATCGTGGCCGGCACCAGGAGCACCCGGATGATGGTCGCATCAACGAGCACGGCAATCGCCATGCCGACGCCGATGCTCTTGATGGTCACGGTGTCTGCGAGGGCAAACGCCCCGAAGACCACGACCATGATCAGCGCCGCGCCGGTGATCACTCCTGCCGTCTTGGCCAGACCCTCGGCCACCGCGGCCGTGTTGTTGCCGGTGCGTCGGTATGACTCCTGGATGCGCGAGAGGAGGAGAACTTCATAGTCCATCGAGAGACCGATGAGCACGGCAAACATGATGATCGGGTTCCCGGCGATGGTGTAGCCGACGGGATTGAAGCCCAGGAATTCGTGCAGGTTGCCGTCCTGAAAGATCCAGACGAGGGCGCCGAAACTGGCCGACAGGGACAGCAGTGTCATGACGACCGCCTTGATCGAGATCGTGAGCGATCCGAACAGCAGGAACAGGATGACCG
This sequence comes from uncultured Anaerolinea sp., assembly GCA_964580175.1. Classification (GTDB taxonomy): domain Bacteria; phylum Chloroflexota; class Limnocylindria; order Limnocylindrales; family CSP1-4; genus UBA5189. The sequence continues at coordinate 9,817 of CAZOJS010000099.1, read as the reverse complement.
CCGAGGCCAGGAGGGTCGTGCCCACCGCAAACGGCATCCTGTCGTTCTGGCCGTTCAGGAAATCCTCCGAGACGGCCGCCACGCCGCCGACCTCGATCTTGGAGATGCCACTTCCAGGATCCAGACCCCGCACCCGAGGAACGACAACGCCCCCGGAAGGAATGGCCGGCTCCAGGGGACTGATCGCGTCGAGGCGGACCACGCCGTCTCGGATGTACGCGTTCCGGAGTTCCTGCACAGCCGCATCGAGCGGTCCAGGGAGGAAACCGGCCGGAGCCGCGTAGAGCTGTGCCACCTCATCCGCCGTCAGGGCGACGCCGGTCCTCGGATCGGTGAGCGCGAAAGGACTTTCGACCCGGTCTATGCCCTCGAGTCCGGCAACTTCGGCCGAGTAGTCCATGACCGACTGGATAGTCGCCACGTCCGTTTCCCCGGCCGTCGTGTCCACGAGGATCACGATCGGCGAGGTTTCGCCCGCTCGGAACTCGGTCCTCAGGGCAACCCAGGCGTCGCGACTCGGGACTCCGGCGGGAAAGATGCTCGCGTCAGGGACGCCCTGCTGGAGGCGGAAGAATGGGGAGCCGGCGAGGAACAGCACGGCGAGAACCGGCACCAGGACCGCAATCGGGCGCCGCATGACGGCATACGCAACCCGCTCCCAACGGGATGCACGCGGGACCGTCTCGCCTCGCCCGATCCCGACCCGGCGAAGCAGTCCCTTCACCGACAGCGCATTGACCCGCGGGCCGAGTACGCCGAGGAAGGCCGGAAGGAAGGTCATCGAGAAGACCACCGAGGACAGGACGACGATCGAACCACCGAGCCCGATCGAGCTCAGCGCGATGGCCTTGAACCACAGGAGCCCGGACAACCCGATGGCGACGGCGATGCCTGAGAACACCACGGCTTTGCCCGCCGTGGCGATGGTGATCGTGACCGCCTGTTCAACGGTCCGGCCCTTCCCGAGTTCTTCGCGGAACCGACTCGTGATGAACAACGAATAGTCGATCGCGAGGGCCAGACCGAGCATCGTCGCGATGTTCAGGACGTAGATGCTCATTTCGGTCTGGCGGGCAACGATGTTGATGACGGCCAGCGAGGTCGGGATCGCCAGCCCGGCGACGACGAGGGGCATCCCGGCGGCCACGACCGACGCGAAAACCAGGATCAGGACGAGGGCCGCGATCGGCAGCGAAACCGTCTCTGCGCGAATCAGGTCCTGCTCGGAGAGAGCCACGGAGTCGCGCTGGATTGGGCCGAAACCTGTCAGGTTCACGTTGTAGCCAGCCGGCGGCGCGAGGAGTTCCTCGAGCTCGTCGACTGCGCCAACCGCCTCGTCGTCGGTCAGATTGAGGCCGATCACCGCGTAGGCAGCGTCGCCAAGAGTGCTGATGAACCGATCGTCGTGCGTCTCGGCATACCCGGTGATGGCGCTGACCCGATTGTCAGCACCGAGTTCGGCGAGGGTCGTCGCGACCGCGCCCTGGAAGTCGGCCCCGCGGGCATCGGCGCCCGGCGCGTCGGCGCGAAAGAGGGCGAGGAAGGCGCTCCGGCCCGTGCCGAACTCGGATTCGAGGCGCTGTGCAACGCGCGCCGATTCCGAATCCTCGTCCAGCCATCCGCCGGCGGAGAGTTGGCCCGCCGTACCGGCCGCGAGCGGCGCCGCGGCAGCGGCGACCACGAGCATGACGAGGAGGACGGCCCGGCGTCGCCGATAGACGAAGGCACCCCAGCGACTGAACATCAGGATCCCCTTCCCTCGAGCAGTGCACGAGAGCACCGATCGGCATGGTCGACGCGACGAATGGTAGGGAATCGAGATGCCTTTCGTGAATCCCGTCCTCCCGCGGGCCGCGGGAGGACGGATCCGGGGCGTAAACTCGGCCGCGATGTCGTCCGCTCCCACGCCCCACGCTCAGACTGTCCTCGGCCCCGTCGACCCTTCGACGCTCGGGTTCACGCTGCCGCACGAGCACACCGCCATCACGCTCTGGCAGATCCCAGACCGTTGGGACTACTGGGAGCTCACCCGCGACGAACCGCTGATCACCTCGGAGCTGGCGCACTACCGCGACGCCGGCGGGTCGACCGTGGTGGACCTGACCCTGCCGGGCGTCGGTCGTGATCCCGGGTGGCTGGTGCGGCTCGCCCGTGCGACGGGGCTGCACATGGTCATGGGTTGCGGCTGGTATCGCGAGGCCTACTACCCGGCCGAGGCGATGATCGATCGGCGCTCGGTCGAAGACCTCGCCGACGAGCTCGTTCGAGAGGCGGAGGATGGGCTTGCGGTCGCGGGCTTCGCTGCGCCTGTGCGCCCCGGGATCATCGGGGAGATCGGGACCGACAAGCCGTGGCTATCAGCGCAGGAGGAACGTGTTCACCGAGCGGCCGCTCGGGCATCACAGCGGACGGGCCTGGCGATCACGACTCACGCGGTGATGAGTGATGTCGGACTTGCGCAGCTGACCGTCTTCGAGTCGGAGGGCGCCGACCTGAGCCGGGTCGTCATCGGCCACGCCGACTCCTATCCCGTTCTCGACCACTATCTCGAGCTGGTCCGTCGAGGCGCGAACCTCGAATTCGACTTCCTCGGGATGTCCTTCACGGCGCAGGAACGCCACGGCGAGCCGCGCATCATCGACCTGCTTCGGGAACTACTGTCAAGGGGTCACGCCGACCGCGTCTTGCTGAGCCAGGACGTCTGCCACAACTCGCAGCTTCGACACTACGACGGGAATGGCTACACGTACCTGCAGGAGACCTTCCTGCCCAGGCTGCGTGAGCGTGGCGTGTCCGACGCCGAGATCGAGCAACTGACGATCGCCAATCCGCGGCGAATCCTCACGATTGCCTGAGACGCAAAAAGGAGCGGGTCATGGCCAGGCCGAACAGCGTCGACGAATATATGGCCGCACTTCCCGAGGACCGCCGTGCCGTCAATCGGAGATGAGTCGCGTGGCTCGTGCCGGGTGCGTGGCGGGCGTGCGGCGCATAAAGGCGGATCGCGTCACGCGGCGCGCCGCGTTAGCCTCGCGTGCGGCGCATAGAGGCGGATCGCGTACCCTCGAGCATGCGGCAGCCGTTCAACGCTGGGGCAACCAGTGGCCCCGGACCGTCTCGTTACCCGGCGATCAGTGACGCCTCGACCAATAGTTCCACGTTGCCCTTGAGAGCCACGGAGATCGGGCAGTTGTCCCGCGCATCGTCCGCGATGGTCGCGAACGTCGCGGCATCGATGCCCGGCACATCGCCGACCACCGTGATCTTGCTGGTCGTCACCTTCCAGCCCCCGCTCGCGTTGTCGAAGGTGACCTCGGCCCTGACGTCAAGCTTCGTGGCCGGGGTGCCGTTCTTGGCGAGACGCGCCGAGAAAGCCATCGAAAAACAGCTCGCGTGGGCCGCGGCGAGCAGCTCCTCCGGCGAGGTCTTGCCGTTGTGGACGCTCGTTCGTGCAGCCCACGAGACCGGCATCCGTGAGAAGACGCCGCTCGTTACGTAGTCGATGGTTCCGGCCCCGGAGATGAGGTCGCCCCTCCAGGTGACGCTGGCGTGTCGAGTCTCGGCCATGTCGGAACCTCCAGAGCGTGCTTGGGTCGCTGGGCTGGAGCGCATGGTCCCACGGACTGCCGACGCGCGCCGCTAGCACGAAGGCCATCAAGCGGAGAGAAGCCCGCGGACGATCGTCAGAAACGCTCGATGGCGCACAGCCCGTGGAAAGGCGATGCGGGCCATGCCGCCGAAGTCACGGTGAGCGGCGATCGCCTCGGCGAATGCCGGCGCGAAGGCTGGGTCGGCCAGCGGATCGAACCCATCCTCCCACCATAGTCCGGCGATGCGAAGCGAACCCGCCCGTCGCTCGATCCGCGGTTCGATCCGGCCGACGAGTCGATCCCCGGACAGGATCGGGAGCACGTAATAGCCCCAGCGACGCTTCGCCGCCGGGACGTAGACCTCCCAGACATAGTCGAAATCGAACAGCCGCCGCAGCTGGTCGCGGTCCCAGCAAAATGGGTCGAGCGGCGCCAGGAAGGCGACTCCTGCAGCCAGGCCGCCGGGCGACGCTCCCGCGGCAACTTCGGCCAGTGCCTGCGCCACGAGCGGCCATTCGGCGCCGACGACGAACCGCTCACCCTTGAATCCCTCAACCTGCACGGGCACGATCTCGCCACGCTCGACCAGCTCGGCTCGAAGCAGCCCCCGCTCCGCCGCGTTCCGGCCTGTGCCATACCAGAGCTCGGACTGGCCGCCCGTTCCCAGCAGCCCGCCGGCCCGATATCGGGACAACAGACGATGGCGGCGCTGTTCCCACTCGGGGACCTGGTGCGCGAGCAACTCGGCCGGAAACAGCCGCTCCACGAGGTCGTAGACCCGGAGGTTCCGCTCCCGCCGGGCGATGCCCAGGATCCCGGACTCGGACAGTGCCTCGAGGATCGCGCGGACCTGGTTCGTCGGCCGCCAGTACCACTCGATCGCCGCCCGCGGCCCAACGTCTCTCGGCAGGAGCGGGCCGCGGTCGCGGATGCGGGCAAGGAGTTCCTCGACCAGCGGGGCGTGCTCGTCGAAGGCACCACCCGAGTGCTCGGCGTGGTTTCGGTCCCAGGTCAGGCGGTACCAGGGCAGTTCCGCCGTCGGCACGATCGAGAGCATCTTGTTGTAGGTCTCATACAGGACACGGTCCTGGTATAGCCAGCGATCCGTCCACTCCCGCCGATAGCCGCGGATGCGTGCCAGCAGCACGAGATCGTGATTGCGGCCGGCAATCTCCAACGGGTCGAACTGGAGGGACCCCACGCGATCGACGACCCGCAGCACGCTCTCCGGCTCGGCCGGAAGCGCCCGCGGCGGCGCGAGCAGGTGACGGAGCACCAGGAACCGCCGTGCGGCGGCGCGACTGAGAAGGGGAACGGGATTGGCGTTTGGCACGGCCCGATGGTAGCGGCGGGATGCCAACGACCTTCCCGGTATCATCCCTGCGACAACTGAAGCGACATCGCCAAGCTCGCGTCGGCCGGACCGGGGCAGATTGATCCCGAGCCCGCCGGAACGACGCGCATCGAAAGGATCCCCGTGACCCGTCTCACTGACCTTGCCCTCGGCGCCCGTGGCGTGACCCTCCTGCTGGCCGCCGCCGTCTTCGCGGCCGGCGTCCTGGCCTGGGGTCAGCTCCGTCAGGAACTCGTTCCGGATGTCGAGTTTCCGGTCATGACCATCGTCACGACGTATCCAGGTGCCGGCGCCAGCGACGTGGCAGAGCAGGTGACGAAGCCGATCGAACAGGCGGTTGGGGCCACCGCGGGACTTGAGACGATGCAGTCGACGTCGGCGAACAGCCTGTCCATCGTGACGGTCCAGTTCGTCTTCGGGACCGACCTCAAGGAGGCACGCTCGACCGTCGACCAGACCATCGCGGCGGTGCAACTGCCGATCGGGGCCGCGTCCAAGCTCCTGGTCCTCAACATCAACGCGCAGCCGGTCATCATCGCCAGCGCTCAAGGCGTCGGGGGCGCGTCGCTCGATGATGTCGTCCGTCTCGTCAGGACGGACGTGCTTCCGGCACTCCAGGGCGTCGATGGTGTCGCCTCCGTGAGCGTGACCGGCGGTCAGGAACCGCGCGTCCGGATCGCCCTGTCGGCCGACAAGATGGCTGCCGCGGGCGTCAGCCTGCAGCAGGTCCAGGGCGTCCTTGCTGCCAACAACGTCAACTTCCCGGCCGGGCAGATCTCGATCGACGGAACCTCGGTCCCCGTATCCGCGCTTCACACGTTCAGTTCGGTTGACGAGCTGAGGGCGCTGGTCGTGGGTGTCAGCGGGCTCGGATCCGGATTCCCAGTGGCTCCGGGAGGCGCGTCGACCCCGATGCCCGTGACGCTGGGGAGCCTGGGGACCGTCGAAGTCGTTCAGGTGGCCAGCACCGGGTTCTCGAGGACGGGGGGTGAACCGAGCGTCTCGATCCAGATCTCCAAGACGGCCGACGGCAACACGGTTGCCGTGGCCAGCGACGTCGTCAAGACGCTCGAGGATCTCCACGCTCGACTCGGAAGCCAGCTGGACATTCGCTCGATCTACGACAGCAGCTCGTTCATCATCGAATCGCGCGACGGACTGCTCCGCGAAGGCGGGCTCGGGGCGTCCTTCGCCGTGATCGTGATCTTCCTGTTCCTGCTCAACCTGCGATCCACGGCCGTGGCCGCGGTGAGCATTCCGCTGTCCCTCGTCGCCGCGCTCGCGCTGATGCTCGTGACCGGGATCAGCATCAACATGATGACCCTGGGTGGCCTGGCGGTGGCAATCGGGCGCGTCGTGGACGATGCGATCGTCGTCCTGGAGAACATCTACCGGCATCGTGGCCGTGGCGATGACATGCTGACGGCGGTCCTGTCGGGTACGCGCGAGGTGGCCAGCGCGATTACGAGTTCTACCCTGACCACGGTTGCCGTTTTCCTGCCGCTCGGCCTGGTGGGAGGGCTGATCAGCCAGTTCTTCCTGCCGTTCGCCTTGACCGTCACGTTCGCCCTCCTTGCGTCGTTGGTCGTCGCCCTGACGATCGTGCCCGTGCTCGCGCTGACCCTGTTGCGCAACGTCAAGCTGGACCTCGGCGCTGACGGCGAGCCGCGAGAGACGATCTGGCAGCGCTTGTATGACCCGGTCCTGCGGTTTGCGCTGCGAAGTCGATTGACTCGTTGGGGCACGCTCGGCGCGGCGTTCCTGCTCTTCGCGGTGACGAGTGGCCTCGTGGCCGGGCTTCCGACCCAGTTCCTGAACGCCGGCTCGGAGAAGTTCCTCCAGATCTCCGTTGTGCCGCCCGCCGGGGCCACCTCGGAGGATGTCATCGAGCGAGCCGACGCCGTGGCGCGTCTCCTCGAGGCCGACGACGAGGTCATCCTGACGCTGGCGACCATCCCGGGGCCCGGGGATACCGGATTCCAGTCGCTCGCCGCCGCCACGGCCGGGCGGCCGCAGAACAGCGCGATCATCCTCACTCGGCTTGTGGACTCGGCCGATCTCAAGACCACGCCGGATCGCCTCAAGGGGGTTCTCGCGCCCATCGTCAAGGACGGATACTCGATCACGGTCGAGCAGAGCTTCGGCTTCGGCGGCAACACCCTCAGCCTGGTGGTTTCGGGCGCCGACCCGGATCGGATCGGCGACGCATCGGATGCGATCCTGGCGGCCATCGTCGACGACCCGGACCTCGTGAACGTTAAGAGCGATCTTGTGCGTGCCGCCCCGGAGATCCAGGTCCAGGTGGACCCAAACAAGGCGATCCTCCTCGGGCTCACGACGGCCCAGATCGGTCAGGAGCTTCGGGCTGCCCTGACGGGGTCGCCGATCGGCAGGATTTCACTCGATGGCGCTCCTGTGCAGGTAGATCTCCAACTCGACGCCGGTGCGTTGACCACGGCCGAGGCGATCCGTAATCTGCCGGTGGGCGTCGCCGTCCGGGCACCGCTCGGCACGATCGCAACCGTCCAGGAAGTCGACTCCCAGGCTCGCGTGACGCGCGTTTCCGGACAGGATGCCGCGACGATCACCGGAACCATCAAGGGTGAGAACACGGGGGCCGTCTCGGCGGCCGTCACCGCTGAAGTGGACAGCCTGCGGGCGGCCGGCAGGCTCGAAGGCGTCGAGGTCTCGATCGGTGGTGTCACCCGCCAGCAGAGCGAGGCGTTTGCCGGGCTGTTCGTGGCCATGGGCGTGGCCATTCTCCTCGTCTACGTCGTGATGGTCCTCGTCTTCAACTCACTCATCGACCCGCTGGTGATCATGTTCAGCCTGCCGCTGGCCACGATCGGGGCGTTTCCCGCGCTGGCGATCACGGGGAGGCCGATCGGAATCAGCGCCCTGATCGGATTCCTGATGTTGATCGGCATCGTGGTGACCAACGCCATCGTCCTGCTCGACCTCGTTGAGCAGTTGCGTCACAAGGGGATGCCCACGGAGAAGGCACTGATCCAGGCCGGCCGAACGCGCGTCCGACCAATCCTCATGACCGCCGTCGCCACGATCATCGCCCTCATGCCGTTGGCACTCGGGTTCAACGAGGGATCCATCGTCGCCGCCGAACTAGGCACGGTCGTCATCGGCGGGCTCCTCTCTTCGACGATGCTCACCCTGATCGTGGTGCCGGTGATCTACTCGCTCGTGGATGGCGCCAAAGTTGGCGTTCGCCGCCGCATCAGCCGTGGAGGGGCCGAATCCGCGGCCTAGGCTGCTACGCCCTGCGATATAGTTCTGCCGGGAGCACCCGCACCCGGTCCGACCTGAGGCACGAAACGGCGATGATCCTTCGACTGTCGACGATTCTGCGCGAGATCAGCCGCGGAGGGCTTGCCGGCCTCATCGCCGGCATCGTCATCGGGGGCCTGGGCGGGCGCGTGGTGATGACGCTGGCGGCGCTGCTCAATCCGGAAGCCACTGGATTGCGCACGGAGAACGGCGAACTGATCGGTTCGTTCACCGTCAACGGCACGCTCGCGCTGGTGTTCTTCGGGGGCATGTTCGGAGGGATCGCCGCCGGCATGATTTGGGTGATCATGTCGCCGTGGTTGCCAGGGCTCGGTTGGCGCCGCCGGCTCCTCGCTGGTCCGCTCGCGGTCGCCCTGGGTGGGTTCTTCCTGGTCGACCGCGGGAACCCGGACTTCTTTATCCTCGGCAGCGACGGGGTGATTGTGGCGCTGTTGCTCGGGCTCGTCGCACTCGTCGGGGTGACTGTGGCGTGGCTCGACGACCTGCTTGATCGTCGCCTCCCGCGCCCTGATTCGCAGCCGTTCAACTTCCTGATTCTGTACGGGGTCATCGCCGGGATCGGGCTGTTGTTCCTGCCGATCACCGTGGGGTTCTACTTCTCCATGGAAGGGTGCGGCTGCAGCTCCCCACCGGTGCTCGTGGGCTGGACACAGGTGTTCATCGGTGCGGTCACGGCGACGTGGTGGGCGCTTCGTCTCGCGACCGGCCGCCTCGATCGGCCTAGGGTCCTTATCATCGCGGGCGGCCTCGGTGTGGCCGCGGCGGCCATCGCCGGAATCGCCCACCTCCTTCCACAGGTCGTCAATATCCTCAGCGCGGCCTGATCCAGGAGCCCGTCAGCCTGAGCGCAACGCCTCGCCGAGACGATCGATGAACATCGACTGCGATGGGTTGGCCCGGCGCCGTGCTTCCTCCGCCGTAAACCATGCGACACGGTCGATTTCGGGAAAGGACTGGGTGCGACCGGTGCCCGGCGGCCAGGTCATCTCGAAGGTATTGGAGAGCGCCAGCTCCGGGTCGAGATCCCCCTCGACCGCCCAGCAGTGGACGCGCTTCCCGCTCGCCTGCAGCACGAATCCAAGGTCGATCGGCGGCGCGTCCGGATCCAGCGCAACGTCACCGAGCGCATGGCCGGTCTCCTCGGCGAACTCCCGGCGGGCGGCAGTCAACAACTCATCATCGTTGCCGAGCTCGCCTTTCGGGACCGTCCACTGGCCGAGGTCGCGGCCCGCGAAGAACGGGCCGCCGGGGTGCGCGAGGAGGAACTCGACCCCGCCGGCAGCGCGACGGCGGAAGAGCAGAATCCCGGCGCTGACCAACCTGGTCATCGATGACGCCTATCGCGTGACCGATGCCTCGTGCCAGGGCTCGAAGTCATCCCGCCATCGTCGCACACGCGCCAGCGGAACCGTCGGACGGCCTCTCAGCGTGCCTCCATGGACCTGCGCCGGGAACCGTCATTGACGCTTCGGGCGCTAATCCCGATAATCTGACTCGGGATTACAATCAGACGTAGCGAAACCGGCGTCCCGCACCCGAATCGCCACCACCGGAGCATCCGGAGAACTGA
>CAZOJS010000098.1:0-3149 GCA_964580175.1 uncultured Anaerolinea sp. | reverse complement strand
GGGATGACCATCAATCCCGAGACAGCAGGCACCAACATCGAGAGGACGGCCGATGCACTCGTGGGGCGTCTATTTGAGGCGAGCATCGGGATGTTCGACCTGATGTCCGTCTACATCGGCGACCGGATGGGCCTGTACCGCGCCCTGCGCGAGGGTGGTCCGGCGAGCGCCGACGGGCTTGCCCAGCGCGCCGGCATCGACCCGCGATATGCCCGCGAGTGGCTGGAGCAGCAGGCCGCGACCGACATCCTCGACGTCGACGACGTCACGGCGGCGGCCCATGAGCGGCGCTACAGCCTCCCGGATGCCCATGTCGAGCCACTCCTGAACCTCGACAGCCCCTACTCGATCGCGCCGATGGCTCGATCACTCGTGGGCTGCGCCAAGGTGCTCCCCCAACTCATGGACGCGTACCGCACCGGGGGCGGCGTCGCCTGGTCCGACTACGGCCCCGACTTGATTGAGGCACAGGGCGACTTCAACCGTCCGTGGCTCGTCGGGTCCTTCGGGACCGAATTGCTGCCTGCGATCCCGGGCATTCATGAGCGACTCGCGGCGGAACCGCCGGCGCGCGTCGCGGACGTTGCCTGCGGTGTCGGCTGGGCCGCGATCGCGATCGCACGCGCCTACCCGAACGTACGCGTCGACGGCTTCGATCTCGATGAATCGTCGATCGCGCTCGCGCGCGAGAACGCCGGCGCAGCGGGCGTGAGCGATCGGGTCACGTTCCAGGCCCTCGACGTCGCGGAGGCCCAGGCAGGCCAGTACGACCTCGCCGTCGTGATCGAGGCGATCCACGACATGACCCAACCGGTGGGCGTCCTGACCTCGATCCGTCGCCTGCTCAGGCCAGGTGGCGTCGCCTTGATCGCCGACGAGAGGACCGAGGACTCCTTCACGGCTCCGGCCGGCGCGAGCGAGCGCTTCTATTACGGCTTCAGCATCTTCACCTGCCTGCCGGCGGCGATGACCGAGCGACCGACCGCGGCGACCGGGACGCTGATGCGGGCCGACATGATGCGGGGTCTCGGGTCCGAAGCGGGGTTCCGGAAGGTCGATCGCCTCGACGATCCGGCGCTAGACATGCTTCGTTTCTACCGACTGACGCCGTAGGGAGTCACACTAGCTAGGAGTCGTGCCGTGGGGTCGTACGTCCGTAGTTTCGATGAGCCCGACGAGGTGATCGAGCTCGAGATGATCCGGTCCGAGCTGATCAGCCAGGGTGGGACCACCATCGCTCGCGATATCCATCTTCCAGGCTGGCGCTGGTCGACGCATGTCCGGCAGGTGGTCGGCACCGAGTGGTGCGAGGTCCATCACCTTGGCATCGTGATCAGCGGACGAATGCATGTGCTCCTGAGCGACGGTACGGAGTTCGAGGCAAGCGAGCTCAATGTCATCGACGTCCCGCCTGGCCATGACGCATGGGTCGTGGGCGACCAGCCGATGGTAACGATTGGCTGGGTGGGTGCCCGCCAGTGGCTGGCTCCGCTGGCAATGTCCGACCGGGTCCTGGCCACGATCGTGTTCACCGATATCGTCGACTCCACCGGAACAGCGAAGCGTCTCGGCGACCGAGCGTGGAGCGACCTCCTGAACAATCACGAGACCAGAACCAGGGACGTCCTCGCACGTTATCGCGGTCGGGTGATCAAGATGACCGGGGACGGGGTGCTCGCGATCTTCGATGGGGCGGCCCGGGCGGTCCGCTGTGCGATTGCCCTGAGAGACGACGCGACGCACCTCGGTCTGGCGGTCCGGGCCGCGGTTCATACGGGCGAGATCACGGTGAGCACGGAGGACATCAGCGGCATCGCCGTCCACGAGGCATCGCGCCTGCTGGCCCTGGCCGGCCCCGGACAGATCCTGCTCTCGGCTACCACGGCGGGGTTAGCCTCCGATACGCGCCTCGATCTGGAGGATCTCGGGGATCAGCACCTGCGCGGTATCGACACGCCGATGCGGGTCTTTGCCATCCGGTCCTGATCGCGCACGACGATTGCGACTTTCTGTGCGGACCGCTGTGCGGGCGCCTCAATTGGCCGCGCGGCGGTGGTGCGTTCGTGCACCGGAATCTGTGGACAACCTCCTTTCGAAATGTCCATGCATGGGTCACAATGGCGGGCACACAGCGGGGGAAGGCAATCAGGGGTCTCGCGCGGAGGCTCCTCGCGTACCGGGCTGGTCCGTTGAGGACCAACCCCTTTCGGAGGACGCATGAACAAGGTCATCCGGAGCGCCGCTGCCGCGGCGATCCTGACGGTATCCCTGGCGGGGGTCAGCTCGGCCGCCGACCCCGCTATCGTGAACGGCAGCTTTGAGACGGGCACGAGCCCAGGCGTCTACACCCAGCTATCCGCGGTAGATAGCGTCTCTATCACGGGCTGGACGGTGAGCTCCGGAACCGTCGATTACATCGGCACGTACTGGCAGGCGGCCGATGGCGTCCGCAGCCTCGACCTGAATGGCTCGAGTGCCGGGGCAGTCCGGCAGGCCTTTGCCACGGTCGTGGGCACAACCTACAAGGTGACGTTCCGTATGTCCGGCAACCCGGGCGGCGGCGTTGGGACCAGGACGATGACGGCCGACGTGGGCGGCGCCCCAACGGCCTTCAGCTACGAGGTTGGGGCCATCAACCCGCCGACGTTGACCGATATGAAGTGGAAGACGAAGTCGTTCTCGTTCACGGCCACGGCCGTCCTCACGACCCTCACCTTCACCAGCACCACCACCGGCGCCTCCGGGCCGGCCCTCGACAGGGTCCGTGTCGATGTGGCGACAGACAAGGCCGGCGGGGCAACCAACAAGGCGTTCGCGGACTGCAAGAACGGGCATTGGCGCCAGATGCTGGACACGCAGGGGCACCACTTCAAGAACCAGGGTGACTGCGTGAGCTACTTCGCCACGAAGGGCAAGAACGTGGGAGTCGGCGCCCGCTAGCCAGCCGGGACCGCGCCCTCCTGGTCGAGACGGGCACGCGAACAACCAGGCCACGGCGGCCGGTCAGTTCAGGATGCCGCCGGGTGTCCAGACCGTGACGGGCGCCCACGGCATGACGATCACGTAGCGACCACCGAAGCCGGAAAGGTACCGGCTGGCGGTCTGGCTGGAGCGCCGCGGGACGAACTGCTCGCCGAGTTCGTCGAGCG
>CAZOJS010000097.1:0-2603 GCA_964580175.1 uncultured Anaerolinea sp. | reverse complement strand
GAAAAGGCACCAATATTTTCACCCGATGGGTGGAAATGGTTGGCCAAAAGAGCCCCCAAACTATATCGCTTTCCGATATTCCGGAAGGCTTCAATCGATTCACCACATTAAATCCTTTGAAGTTGTAAAGAACCTGCACAGGCACATAAAAGAAATTCCTTCAAAAGAATTGAGAGAACACCTTCTCTATAAGCTGGGTCCTGCAATAAGACCTATCAAGAAAATAAGGACAGGAAATATTTTTAGAAACGGCCGAGTTAAATGCATGTTTGACACATTATTTACTTGTAGAACGATCTCTCGAGCTCGATATATAACTAAAAAAAGACTAGAGAAAATTGAATGAGTTACATATGGAACCAGGAGTAATTTAATGCTCTCCAACCTCAAACTCATCTTCATCCACATCGAAGAAAAGGAAGCCCACGGCGGGTATTGGAAGAGCAAACAAACGGCTATGGCAATAGCCGATGAAGTTTTAACTGCTTTGGAACTTAAAAAATAGGAGAATGCTTATGGCTGACGGTGGTTTTCTGGTAAAGTTTGATAACAAAAAACCTCTGCGTTGTTACTCCATAGCCATTGATTACGATCTATGGGAATATAGAGCCAACGGCGCAAAAGCCAAGAAACTGTCCCCGAAGCTAAAGAGCATAGCTATTAAAGTAGAAGATGAGCCGCGAAAGTAAGTTACATTAATAGATAAAATACTTAGATATGTTGAATCGAATAATTAGCTTATGTCTTGGAGTATTTCTTCTAAGCACGAACGCCTTCGCCCTTCAAGTCGAAGCCGAAAACCTTTCCTCCCAAAAATACTTCGGATCTACCTTAAAAGAGATCGATGCCTCTAAGTCCTCGATCGTGATGGTGATGTACTTTGTCTCTATTATTCCCAACCAACCCGACTCCCAACCTAATCAACTCGTAAATGCGCTTATAAGAGCCAAAGACAGGGGAGTATCCGTTAAAGTGATCTTAGACCAAAACATTAACTTTGAAGCTGAATCATCAGAAGACGCCGTCACCTCCAACAAAAACCGACAAGCCTATGAGCTCTTAAAGAAAAATAACGTCCCCGTATTCTTTGACACATCCGACATCTACACGCACTCTAAAACAATTATCATCGATAGCGAAACTGTAATCCTAGGAAGCACCAATTGGTCCAAGGCCGCTCTAACCCGCAACAATGAGACAAGTGTCCTCATCCGTTCAAAAGAGTTTGCTTTAGATCTCTTAAACGACCTAAGCAAGATCCAGATCCAAGAAAACATCCCAGCGATCCTCACCCCCTCTGTCTCTATATCCAAAGACATTATCTCTAATAAGAAGATGCTCTCTGAAATGGCTTCCCAATCAGACGAGCGAGCCTTCGACACCTACCTCTATCTATTAAAAGAATACGACGGTAACAAAGAAGGAAAGATATCTATTAAATACGACAACCTAGCCAAGTCTCTTGGGATGAATCGCATGACAGTAGAAGACTACAGGCGTCAGATCACAAAGACCTTAGAGAAACTCGATGAAAAATATAAGCTCATCACTTTCCAAAAACCCGACCGCAACCAAAACGCAGAAGTTAAACTAAAGCCCGAAGCCTCAAGCCAAAAGCTCGACATTCCCACAACCTTTTGGAGATACGACTGGAATAAAACCCTGCCATTCTCTGCAAAGGTCATGTATCTCATAAACCTCTCATACACCGAATCCTCACCTCAAAACAGGTTTTCGATCTCAAGAGAAAAACTCTCTAAAATCCACGGCATCTCAGAATCATTTATTTCAGAAGGTAACCAAGCCTTAAGAAAACTAAACCTTCTCGATATCCAATACAGCGACCTTGAAGGCTTAAAGTTTGACGAAAGAAAACCCAACACCTACACCCTTCAAGAACTCTACAACCCCGAAGACTTAAAGAAAGAACTGAGTATACTAGAACAAAAACACGGGCAACAAAAACTCGACCGAGCTGTCAAAACAGCGAGCCTAGTCTTTGAAGAGAACAATCTTAAAACCATCCAAACCCTTATTGATCTTGAAAACCAATACGGGCAGGAAATAGTCCAAGAAGCGGCTAATAAAATCTCCGAGAAAAACCCCGACAACCCTAAACGCTCCGCGGGATACCTCATCAACACAATCAAATCCATGAGTAAGAATCCCTAAAGCTCTTGTCGTGGCTCGGGGCAAGAGCCCCGAGCCTGATAGCGTCAGCTAGCAGATGATCAAAGATTCCCACGACCCGCTTGTGTCCTTCCTTTATCTTTTAGCCCTTGGCTTGATGCAGAGGTGGAAAAAATCACGGAAGTCCCCGCCGACCCAGGAACCGAGGCCACTGCCCTGAAGGAAAGAGCTTATAATTAAAGACAGGCGTTTATAAGCCTGTCTCCCAAAGCCGCTCTTTCCGGAAGGGTTGTAGAATAAAGAACGCATCAAATCGAGGTTCTGTGGCGGAAGATATAGAACCATCCCTAAAGCTCTTCCTCCGCCGCAGATGACGTGCGCGGGAGGGGGGTGCGGTCATTTCCGTACCACAAAGCTTTTTCTAAAAAAATGCTCTACGGAAATGAAGGACGTAAGTCCTAGCACCCCCCTCG
>CAZOJS010000096.1:0-3391 GCA_964580175.1 uncultured Anaerolinea sp. | reverse complement strand
ACCGGCCGCACCGGTCGCACCGGCCGCACCGGTCGCACCGGCGGCACCACTTCCGACTCCCACCCCGGCGACGCAGCCCTCGGCGGCGGTGTCGCTCCCGGACGGTTCGGCCTACATACCTGCCTGCTCGGGCGTCAACCTCAGGACCAGTGCGTCCACCAGCGGCACGATCAAGGCGAGCTTGGGCCTCGGCAGCTCGGTCACCGTGGCCGCGACCGTCACCGGCGCCTCGTGGAGCACGAGGTGTCCGACCGCGAAGGCGGCCTCGACCTGGTACCGGATCAGCCACGTCAACGGCCAGCCCGCCAGCGTCCTGTTTGGCGCAGCGGTCCTCTATGCCGCGACGGGTGTGCTCAATCCAGGCCCGGCGTCCCCGCCCGCCGTACCCGCTCTCCCCGCGCCGGCCGTACCTGCCGCGACCCCGCCGACCAGCAACGTCAGCCTGGCCTCGACGGTCACACTGCTTCCAACAGCGGAGCCCACGCTTCCCCCGACGCCCACACCGACTCCCGCGCCGCCCAGCGCGCCGCCCGCGGTTGCCGGGCCAGTGGTCCCGCTCGCCCTACCTGACCCTTCGCTCGCGAGCGTTCTCGTGCCGGCCTGCGGGGGCGTCAACCTGCGCGCCGCCGCGTCCACGGGCGCAGCGATCAAGGTCAAGCTCGGCTTCAACGATCAAGTGGCTGTCTCCGGCACGGTTTCCGGAGGGACGTGGAGCGCCGCGTGCCCGAGCGCGACATCTGGCTCCGGCTGGTACGCCATCAGCCATGTCAATGGCCAGCCCGTGGCGACGCTGTATGGCGTCTCGAGCCTCTACGCGGCGACCGGCGTCCTGACGGCTCCCGCGACCGCCGCGTCAACGGGGGTCACGACCCTCGGCGGCGCCACGACGTTCTACGGGCGCGGATACAGCCACGGCGTCGGCCTATCCCAGTACGGCGCTCGTGGTCGCGCACTGGCCGGCCAGGCCGCCCCCGAGATTCTGGCCCACTACTACGAGGGGACGACTATCGGCAGCATCTCTGCCGATACCCAGATCCGTGCCCTGCTGCTGGACAACTTCGTGCCCAGCTCGAGCACACCCCTGACGATCTACGGCCGCGGCGGTACCTGGGCCGCGGACGGCGTGAACCTCGTGCTCCCGGCCGACGCGAAGCTCCGCGTCTTCCCGCCGACCAGCCTGTCGGGCTGGCGCGCGCTCATCGAAGCAGCCACGGGCGAAGTCCTCTACGACGGCCCCATCGCGTCCGACTTCCGGCTCAACCCGACCAGCGATACGACCACCATCCAGCTCTATTCCAAGCCTTCTATCTACGACCTGTACCGCGGCTCGCTGCGCGTGCTGATGTCCGGCTTCAGCCTGGATGTCATCAATCAGCTGACCCTCGAGTCGTATCTTCGGGGCGTCGTGCCGGCGGAGATGCCGACGTCGTGGCCGGCGGAGGCCCGCATCGCCCAGACGATCGTCGCCCGTTCGTTCGCGGCCAACCATCTCATCCCCTGGGGCACGTTCGATGTCTACGATGACACCCGGTCCCAGGTCTATCTCGGCGTGCGCAAGGAGCATCCGGATGCCGACGCGCTGATCGCCGCGACCGCCGGCCAGGTCATCATGAGCGGCAGCGCGATTGCCAACGCAATGTTCAGCTCGACGGCAGGCGGCGCCACGGAGCACAACGAAAACGTGTTCGTGTCCCCCACGGGCGCCAGGATCGCCGGTGTCGTCAGCTACCTTCGCGGGTCGTCTGACCGGGACGCGTCGGGGGTCAGCTACGACGCCGCTGCGCCGTACGCGACCTGGCAGTCGAAGTCATACGACGTCGCCCAGCTGTCGAGCTACTTCGCCAACGACGCTCGCACGAACGTCGGCACGATCATCGCCCTCGATCTGCGCAACCGCGGCGTTTCCGGTCGGCTTGTCAGCGTCACGCTCATCGGATCCGCCGGCACGAGAACGGTCTCGGGCAGTGTCTTCATCGGCGTGTTCAACGCCTACCGGCCGAGCGCCGATCCCATTCTGCGCAGCACGCTCGTGGACGTGGCGCCCATTCCCTGATCGACGGCTGGTACGCTCTCCATCCCCCGAGGGCCGGGGCATGAGGGAGGGTTCCACGACATGGCTGCCGAGCGGACGAAGTTCATCCTCGACGAAGACCGCATCCCGCGCGCCTGGTACAACATCGCCGCGGACATGCCCGTGGCCGCGGCGCCCGTCCTCCACCCGGGGACCGGGCAGCCGATCGGCCCGGCCGACCTCGCGCCGCTGTTCCCGATGGAGCTGATCAAGCAGGTCGTCAGCCAGGATCGCGAGATCGAAATCCCCGAGCCGGTCCGGGACGCCTATCGCCTCTACCGTCCCAGCCCGCTCTTCCGCGCCCATCGCCTGGAGAAGGCGCTCGATACCCCCGCGCACATCTACTACAAGTACGAAGGGGGCAGCCCGTCGGGCAGCCACAAGCCCAACACCGCGCTGGCCCAGGCCTTCTACAACAAGGAAGAGGGCGTGACCCGTCTTTCGACCGAGACGGGCGCCGGACAGTGGGGCAGCGCCCTGGCCTTCGCCGGCGCGATGTTCGGCCTCGAGGTCAAGGTGTACATGGTCCGCAGCAGCTACGACCAGAAGCCGTACCGGCGGGTCCTCATGGAGACGTACGGCGCCTCCGTCGTGGCGAGCCCCAGCCCGGACACTCAGTACGGCCGGAGCGTCCTCGCGACCAAGCCGGACCACACCGGCTCGCTGGGTCTCGCGATCAGCGAGGCAATCGAGGACACCGTCACCCACCCAGGCACGAAATACTCGCTCGGGTCCGTGTTCGACTTCGTCCTCCTCCACCAGACGGTCATCGGCCAGGAGGCAATCGAGCAGATGGCCATGGCCGGCGAGGAGCCGGACGTCGTCATCGGCTGCGCCGGTGGCGGCTCGAACTTCGCCGGGCTCACGTTCCCGTTCCTCGGCCGCGGCCTCCGCGGCGGCCCAAAGCCGCGGATCGTAGCGGTGGAGCCGGAGGCGGCACCGTCGCTGACCAAGGGCGTCTACCGCTACGACTTCGGTGACACGGCCCAGATGGCGCCGCTCGTGAAGATGTTCACGCTCGGCCACGACTTCATTCCTGAGCCGATCCACGCCGGCGGGCTCCGCTACCACGGCATGTCACCGATCGTCTCGTTGCTGAAGGAGCACGGCTACATCGAGGCGCGCGCCGCCCACCAGCGGGCCACGTTCGAGGCCGGCGTCCGGTTCGCCCGGGCCGAGGGGATCCTGCCGGCACCCGAACCGACCCACGCGATCAACGTCGCCATCGATGAGGCCCTGGCGGCCAAGGCGGCCGGCGAGGCTCGGGTGATCCTGTTCAACCTGTGCGGGCATGGCCACTTCGACCTGTCGGCCTACGAG
>CAZOJS010000095.1:0-2725 GCA_964580175.1 uncultured Anaerolinea sp. | reverse complement strand
GCGGGTTCGGCAAGCGGGTCCGACGGCGCGGATGACGCCGGTTCAGGAAGCGAATCCGGCGGCGGCGCGTCCCTCGACGGATGCCATTCCGATCCCAACGATTCCGACAGCGACAATGACGGCCTGTCCGACGGCGAAGAGGATTTCGAAGGCACCGATCCGAACGACGCGGATTCCGATGACGACGGCCTGACCGACGCGGAAGAGGACGACATTGGCACGCTCCCGATCGACTCCGATACCGACAATGACGGCCTTTCAGATGGGGAAGAAGTCGATTCCGGGTCTGATCCGTTTGATGACGACACCGACGACGATGGCTTGTCCGACAAGGACGAACTCGTCGATACGGACAAGGACGGTCTGCCCGATGGCGTGGAATACGACTTCGGGAGCAACCCCAATGACGAGGACAGCGACAATGACGGCCTGAATGACGCCGAAGAACAGGCGGCCGGAACCGACCCCAACGATCGCGACTCCGACAACGACGGCTTGTCGGACAGCGCGGAAGTCGGCGGAGGCAGTGATCCCACCGATTCGGACAGCGACAACGACGGCCTATCGGACGGCGTCGAGGATGACTTTGGTTCCGACCCCAACGACGCCGACAGCGACAACGACGGTCTGACCGATCGTCAGGAGTTCCTGCTCGGCACCAACCCCGGCAGTTCCGACTCCGACGGCGACGGACTCAATGACCAGGATGAGATCGATCTGGGCGTCGATCCGCTCGATCCCGACTCCGACGAGGACGGCCTACAAGACGGGGCCGAGATTGCATTCGAGACCGATCCGGGCGATGCTGACACGGACAACGACGAACTGAACGACGGGGACGAACAGGATAAAGGGACAGACCCGAATAGTCCCGATACCGACTTCGACTTGCTGCCTGATGGGCTGGACCCCTGCCCGCTGATTCCGCTCCCGTTGCCTTGCGTGCCTTTGCCGTAAGGACCGTTCTGCGGTGCACCTACTGAGAACCTCGTACGCCTTGCCAACAAAGGAATTACGGATTGACGCTGCGCCTCTACAGACACCCGGTCAGGGGTTGCGAGCGCCTCTTCGCCGTCGTCGTTGTTTCCGCACAGTGAGCCAGCCGACCACGAAGATGCCGCCGATGAGGTTGAAGATCAGGTCCCACAGCGTGTTGTCATAGCCGCCGACGTGGGTATCCTTCATGGTCTTCACCGCGATGAACTCAATGATCTCGTTGATGGCACCCAACCCGGAACCCATCAGCATTACCAGGACGAACACCGTCCATCGTTCGACGTCCTTTTGTAGGTACGGTTGAAGCAAGTGGTAGCATACGAGCGCGGCCGTCCCGAAGCCGAAGGCATGGACGAACTGATCGTAGCGTAGGACGACGGGGATGAGCTGTAGGCCGTAGAGCACGCCGCCGCCGACCTGGATGTTCCCCCCCGCCATGTGCAACAGGCCCCAGATGGTCAGCCCCCAAAGGATCGTCAGGTCGAACTTCACCTTTCGCTGCTTCCAAACCACCAACGCTCCGACGAGGATGACGACCCCCACGTAAAGTACAAACTCGAAGTTCAGTTTACGTAGGGCGATGATGGTGAAGACGGGGACGTAGATGAGGTTGACGATCAGGACCGGGAGTTCCCGCCGGGTGAGCAGCATCGCTAATGATCCCTCGCCGTACCGCTCACGGGCGGTCCGGCTGACGGGGGATTGTGACTCGCCACCCAGGGGGAGGCAACGCGAGGCCCCCGGCGGTGCAAAAACGTACCCCTTACAACGTCAAATTTTCCCCTTGACGGCGGTTTGCGGCTGACTAGACTTTGCCCGCTTCTTAAGGCGTGGGTGCCCGGTCAGACGTGAGCGAACGTGGGTCCAGCGAGAACGACGAACATGTTAAAACAGCGCGATCGAATCTTGGTTGAGCGGAGCGGGCTTGTGGGTTGGCTCGGGCTGCGGGTCGGCCCCCCTCAGGCGTACCGTGAGAGGAAGAGAGACATCCTGGTGTTGTTGGATTCCTCCGGCTCCAAGGCCTGGGACGACGACGACATCGCCGCGGATGAAGAAGAAGAGGAGGAAGAGGATGAGGATGAACTCCTCGCCGACGACGATGCCGACGATGAGGACGATGATGACGATGACGAAGTGGAAGAAGAGGAAGAGTAAGTCCCGAATGCTGAATGAAGAATAGCGAATAGCGAATGGCGGGAAACGTTCATTCGACATTCGCAATTCGACATTCGTCATTCCGGGTGACAGCACTCTGACTGATAAGGTCGCCGTATCTCGTCTCCTACGCTACCTTTTTGCGGACACCCATCCCTCGTTAAGGCCACCCCCTTTATAGCCGATTCCGTCGGTATGACGGCAGCGTATTCAGGATCCCATCGCGAGGGAGAGGCCGGCGGACGCGCGCGGCGGGGGAGCGCAGAGCGCCGCTTCGGCATGGACCGTCGTCGTGGTCCGGGCCGGCGTCGCGGCGAAGTGCGTCGAGCGGCTGAAGAAGGGGAAATCACCGGCGAGTTGCTCGAATACATCATGGCCATCGACGAGTACAAGCGGATCAACGAACGTCCCTTCCCGAGCTGGACCGAGATCTTTGAGATCATGCAGTACCTCGGCTACCGCCAGGTCGCCCCCCAGGCCGAACACATCAACACCGCCAGCGGCGTGGAAGTACTCGATTAGAACCGTATCCAAGTCCAGGTAAGCGCTATCAGGGCTGTTCCGATGCGCTTGG
>CAZOJS010000094.1:0-5540 GCA_964580175.1 uncultured Anaerolinea sp. | reverse complement strand
TTCAGGGCGGGCCGCTGGCCGGCATTGAAGAGGTCGGTCTCGAGGAAGATCTGGCCGTCGGTGATGGAGATGACGTTGGTCGGAATGTAGGCCGAGACGTCCCCGGCCTGCGTCTCGATGATCGGGAGGGCCGTCAGCGAGCCGCCGCCGTTCTCATCGTTGAGCCTCGCGGCGCGCTCCAGCAGCCGGCTGTGCAGGTAGAAGACGTCGCCTGGATAGGCCTCGCGACCCGGCGGGCGTCGCAGCAGGAGCGCCATCTCGCGATAGGCCCAGGCATGCTTGCTGAGGTCGTCGTAGACGCACAGGGCGTCCTTCACGAGTTCGCCGTCGATGGTCACGCCGACTTCCATGACCTCTTCGCCCATCGCGACGCCGGAATACGGCGCGAGGTACTGGAGCGGAGCAGCATCCTCCGCACCGGCGACCACGACGATCGTGTGCTCCATGGCGCCGTACTTCTCGAGCGTGGCGACGGTGTTCGCGACGGTCGACATCTTCTGGCCGATGGCCACGTAGATGCAGACCAGGCCCTTGCCCTTCTGATTGATGATCGTATCGATCGCGATCGCGGTCTTGCCCGTCTGGCGGTCGCCGCTGATCAGCTCGCGCTGGCCTCGGCCGATCGGAATGAGGGCGTCGATCGCCTTGACGCCGGTCTGGACCGGGGTATCGACGGACTTGCGGACGATGACGCCGGGCGCGATGCGCTCAACGGGCCGCGTCTTCGTGGCATTGATCGGGCCCTTGTCATCCAGCGGGCGCCCGAGAGGATCGACGACGCGGCCGATCAGCGCCTGGCCGACCGGGACTTCGACCACGCGGCCCGTCGTCTTGACGATGTCGCCTTCCTTGATCGCCCGGGCGTCGCCGAGGATCACCGCACCGACGGTCTCCTCCTCCAGGTTCAAGGCCAGGCCGCGCACGCCATCCGGAAACTCGAGGAGTTCGGACGCGAGCGCGCCGTCGAGGCCGTAGATCTGGGCGATCCCGTCGCCGACTTCCACGACCGTTCCGACGCTGCGGGTATCCGTCCCGGCATCAAACGTGTCGATCGCGGTCTTGATGATGCTGATGATCTCGTCTGAGCGAATGGCCATTGGTTCTCCGTTGGTCGGGCGCCGTCGGCCCGCTGATGCTCCGCCGAGGCGGAGCGGTGGGCCTAGCGCGAACCCGCGACGAGTCGCTCGCGAAGCCGCTCCAGGCGGCCGCGGACGCTCGCGTCGAGCAGTTGATCGCCGATCTTGATCGTGACTCCGCCGATGAGCGTCTCGTCGATCTGTGTGTGGAGGCTGACGCTGGACCCGGACATTGCCCTGATCCGGGCGCTGATGGCGTCCGTCTCGGTTGGGGTCAGCGGTGATGCACTCGTGACGACGGCCTCGACGACGCCGTTGCGACGATTGAGCAGGCGGGTGTACTCCCCGGCAACGGCCGGGAGCGTCTCGAACCGGCCGCGCCGGGCGAGGAGCCGTGTCAGGTTCATGACTCCGGGAGCCACACGGCCCTCGAAGAGCTTTGAAACGATCGCCTCGCGATCGTCATGCGGGAGTGCCGGGTTGTCGACAATCCGACCCACGGTCTCGTCCGCGGCGGCACCGGCCACGAGGCCGAGGCCGCTCGCCCACGCATCGAACGCGTCATCACGCTCGGCCAGCTGGAAGGCTGCCTCGGCGTAGCGGCGCGCGATCGTGCTCGGACGGGCCATCAGTTTCGGGCGTCCCCAGTCGGCTGGGCGAGGAATTCCTCGACGAGCCTGCGTTGGCGAGGATCGGTCATCGTCTCGCTGATCAGCTTGCCGGCCGCGGTGAGGGCCAGATCGGCAACCTCGGCCCGCAGATCCGCAAGAGCGCGGGTCTTCTCAGCCTCGATCTCGGTGGTGGCTCGGGCGCGCAGGCGCTCGAGCTCGAGCCGAGTTGCCGCGATGTCCGCGTCCCGGGTTTCCTGGGCAACCTTCTGGGAACGGGCCAGGATCTCGCCCGCCTCGCGACGAGCCTCGGCAAGAGCGGCACGCCGCTCCTGCTCTGCGTTCTCGCGGTCAGTTCGGGCGTGCTCGGCATCCTTGAGACCCTGCTCGATCCGTGCTCGTCGTGCTTCCAGCATCTTCGACACCGGCCCGAATGCGATCAGACGGAGGATGAAGAGGAAGAACAGGAAGTTGGCCGACGATACGACGATCCAGAACCAGTTGATGGCGAGACCGCCCGACTCGGCTTCCTCGGCGGAAAGCCGGGCAGCTTCGGCGGCGACGGGCCCGAGGGTGGCGAAAAAGTCCATATCGGTGACCCGGCGACTACTTCAGCAGGATGATGAGCACGCCCAGCACGAAGGCGAAGATGCCGAGGCCTTCAGCGAAGACCGCGCCGAGGATGAAGTTCTGGCGGATGACGTTCGCCGCGTCCGGGTTGCGCCCGATTGCGGTCGTGGTCATGCCGGTGAGGATCCCGATCCCGATGCCCGGTCCGATGATCCCGAAGGCCGCGAGGCCCGCGCCGATGAGTTCCATGTGCTACCTACCTCCTACTGGTTGACCAGATGCTAGGCGACCGCGGCCGCTGGGTGTATTTCATGCGCCGAATCCGCTGGCGCCGTATGAGCTTCGTGCTCCTCATCGCCGTGCCCCTCGATCGCGAGCAACGTGAACATCATCGTGAGGATCGAGAACACGAGCGCCTGCATGAAGCCAACGAAGACCTCCAGGCCAAGGAACGCGACGGGCGCCACCACGACCAGCAGCCCGGTCATGACACCGAGCACGAGCTCGCCACCATAGATGTTGGCGAAGAGCCGCAATGACAGGGTCAGCAGCTTGAAGAACTCGAGGAAGAACTCCAGGACCCCGACAAACAGGTCGATGAAGCCGTCAAAGGCACTCCGCTTGAACCCTCGCAAGCTGAAGAACTTGCCGAGATATCCCCGGAAGCCGAGTCGGCGGACACCCTCGACGTGGAAGGTCGTGAAGCTCACAAGGGCGAGCCCCAGGGTCACGTTGATGTCACTCGTCGGCGCGCGCAGGAATTCGATCTTGCCCACGAACGGGATGAGGCCGCTCCAGTTGGAAAAGATGATGAACAGGAAGAGACCCAGGAAGAGGGGAACGTAGCGCCTGCCCGCCGGGCCGCCAAGTGCCTCGGCGAAGCCGGCGAGGCCCTCGTACATGAATTCGAAGACGTTCTGTGCGCCGCGCGGGATCTCCTGGAGGCGGCGCGTCGCGAGCCACACACCCACGATGACCACCGCCATGACCAGCCAGGTAGTGAAGATCGTGGAGGTAATTGACAGGCCCGGCGCCATTTCAAAGAGGACATGCGGCGCAAGTTGCTCGAGGTTCTGCAGGATCGCGTCCTTCGGAAACTGATACGGGAGGCCCGTCGCAGAAACCGGGGCAACGACGAATGCGGCGATGACGTCGATCGCGATGACCACGCCAATGGCGATCAGGACCTTCGCACGGGTGGTCAACCCGCGGCGGGCCATCACCTCCACTTCGCCTGCCTCCGTCATTCGTTCGCTCCACACACAGGAGCGCGGCATCCACCGCGCTCATCGAGGTCCTCGTGCCGGTCTCCCGACGCCGTCACTTGTTGTCTGTCTGGGCGAGGAACCGGCTGATCAACAACCAGGTCGCCCGGGCTCCCAGCCCCATCCCGGTGATCAGTCCGATCAGCGCGAAGAGAGGGTTGGTCCCTACTGTCGTATCGGCCCAGTAGCCGAGGCCTACGCCCCCCAGGGTCGTCACGAGCAGGACGAATCCGATCTCGGTGAATAGTGCGAAATAGGCCGCCCCGCGGCCCGGCTCGATCAACGGCGCCATGCCAAAGCCGCAGGAGTGTACCAGAGGCCCCGAGGACCGGCGCCCGAAGTCTCGACAGACCCGGCGCCCGAAGGTTGCTGGACGGTTCTGGCGGAGCTTCCGACTACGGCGGCGGGGGGGCCGGGTCGACTACCGAATACGAGGTGCTCTTGGTGTCCGATCCGCCCGGACCGGTCGCGGTCACGGAGATCGTGTACGTGCCAGGAGCTGAGTAAGTATGTTGAGCGCTCGGGGACGGCCCACTGCCGAAATCCCACAACCAGGTATCCGGAGCCCCCTGGTTGATGGCGACACTGCAGCTGACCTGGACTCCCGTCGTTCCCGGGTCTGGGGAACAGCTGATCGCCCCGAGAATGATCGGGTCTGGCGGGGGCGGCGGCGGTGGTGGGGGCGGCGGAGCGGGGGTTGGCGTCGGCGTCGGTGATGGCGTCGGCGATGGCGAGGGCGTCGGGGCGGCCGTGGGTGCGGGCGTGCGAGTCGCCGTCGGCCTTGGCGTCGGTCTGGGCGTCGGCCGCGGCGTGGGCCGTGGGGTGGCCGGCGGGGCCGTGATGATCGGGACCGGCGTCGGCGTCGCCTCGATCGCCGGGATCAGCGCGGGGTCGATGACCGGACCGATCGTCGGCGCATGCGACGACCCGGGCTCGGGCGTGATCGCAAGCACCGCACTCGTCCAGACGGGCGATGACGACGGGTCGGCAGATGCGGTCGCGGTCTGAGCCGAATTGTTCACTGAGAGCTGGGCGATCAGGACGATCGAGACCACCCCGAACAGAAGTGCCGACGCGTCACGCCAGAGCAACGCCCGACGCGTCCCGGAACCAGCCTTCGGGCGGGCATTTGGGACGGCGCGGCTGCCGGTCTCGAGGGAGCGTCCGGCCAGGCGCGCCGTCGCGCGCGGGCTCGCGGGGACCGGAGCCGGATCGTCGGCGGCCGGGAGGATCCGTTCGTCCGCGGTCGCAGCCGCAGGGGCCTCCGGCCGCACGGGTCGAACGTTGGTGGCCCCGATCCGCCAGGCGAGATCCTCGGCCGAGATCGGCTCGAGTGGCTCGGCCGGGTCAGGCGAACGGATCCGCCAGTTCTTCACGAGCCCTCCCCACTACTCGTACGAGTCGGGTTCAAGCGCTTCATGCGGCTCACGGGTCAGGAGGAACAGCACGACGCCGAAGCCGATCAGGGCGCCGAGGAAAGCATAGATCTGCGTTGCCGTCGAGACGACGAGCGACAGCAGGCCAAGGCCCGCGCAGATGGCATAGATGAGCACGACCGTGGCCCGATGGCCTAGGCCAAGATCCAGGAGGCGGTGGTGAATGTGGCCTCGATCGGGCGTGAACGGCGACTTGCCGGCCAGGAGCCTGCGCACGATCACCCAGAACGTGTCGATAATCGGGACGCCCAGCACGAGCAGGGCGACAACGACCTTGGCTGTACCCATGATCGACAGGATCGCGAGGGTGTAACCCATGAACATGACCCCCGCTGTTCCCTGAAAGATCGTGGCCGGCTGGAAGTTGAAGCGAAGGAACCCGAGCAGAGCGCCGGCCAGAACGACGCACATCACGGTCACGTACGGCTGGTTCACCACCGGTGTGAGGCTGAGGAGCCCGAGAGTCAGGGCGGCGATCAGGGTGATGCCGGTCGACAGGCCATCGAGACCGTCGATGAAATTCATGCTGTTGAGCATCCCGATGATCCAGACGAGCGTGAACGCCACCGCAAACGGAGCGCCGAA
>CAZOJS010000093.1:0-5440 GCA_964580175.1 uncultured Anaerolinea sp. | reverse complement strand
CGTCCTGACGCGCCGGGTTTGGGTAAGGAAATCCAGCATCTGCCGATCCTCCTCGATCGCCTTCACCAGGCGATCATCCGGCGCCAACCCGCGGCGTTCCCGGATCTGGAGACGGTCGATACCGATGCCGAGCCTCGGCAGGTGCTCCAGCCCGTAGCCACATCCCTCGAGCAGCCGGTCGAGCGTGGCGACGCGAGGGTCCGCACGGCCAGCTTCGATCCTTGCGATCGTTTCCTGCGGGACACCCGTGCGGGCGGCAAGGCCCCGTTGTGTGAGGCCGGCCGACTGCCTGGCGTGTCGGAGCATTCTGGACGACATGCCCATCGATGTACCTCCTGATGACGTAAACATCATCAGGCGCTGGTCCGGCACTCGTCAACTCTCGGTCAGACCGGGGGGCACGACGCCCTACACTCGCGGCATGCCCGTCCTCCGCAGCCGGCTGGACCCTGCGAGCCCCGAGACGATCGCCAATGTGGACGCGATGGAGCGGCTGGTGGCCGATCTGCGAGCGCGGACGGCGACGGTCTCCGAGCGGGACGCCGGGGGCGACGACGCATCGATTGCACGGCATCGAGAGCGGGGCAAGCTGCCGGTCCGTGAGCGGATCGACCGGATCCTTGACCCTGGGGCACCGTTCCTGGAACTGAGCGCCCTCGCCGGGAATGGCATGTACGAGGACGAGGCGCCGAGCGCCGGGATCGTCACCGGGATCGGGCGGATCGAGGGAACGCTGTGCGTGATCGTCGCCAACGACGCCACGGTAAAGGGCGGCACGTACTACCCGCTGACCGTCAAGAAGCACCTCCGCGCCCAGGAGATCGCGCTCGAGAACCGCTTGCCGTGCGTGTACCTGGTGGACAGCGGCGGCGCATTTCTGCCGCTCCAGGCGGACGTCTTTCCGGATCGCGAGCACTTCGGCCGGATCTTCTACAACCAGGCCCGAATGTCGTCCGAGGGGATCCCCCAGGTCGCCCTGGTGATGGGTTCGTCGACCGCCGGCGGGGCGTACGTCCCGGCGATGAGCGATGAGACCGTGATCGTGAAGGGCACCGGCACGATCTTCCTCGGCGGCCCGCCGCTCGTGAAGGCGGCCACAGGCGAAGACGTCGATGCCGAGACGCTGGGCGGCGCGGAGGTCCACACCCGCCAGAGTGGTGTGGCCGACCACGAGGCCCTCGACGATGAGCACGCGCTCGCCCTTGGGCGATCCATCGTCCGGCACCTCGAGCGGAAGGCCCCGCCCCTGCCGTGGGAGCGGCGAGTGCCGGAGGCTCCAGGGGTTGACCCGGCGGGCGCCGGTGCCGCCACCCACCTGTACGGGGCGATCTCAGCAGACCCACGCCGCGCGGTCGCGGTTCGCGAGGTGATCGCGCGCCTCGTGGACGGTTCGCGCTTCCATGACTTCAAGCCGCTCTACGGAGAGACCCTGGTCTGCGGGTTTGCCCACATCGACGGATGGCCGGTGGCGATCCTGGCCAACGACGGGATCCTGTTCAGCCAGTCCGCGCTGAAGGGCGCCCACTTCATCCAGCTCGCCTGCCAGCGCAAGGTTCCGCTGGTCTTTCTCCAGAACATCACCGGGTTTATGGTCGGGCGCGAATACGAGGCCGGCGGCATCGCCAAGGACGGCGCGAAACTCGTGACCGCGGTCGCCAGTGCGGCCGTGCCCAAGTTCACCATCCTGATCGGTGGGAGCTTCGGGGCCGGCAATTACGCAATGGCCGGGCGGGCGTACTCGCCACGGTTCCTGTGGAGCTGGCCGAACGCTCGCATCTCGGTCATGGGCGGACCGCAGGCCGCGCGGGTGCTCTCGACGGTCCGCCGGGACCTCGCCGACGACGCGGCACGCGATGCCTTCGAAGCCCCGATCCTCGAAGCCTACGAACGGGAGGGCAACCCGTACTTCGCGACGGCCCGCCTGTGGGACGACGGCATCATCGACCCCCTCGACACCCGGCGTGTCCTGTCGATGGGCATCGAGGCCGCCGTCCACGCGCCGATCCTGGACACTCGGTTCGGCGTCTTCCGGATGTAGGAGACGGACTTGGCATCGACCATGTGGCCAGGCAATCCGGACGCGTACCTGCTCGCCTACATGGATGCCTGGGATCGGGCCGACCTCGATCGGCGCCTGAGCGGTCCGGCGCTATAGCGGTCCGGCGCTTGAGCTGCCCGGCGTCGGCTGCATGGACGCCCACGCGCGAGCGCGATACGCAAGGTCGCTGAGCGCGCGGCCGAGGGCCAACAGGCGGCCTCCTCGGTGTGGGCCCACGTTCGGATCGGACCCAAGGCAGCCTCGCTCGCCGCGTTCGATGCCTGCGGCAGGGCTTCGCGGGCGACGTTGTGCGGGCAGCGCCCATGCAGCCGCCAGAAGGAAGCTCAAGGGCGCTTTGGCGGGCGGGTCCTCGCAGGGCGGACTTCGCAGGGCGGACTTCGCCGGGCGGTCCGTCCCGTACGATTGGCGCGATGACCGCCGTCCGCCTCGCCCGATCCGGCCCACACGATGTCGTGGCGCGGGTGACCCTGGCCCGGCCCGACGTCCACAACGCCTTCGATGCCTCCGTGATCGCGGAGCTGGCCGCGGTCTTCGCGGCGCTGGCTCGCGAAGAGCCGACGACCCTCCGCGCCGTCGTCCTGGCCGGAGACGGCCCCTCGTTCTGCGCCGGGGCGGACATCGCCTGGATGCGCGCCGCGATGCAGCTCGACGTCGAGGGCAACGAGCAGGATGCGATGGCCATGGCCGACCTGTTCGAGGCGATCGATACGTGCCCGGTCCCGGTGATCGCCCGAGTGCACGGCGCGGCGCTCGGCGGCGGGATGGGACTGTGCGCCGTGGCCGATCTCGTGATCGCCGAATCCGGGACCAGGTTCGGGTTCACAGAGACGCGGCTCGGGATCCTGCCGGCCGTCATTGCCCCGTTCGTGATCGCCAAGATCGGTGAGTCGAATGCCCGGGCGCTGTTCCCCGGCGGACGTCGCTTCGACGCGTTGCGCGCGCAACGGATCGGGCTCGTCCACGAAGTCGTCGAGGGCGAGGCAGCGCTCGATGCGTCTGTGGAGACGGCCCTCAACGACATCCTTGCGGCGGGCCCAACGGCTGCTCGAGCGGCGAAGGCGATCGTCCGCGAGGTTCGCGGCCTCGGCCACGGCTCGTCGAAGTGGCACACCGCGCGGGTGATCGCCCGACAACGGACGACCGCGGAGGCGCAGGAGGGCTTCCGGGCGTTCAGCGAGAAGCGCCGTCCAGCCTGGGCCCCAGACAGGGAAGACTGACGCGTCGGCGACGCGAGCGTCAGGTCGTCGGTGGATCCGGCTCGACGAAGACGGCCACCTCACCGAGCGGCTTGCGCTCGATATCCGGGACGACGGCATCAAGAGCCGGGTACCCCACCGGAAGCAGCACGAATGGGCGCTCGTTCGCGGGCCGACCCAGGATTTCGCGCAGAAAGCCCATCGGTGATGGCGTGTGGGTCAGGGTCGCCAGACCCATTCGGTGGATCGCGCTGATGAACAGGCCGCAGGCGATCCCGACGCTCTCCCTGGCGTAGTAGTGCTTCTTCGGACTCCCATCATCAGAGGTGCCGTTGACCTGCTCGAACAGGACCACGATCCAGGGCACGACGTCGAGGAAGTCCTTGTGCCAGTCCGTTCCGATCGGCTCGAGGGCTGCGAGCCACTCCTCCGACATGCGACCGCCGTCGTAGTTCTTGCGCTCCTCCGCTTCAGCCGCCAGCCGGATCCGGTGCCTGATGGCGGGGTCGCTCACGGCGACGAACGTCCACGGCTGTTGATGTGCCCCGGACGGCGCCGTCGAGGCGGCCTGGATCGCAAGTTCGATCGCCCGACGCGGCACGGGTTCCGGGGAGAACATCCGAACGCTCCGGCGCGCGTTCGCCTCACGGTAGTTGGACTCCGCGAGCGTGAGCATCTCGTCGAGCGGGACGCGCGCTGGTCGGTACGGGACAAAGCGGGGCACTGGCGCATTCTACGTGCGACAATCGCGACACAATGGCCGATCACGAGCTGAGCCCAAGCGAGGCCGCACGACGGATCGGGACGACGACCCGCAGCGTCCAACGGTGGATCGGGCGAGGATTGCTGCCTGCACGCCGGGTTGGAGGACGGTGGCGTGTCGCGTCTGACGCGTTGGACGCGTTCATGGCAGGCACCGCGGGTGTCGGCGGCGTCGATCAGGCCACGGCGGCAGGGGCGGCCGTGACGTCCGGGGCGGCCGGGACGTCAGCGACATCGGGCTCGCTCACGGAACGACCGATTGGGCATCTCTTTGTGGCCAACCGCGGGGAAATCGCACGTCGGATCGGCCGGACCTGTGTGCGTCTCGGCATCCACGTCACCGTCCCGGCCACCGCGGGTCCCGGAACGCTCGACCTCCTCGATATCGCGGCGGTCGTTTCCGCGGCCCGGGCCGTCGGCGCCGACGCCGTCCATCCGGGCTTCGGGTTTCTGGCCGAGAACGCCGATTTCGCCGATGCGGTGACCGCTGCCGGGATGCGCTGGGTGGGACCGCCGCCGTCGGCCATCCGGGCGATGGGCGACAAATCGTCGGCCCGGCAGCTCGCCCAATCTCTTGGCGTGCCGGTCGTCCCGGGATACCACGGAGCTGATCAGTCGACCGCCGCCCTCACCGGGGCCGCCACCGAACTGGGAGTCCCGATCCTGGTCAAGCCGACCGCAGGTGGTGGCGGCAAGGGCATGCACATCGTCCGTGACCCGCTTGAGCTTCCGGCTGCGATCGGCTCGGCGAGACGCGAGGCGGCCGCGGCGTTCGCGGACGACCGCCTGATCCTGGAGCGGCTCATTGAAGGTCCGCGCCATATCGAGGTTCAGCTGCTGTTCGACGGCCACGGCAACGGCGTTCACCTCGGTGAGCGTGACTGTTCGATCCAGCGTCGCCACCAGAAGGTCCTCGAGGAATCGCCGTCCCCGGCCGTGAATGCGGCCGTTCGGGCTCGACTTGCAGTGGCCGCGCTGAGCCTGGCCAGCGCGGTCGGGTACGTCGGCGCGGGAACGTGCGAGTTCCTGATCACGGATCGGGGAGAGGTGTACTTCCTCGAGATGAATACCCGACTCCAGGTCGAACACCCCGTCACCGAGCTCGTCACCGGACGCGATCTGGTCGAGGATCAGCTTCGCATCGCCGCCGGCGGCGACCTCGGCTTCAGTCAGGAGGAGGCGGATTCCGCCCGGATCGCGGGCGGGCACGCGATCGAGGTCCGCCTCTACGCGGAGGATGCCGAAGACGCCTTCCTGCCGGCCACGGGCCGTGTCGAGCGCATGCGCTGGCCGACCGGACCCGGGATTCGCGTGGACGCGGGCATCGACGAGGGTGACGACGTGACCGGCCGGTTCGATCCGATGCTGGCCAAGGTGATCGCCCACGGACATGATCGCGTTGAGGCCCTCGCCCGCCTCACAG
>CAZOJS010000092.1:0-4603 GCA_964580175.1 uncultured Anaerolinea sp. | reverse complement strand
CGGCCAATCCGAAGGTCTTGATCACGATACCGTGCAATTCCTCGAAGATCGGCGCTGCCTTGTTCGCTTGATAGTGCTTCTGCTTGCCGATGACCTGCATGTTGATCAAACCCACCCACTCCAGACGGTCCTCGAAGATCGCCTCGTGCACGGTCGAGCGTCCATCGGCCTGGGTCAGGAGGACGCTGGCCGGTGGCTGGAGGTCCGTGGCGAGCCCGGGATATGGCGCCGTCTCGATGTCCACCGGACGGTATTCACCGGGACCCACGCCGGTCGCGTCCACGGTCAGGGTGTCCGCGCCACAGTCGACCACGACGCCCATGGTCCCGAGGATCTGGACGAGCGCGTCGAGGTGGTCACAACGGGTCCCTTCGAGCACGATCCTGCCGCCGGTCATGGCGGCGGCAATGGCAAACGTGCCGGCCTCGATCCGATCCGGCATGACGCGGTGCTCGGCGCCCCGGAGCCGCTTCTTGCCGTGCACCTCGATCGTGTCCGGCGCGGTCCGCTGGACGTCCGCGCCCATCTTGCGCAGGAATTCGATCAGGTCGTCCACCTCGGGCTCCTGGGCAGCCGGCCGGATCACCGTGTGCCCATCGGCGAGCGTCGCCGCAAGCATCGCGTTCTCGGTGCCCATGACGGACACATGCGAGAAGGTGACCTCGGCGCCGCGCAATCGACCGGGGGACTTGGCGTAGTAGTAGCCGTAGCGGTAGTCGATCTCCGCCCCGAGCGCGCGCATGGCGTCAACGTGCATGTCCACGGGACGACGGCCGATCCGGTCGCCGCCGGGATTGCTGATGATCACCTCGCCGAAGCGGGCCAGCAGCGGGCCGAGGAGCATGAAGCTGGCGCGCATCTTGGCGGCCGCCTCGAGCGGTACGAACAGCCAGTCCACGTCGCCGGCCGACGTCTCGTAGGTGTTCGGCTCCGGGTGCTCCACCACGACACCGATGTCCCGCAGGGTCTCGGCCATCGCCCGAACGTCCTCGATCTCCGGGACATTGGTGAAGCGACAGCGCTCCCCGGTCAGGACCGAGGCGGCCAGCATCTTGAGCGCCGCGTTCTTGGCGCCGGCCACCGGCACGGTCCCCCGGAGCGCCGTCCCACCAGTCACCCGAAAGGTCTCCCGCGGAACGGGCTGCGGGAGGTACTCCCAGTGGAACGGTCGGGGATCGGCCACCTGGGCTACCCGCGGCGGCGGGGACCCTCTCGGTGGCGTCGTTCGGCGACACGCTGGCGGAGCAGCGCGATCTGGAGGGCGGCGCGGGCCGCGGACAGGTCAGCACCCTCATGGAACCCGCTCTCGAGCGCCTTCTCGGCCTCCTGGCGCGCCTGAGCGGCCTTCTCGAGGTCGATGTCCGAGGCCATGTCGGCCAACTCGGCCATCACCACGACCTTGTCCGGGCGAACCTGGAGGAACCCACCGGCGATGGCGAATGCCTCGATCTCGGAGCCCTTCCGGATCCGCAGCTCACCCACCCCGAGCAGCGACACGAGCGGCGCATGGTGCGGCAGCACGCCGAGTTCGCCTTCGCTGCCCGGCAGGACCACGGCATCCACCATGTCGCTGTAGGCCAGCTTCTCGGGCGTCACGATCTCCAGCAGGAGGGACATCGGGTCAGCCGGCCAGCTTGGCGGCGTTCGCGCGAACGTCGTCGATCGTTCCGGCCAGGAAGAACGCCTGCTCCGGCAGCGTATCCACGTTGCCGTCCAGGATCTCCTTGAACGAGGCGATCGTGTCCTTGATCGAGACGTAGACACCGGGACGACCGGTGAACACCTCGCCGACAAAGAACGGCTGGCTCATGAACCGCTGCAGCCGTCGTGCCCGGGCGACCGTGGACTTGTCGTCTTCGGACAGTTCGTCGACGCCGAGAATGGCGATGATCTGCTCGAGGTCCTGGTAGCGCTGCAGGACGCGCTTGGTCTCCTGCGCGACGTCGTAGTGCTCCTGACCCACGATGAGCGGGTCGAGGACCCGCGACGTCGAGGTCAGCGGATCGACCGCCGGGTAGATGCCGAGCTCCGCGATGCTCCGCTCGAGGCGGATCGTGGAGTCGAGATGACCGAACGTCGTCGCCGGTGCCGGGTCCGAGTAGTCGTCGGCCGGAACGAACACAGCCTGGAGCGAGGTGATGGAGCCCTTCTTCGTGGACGTGATCCGCTCCTGGAGCGCGGCCATCTCGGTGGCGAGGTTCGGCTGATAGCCGACCGCCGACGGCATCCGGCCGAGGAGGGCCGAGACTTCTGACCCGGCCTGGGTGAACCGAAAGATGTTGTCGATGAACAGGAGGACGTCGCGGCCCTCCTCGTCCCGGAAGTATTCGGCCATGGTCAGGCCGGTCAGGCCGACGCGCAGGCGTGCTCCCGGCGGCTCGTTCATCTGGCCGAAGACGAAGGCCGTCTTGGCGATGACGCCCGATTCGGTCATTTCGTGGATCAGGTCGTTGCCCTCGCGCGAGCGCTCGCCGACACCCGCGAACACGGACACGCCGGCGTGCTCCTGGGCAACGTTTCGGATCAGCTCCTGGATGATGACCGTCTTGCCGACGCCGGCCCCACCGAAGATGCCGATCTTGCCGCCCTTGCGGAACGGGCAGATCAGGTCGATGACCTTGAGACCGGTCTCGAACACCTCGACTTCGGTGGACTGCTCGTCAAACGCCGGCGCCGTTCGATGGATCGGCAGCGACTTCGCCGCGTTCACGGGGCCTTTGGCGTCGATCGGCTTGCCGAGGACGTCGAAGACGCGACCGAGGGTCGCCTCCCCGACCGGAACTGTGATCGGGGCGCCGGTATCGTGGACGGCTCCGCCACGAGGCAGGCCGTCGGTCGTAGTCATGGCCACCGCGCGAACCCAGTTGTTGCCGAGATGCTGCTGGACCTCGCAGACGAGCGGATCCTGGCCCTCGCGCTCGAGTTCCACGGCGTTGTAGATGGCCGGCAGGTGCCCGGCCGGGAACGCGATGTCGACGACGGCTCCGGTGATCTGGATGACCCGGCCGGCGGTGGGGCTCGTGGATGTCTTGGTCGCTGTGGCCATGGTGCGGGATGCCTCCTGGATGCGCGCGGTCAGCGCGCCTGAGCGCCGGTCGCGATTTCGATCATTTCGCGGGTGATATTGGTCTGGCGGGCCTTGTTGTAGGCGAGCGTGTAGTCGTCGATCAGGTCGTCCGCGTTTTCCGTGGCGTTCTTCATGGCGACCATCCGGGACGATTCCTCGGAGGCCTTCGCCTCCAGAACCGCCTGGAACAGACGCGTTGCGACATAGCGCGGGAGGAGCTGTGAGAGCACCTCGGCCGCGTTCGGTTCGAAGATGAACTGATTGCCCGGGATCCCGGTAGCGGTGTCGTCCGCCGGCATGATCGGCAGGAGCGGCTCCATCGTCGGCCGCTGCACCAACGTTGACACGAAGCGTGGGTACACGAGCTCGATCCGGGCGAACTCACCGGCGACAAATCCATCGCTGATCAGGCGAGCCATCGGGATGACGTCGGCAAACTTGGGACGATCGCCGAACCCGGCGAAGTGAGCCTCCAGGGGGACCCGGGCGCGACGCATCGCGTCACGGCCCTTGCGCCCGACCGTGATCAGGGTCAGGTCGCCCTCATGCTCCGTGATCTCTCGAGCCGCGAAGCGAATCGTGTTGGTGTTGAGCGGGCCGGCAAGACCCCGGTCGGACGTGAACAGTACGAGCAGCCGCTTGCCGGACTCACGCGGCGCAAGGAGCGGATGCTCGTCGGTACCGAGCACGGCGGCGAGATCCGCGAGGACCTCGTCGAGCTTCTGCGAGTAGGGCCGCGAGGCCAGCGTCGCATCCTGGGCGCGCTTCAGCTTGGAGGCGGCCACGAACTGCATCGCCCGGGTGATCTGTTTGATCCGCCCGACGTCCCGAATGCGGCGCCGCAGGTCTCGTTGGCTGGCCACGGGTCAGGCCTTGTTGCCTGCCGCGGCGGTCTCGGGCTCCGGTGGCGCAACGGCCTCGGGCTCCGCGGCCTTCTTCTCGGCTTTGACGCGTGGCTCCATGGCGAAGCCCTCGACACGGAATGCCTCGATCGCCTCATCCAGGGCCGCGGCGAGCTCGTCGGTCAGGGTCTTGCCCTTGCCCAGGTCCTTGAGGATCGCGGGGCGTTCCGTCTCGAGGAAGCGATAGAACTGGGACTCGAATTCCCGAACCCGCGGCGTCGGGACGTCGTCCAGCCGACCGGTGGTTGCGGCGTACAGGATCGCGACCTGGTTCTCGACGGCCATCGGCCGGTACTGCGGCTGCTTGATGACTTCGGACAGCTTCTCGCCCCGCGTCAGCTGGTCGCGAGTCGCCTTGTCCAGGTCTGAAGCGAACTGGGCGAATGCCGCGAGGGAGCGGAACTGGGCAAGGTCCAGCTTCAGCGGGGCCGCGACCTTCTTCATCGCCTTGGTCTGGGCCGCCGAACCGACTCGGCTGACCGAGATACCGATATTCAGGGCGGGCCGCTGGCCGGCATTGAAGAGGTCGGTCTCGAGGAAGATCTGGCCGTCGGTGATGGAGATGACGTTGGTCGGAATGTAGGCCGAGACGTCCCCGGCCTGCGTCTCGATGATCGGGAGGGCCGTCAGCGAG
>CAZOJS010000091.1:0-4089 GCA_964580175.1 uncultured Anaerolinea sp. | reverse complement strand
CGGCGAGAACTCGCGCAAGGCGATCCAGTGGATCGAGAGCCTGACCCGCGAGGTCGAGGTCGGCGCGCTGTATCTCGGCAAGGTCACCCGGATCATGGGCTTCGGCGCCTTCGTCGAGATCCTGCCGGGCAAGGAAGGCCTCGTCCGGATCGGTGAGCTGGCCGACTACCACGTGCCGACCGTCGAGGACGTCGTGAGCGTCGGGGACGAGGTCATGGTTGTCGTGATCGAGGTCGATCGCCAGGGGCGGGTCAACCTGTCCCGCAAGGCAGCGATGCAGCGACATCTGGCGAAGGATCCCGCCTGAGCCACGTTCAATCCGGGAGGCTCCTCGACGGCATGTCGGGGAGCCATCCGTTCGCCCTCGGGTGGCAAGAAAGCGGCGGGGCGCCTGTCTGGCGGCGGATCCGGAGGCCGCGGGACCCGCTGCTATACTCGGCCGGTGCCCAGCTGAACAGACTGCAGCGTGGAGTCATGCCCGGATGAGCGACCGAGCCCTACTCACCGTCGCGGTCGTCGGCGCCACCGGCGTCGTTGGTCGCACCATGGTCCAGGTGCTCACTGAACGGAACTTCCCGTTCGGTGAATTGCGCTTGCTGGCGTCCGGTCGGACGGCCGGCCGGATGGTATCCGTGGCCGGGCGCACGATTGCGGTCGATGAGGCAACGCCCGAGGCGTTCGATGGGGTGGACATCGCCCTGTTCAGCGCGGGTGGCGACGTCTCGGCCGAACTCGCTCCACAGGCGGCCGCTCGCGGCGCCACGGTCATCGACAACTCAGCCACCTGGCGGATGGATCCGAAAGTCCCGCTGGTGGTCAGCCAGGTCAACGCAGACGATCTGGCATGGCACGAGGGGATCATCGCCAATCCGAATTGCTCGACCATGCAACTCGTACCGATCCTCATGGCGCTCCGTGACAGCGTCGGCCTGGAGCGCGTGATCGTCGATACCTATCAGTCCGTGTCCGGCACCGGATCCGATGCGTTGGTCGAACTCGAAGGCCAGATCCGCGCCCACGTGACCGGTGAGCCCAGCACCGCCAGGGTCTATCCCCACCGGATCGCCTTCAACGCACTCCCGGAAATCGACGTATTCATGCCCGATGGGTACACCAGGGAGGAGTGGAAGATCGTGGCGGAAAGCCGCAAGATCCTGCACCTGCCGGACCTCCGCGTCTCGTCCACGGCCGTCCGGATCCCGGTGTTCGTGAGCCACTCAGAAGCTGTCCACGTCGAGACCTCGCGACCGATCACGCCGGACCAGGCTCGCGCGTTGTTCGCGGCCGTACCCGGTGTCGTCATCCAGGACGATCCCGGACGCCACTCGTACCCGCTGGCCACAACGGCCGCCGGACGCGACGAGGTGTTCGTTGGGCGCGTCCGCCAGGATCCCTCGATCGCAGGCGGCCGAGGATTGGCCCTCTGGGTGGTCTCTGACAACCTGCGCAAGGGCGCGGCCACCAATGCGGTGGAGCTGGCCGAGATCCTCGTCGAACGCGGCTGGATTGCAGCCGCCTCGCGCCGGACGGCGCCGGCCGGGACCGGAGCGTGACCCCAGCCGAGCGACGCGAAGCACTGGCGGTAATCTCCGCCGAGGTCAGTTCATGCACTCGCTGTCGGCTCCATGCCGGCCGCACGAAGGCCGTTCCCGGCGAAGGGCATCCCGATACGGAGGTCGTCCTGGTGGGCGAGGGGCCCGGGATGAACGAGGACCGGGTGGGGC
Organism: uncultured Anaerolinea sp.; assembly: GCA_964580175.1. Classification (GTDB taxonomy): domain Bacteria; phylum Chloroflexota; class Limnocylindria; order Limnocylindrales; family CSP1-4; genus UBA5189. The sequence continues at coordinate 2,365 of CAZOJS010000091.1, read as the reverse complement.
GACCCTTTGTCGGGCGCGCGGGCGATCTCCTCGTCCGCTTCCTCGGGACCATTGGCTGGCGGCGCGAGGATGTCTTCATTACCAACGTCGTCAAATGCCGGCCGCCGGACAATCGGGATCCTGAGCCGGACGAGATCGCCGCCTGTCAGCCGTACCTGAATCGACAGCTCGCGGTCCTCGACCCTGCTCTGATCGTCACCCTGGGGCGCCACTCCATGAGCCGGTTCATCCCAGGGGCCAAGATAAGCCAGACACACGGCACATTGCACCCCGTGGACCCCGCCACCGGGGCGGGCTCCGCGATGGTCTACGCGCTGTACCACCCGGCTGCGGCGCTCCGTTCCGCGGAGGTGGAGCGCCAGAGCTACGAGGACGCCGCGGGCATCCCGGCTGCGCTGCTCCAGGCTCGTGGGCGGCGCGAACGGACGCCCCTGGCGATGCCGCATCCAGGAGCCAGCCCTGACCCAATCAACAACGACCCGGCGCCGATCGCGCCGACCCTGTTCTGATCGGACAACCAAGAATGCCCAAACGGACCCAGCCGCAACCGACCGAAACGCCGCTTCGGATCATCCCGCTCGGCGGGGTGGGGGAGATCGGCAAGAACATGTACGTGTTCGAGTACGGCGACGACATCGTCGTGATCGACTGCGGCCTGATGTTTCCCGACGAGGAGATGTTCGGGATCGATCTCGTCATCCCGGATATCACCTATCTCAAGGAACGCCGGGCCAACGTCAAGGCGTTCATCATCACCCACGCCCACGAAGATCACGTCGGGGCGCTGCCGTACGTGCTGCCCGAGTTCCCCGGCGTGCCCGTGTATGCCTCGAAGCTGGCACGTGGCTTGCTCGGCAACAAGGTCAAGGAGCACAAGCTCCACAACAACCAGCTCCTGCCCCTGGAGCCCGGCGACGAGCTGCAGATCGGCCCGTTCGGCGTCGTTCCGTTCCGGGTCGGCCACTCGATCCCGGATGCGATGGGTATCGCCTTGCGCACCCCGGTCGGGACCGTCGTCCACACCGGTGACTTCAAGTTCGATCACACCCCGGTCGACGGCAGGTTGTCCGACTTCCACATCCTCGCCAAGCTCGGCGAGGAGGGCGTCATCTGCCTCCTCTCGGACTCCACGCGGGCCGAGAATCCCGGTTACACGCCGTCTGAGCGGACGGTCGGTGAAGCCTTCCGCGAGATCATGGAACCGCTTGATGGTCGGGTCATCGTGGCGACGTTTGCCAGCAATATCGCCCGCGTCCAGCAGGTCCTCGATGCCGCGGCGACCTTCGACCGCAAGGTCAGCGTCATCGGGCGGTCCATGGAGCAGAACTTCCGGATCGCCACGGACCTCGGGTACCTGACCCATGAGCCGGGACGGATCGTGCCCAAGGATCGGCTCAACGAGATCCCGGACGACAAGCTGGTCATCTGCACCACCGGTGCCCAGGGCGAGCCGATGGCCGGTCTCGCGCGGATGGCGAATCGAGATCATCGTTTTGTCGAGATCAAGTCCGGCGACACGGTCATCGTGAGCGCCAGTCCAATCCCCGGCAACGAGGAGTACGTGAGTCGGACGATCGACAACCTGTTCAAGGCCGGGGCGAATGTCTTCTACCACACGATCAAGCGTGCCCACGTGTCCGGACACGCCAGCCAGGAAGAGCTGAAGCTCATGCTCGGCCTGACCAAGCCCAGGCACTTCATCCCCATCCACGGCGAGTTCCGGATGCAGGTCCAGCATGGGCGCCTCGCCATCGAGACCGGAGTGCTGCCGGACAACGTGTTCATCATCGAGAACGGCCAGCCGATTGAGTTCCTTGCCGATGGCACGGCTCGGCGGGCCGCACCCGTCCCGGCCGGCTACGTGTTCGTGGACGGGTTGTCGGTCGGCGAGGTGGGCGACGTCGTGCTGCGCGACCGTCGAGCGCTGGCCAACGACGGCATGTTCATGATCGTCGTCACCGTGGACAAGCAGCGCGGCACGGTCATCGGCCGGCCGGAGATCATCACTCGTGGGTTCGTCCACGGCGCCGAACACGATCGGGTCGTCGAGGCAGCCGTCGAGCGGGTGATCAAGGCGATCGAGACGCCGGGCGATCACATCAGCGAGATCGCGCTGCTCAAGACTCAGATCAAGGACGGCGTGTCGCGCTTCCTGTACGAACAGACCAAGCGGCGTCCGATGGTCTTCCCGGTGGTCGTGGAGATCTGACCGTGGCGACGCGTCGACGTTCCGCTCCTCGTCGCTCGCGTCGCCGAAGCGGACTCGTCTTGCCGCGGTTCAACCTGCCCGGCATCGACCCGACGGTTGCACGCTCGATCGTCGGGATCATCCTGCTCCTGCTCGGGGCGGTGACATTGATTGCCC
>CAZOJS010000090.1:0-3672 GCA_964580175.1 uncultured Anaerolinea sp. | reverse complement strand
GGCGACAACGTCGCTAAATTCGCGCTGGCGCTCGGGGCGCTAGGCAATGTGCACACCCGCACCGCCCGCGCATGGTCGGAGGCGGAATTCCTGAAGATCGTCTCCGAGTTGCCCTGAACGGCTTCACTCTGCGCCTTGGCTTACAACTACGACAGCCGCATTTTAGATTGCGCGGCCGCCGCTGTTATGATCGCGGCTCAATCGTCCCGCTAACCGAGAGCAGAAAGCGCCCCTTTCCGCTCTCCTTACTGCATTAAGTAGCGACCCATCGAGGAGATCTTGCTATGAACAATGTGTCCACGACCGTACTCATTGGCTTGACTGCCTGGACGCTGTTTCTTCTCATCCTGATGGAGACACTGCGGTCACGGCTCATCGTGACGAAGGCCATCGCCGCAAACGCGTTCAAGCCGGACAACTCCAACTTGTCGCCGTTCATGCAGCGGCTGGCCCGGGCGCACGCCAACTGCGTCGAGAGTCTGCCCATTTTCGGCGTACTCTTGATCGTGGCACTGCTCACCAATCGAGCCGGCGTCACAGACCCTTTGGCCCCTTGGCTGTTTGCTGCTCGTCTGGTTCAGTCCTGCGCCCATCTCGCATCGCTTAGCGTGCCCGCCGTGTGGGTTCGGTTTATTGCCTTCGCCGTCCAAATAGCGATTGCCGTTTACTGGTCATGGGCATTGCTCATGAGCTAGCGATCTCGCCTGGATGCGGCTTGAGTCGAATTTATTGGCTAGTTTCCATCCACCGTCATTTCCAATCACAAGCGCGATGTCGACTTCCGGCACTTCACGTCAGAACCAGCGGCTCGAATTTACGTCCGGTTTTGGGGAACTGCGGAAGCACACCGACGTGCGGGCTCGGGCGACCGTGACGCGATTGACCCTGGTTGTGTAAAAACGCGTTGTTGGATTTGATTTTCGCGATAAGATTCTCGCGCGATTTGCGGGAGGATCGGATGAGGCGCTTCGTTGAGGGGCTGGATCGCGGGCAGAGCACACTGTTTCCCGAATGCATGGAAGACTGGATTGGCGAGGACAATCCCGTTCGGGTGATCGACGTGTTTGTCGATGAACTCGACCTGTCCGAGCTTGGATTTAGCGGGGTCGCCCCCGAGGTAACCGGCCGTCCTTCGTATCATCCGTCGGTACTACTGAAACTCTACATTTACGGGTATCTCAACCGGGTTCAGTCGAGCCGCCGGCTTGAGCGTGAGGCTGGGCGCAACGTTGAGGTGATGTGGCTCACGGGCCGGCTTGCTCCCAATCACAAGACGATTGCCGACTTTCGCAAGGACAACGGCCGCGCTATCCGGCAGGTCTGCGCCCGGTTTGTCGCACTGTGCCGCACGATGGGCCTGCTCACGCAAGCCAGCGTGGCGATCGACGGCAGCAAGTTCAAGGCGGTGAACAACCGCGACAAGAACTTCACGCGCGCCAAGATGGAGCGGCGCATGGCGCAGATCGAGGAGAGCGTCGCGCGCTATCTGCAGCAGCTCGACACCGCCGACCGGCAGGAGCCGTCCGAGGCGCTCAAAACCAAGACGGGCCGCCTGAAAGAGAAGATCGAGAAGCTGAAGGAGCAGATGCAGCGGCTAAAGATTCTCAAGGTGCAAATGCTCGCCACACCGGACCAGCAGATATCGCTGACCGATCCCGATGCCCGCTCGATGGCGACGAGTGGCCGCGGCTCCGGCGTCGTGGGCTACAACGTCCAAGTCGCTGTCGAAACCAAGCATCATCTGATTGTCACGCATGAGGTAACCAACGTCGGGAGCGACCGGTCGCAGCTCTCGCCCGTGGCCAAAGAGGCGAAGGCGACGCTGGAAGTGGAGAACCTCGATGTCGTCGCCGACCGTGGCTACTTCAGCGGTGCAGAGATCCTGGCGTGCGAGCAGGCAGGTATCACGGTCACCCTGCCAAAGCCGATGACCTCGAACTCAAAGGCGGCAGGGCGCTTTGGCAAGCAGGACTTCCGTTATGTGACTGAGAAGGACGTCTATATTTGTCCGGCCGGTGAAAGGCTCGCCTACTCCTTCACCACCTCGGAAAATGGATTGGTCTTGCGCCGCTACGCGACCAAAGCCTGCCAGAGCTGTGGCATCAAGAACAGCTGCACCACCGGCAAGGAACGCCGGATCACCCGATGGGAGCATGAACATGTTCTCGGAGCGGTGCAGCGCCGGCTCGACCAGCATCCGGAGAAGATGCGCCAGCGGCGCGAGACGGTCGAGCACCCGTTCGGCACAATCAAGGCACGCATGGGTGCGACGCACTTCCTGATGAAGACGCTGCCGCGTGTCGCCACCGAGATGGCGTTGCACGTGCTCGCCTATAATCTGACGCGCGTGATGAACATCATGGATGTCAAACCACTCCTGGCGGCGATGAGGGCATAGTCGTCAAAGACATGCGTCCGTCCCCTGTTGCAGAGCCGCCCAGGATGGCCGGAATCCGCATCAGGCGCACTTCCCAGACCGAAAAGCCGCTAAACAGGGAAAAATGGCCGGACATCGCCACCTCGCCAAGGTCACGACGCGTCAATGCTTCCGCCAAAGCGTTTTCACACGACCAAGACCCACAACGGACTCTGACCAACTTTACATGTCCGACGCGCTTCGCCGCGCACGCTGGCGCAAAGTCCAGCGCTAAACTAACATTTAACTTGGACCGCTCAATCAGGCTGGTCACGGTCGATGCCGGTCAGCGCGCAATCGAGATCGAATGAGAAGTCGTGGGGGAGGGACCGATGAGGCTCAAAGACAAAGTGGCGATCGTGACGGGCGCCTCACAGGGCATCGGCGAGTCGATCGCCAAACGCTACGCTAAGGAAGGCGCCAAGGTCGCGGTGAACTATTCCAAGAGCGCCGACAAGGCCGACAAGGTCGTCGCCGACATCAAGGCCAGCGGCGGCGAGGCAAAGGCGTTCAAGGCTGATTGCTCCAAGGTCGAGGAGATCGAGGGCCTGGTCAACCGCGTGATCGAGACCTACGGGACGGTGGATATCGTGGTGAACAATGCCGGTGTGTTCCGCACGGTGCCGGTGGAAGAAACTACGGAGGAGATTTGGGACGAGCAGCTCGACCTCAATCTCAAAGGCGCGTTCTTCCTGGTGCGCAGCGTGCTTCCCGAATTCCGCCGCAGGGGGCGCGGCAAGGTCGTCAATATCTCCTCGATCTTCGGCACCGGCGCCGGGCCGAATTGCCCGGCCTACTGCGCCTCGAAGGGCGGCATGGTCAACCTCACCAAGGCGTTAGCCGTCGAACTCGGGCGCCATAACATCAACGTCAATTCGCTCGCACCCGGCAATATCGCCACGCCGCTCAATGCGCATCTGCGCGGTCCCGGGATGGAACATTATATGGAGCAGATGCGTAGCCTCACGCCCACCGGCCGGGATTTTCTCGATCCTGAGGAATTGACCGGCACCGCCGTATTTCTCGCCTCGTCGGACTCCGACGCCGTGCACGGCATTACCGTTGTGGTCGATGCCGGATGGTCGGCTTGGTGAAGACCTATTTACATGTCCGCGTTTGTGCAGGTTTTCGGATGCCGGCATGACGGCGCCATCCACGCGCTCCGACGACCGGCGTCCGAAAAGCGCCAAGGCACGAAATCGCGGTCGGTTACGGGCAGAGGTTGCCGCGGGCGCTATGGGGATTTCGCCGCGGGG
>CAZOJS010000089.1:0-4235 GCA_964580175.1 uncultured Anaerolinea sp. | reverse complement strand
GCGGATGTCATCGATGCGGCGATCGACGCCGAGGGCGGTGGACGGGCTGTGCTGGTCGGCCTGTCACTCGGCGGGTACGTTGCCATGACGGTGGCCGCCAGGTCGCCCGATCGCGTCCGGGGGCTGGTGCTGGCCGGCTCCACGGCCGAGCCGGAAGGTGCCGTCGCCCTCGCGTTTCGGCTGTTCGCGTGGGTGATGGCGGTGGTTCCGGAGCGCCAACTTGACGCCCTCAACTCGTGGGTATTCCGACGGCGCTATCCGCCCGAGATCGCCGAGCCGATTGTCGCCGCCGGGTATTGGCCCCGGGCCGGGGTGACGGCGGTCCGGACGCTGACGCGGACCCGGTTCCGGGACCGTCTGCGCTCGTACGGCGGCCCGACGCTGGTGATCAACGGGGGTCTCGACGTGGTCTTCCGGCTCGGCGAGAGATCATTCCTGCGCGACATCCCCAGGGTCTCCCGGCGCCTGCTCCCGCTGTCGAGTCACCTGTCGCCCCTGGACCGGCCGGATGCCTTTGCCACCGCCGTTCGGACGTTCGTGGAGGGGCTCCCGGACTGACCCGCAGCGGGGCTGGGAGGGCGCCCGGTGGTATCCTCGACGCTGCCCACCAACCACCCAAGGGGTGTCATGCGCGTCCGAAAAGCGGTGTTCCCGGCGGCGGGCTGGGGCACCCGGTTCCTCCCCGCGACGAAGGCACAGCCCAAGGAAATGCTGCCCCTCGTCGACAAGCCGATCATCCAGTACGCCGTCGAGGAGGCAGTCGCCGCCGGCATCGAGCAGGTCATCATCGTGACGTCCAGCCAGAAGCGGGCGATCGAGGATCACTTCGACCTGTCCTACGAACTCGAGCACCTGCTCGAGGAGAAGGGAGAGATCGAGAAGCTCCGGCAGGTGCGTCACATCAGTGACCTGGCCCAGATCGCGTACGTTCGTCAGAAGGAGCAACTGGGCCTGGGGCACGCCGTGCTGATGGCCAAGGACCTGATCGGACATGAGCCCTTCGCCGTCCTGCTGCCGGACGATGTCATCGTCTCCGAACGGCCAGCCATCGGTCAGCTCATTCATGCCTACCAGCAGACCCACGCATCCGTCCTGGCGGTCGCTGAGGTCGCGCCCGACGAGACGTCGCGCTACGGGATCGTCGGTACCGAGGCTGGCCCCGATGCCGCCGATCAACGGCTGCACCGCGTGACCGAGGTCGTCGAGAAGCCGCCGCCCGGCACGGCTCCGTCCAACCTGGCCATCATCGGGCGGTACATCCTCACGCCCAAGATCTTCGACAAACTTGAGCAGACCCAGCGCGGTTCGGGTGGGGAGATCCAGCTCACCGACGCGATCGAGGCGCTGATGGCCGAGCAGTCCGTGTACGCGTACGAATTCGAGGGCGCGCGCTACGACGCCGGGACGACGATGGGCTGGTTGAAGGCCACGGTGGACCTGGCCCTTGCACGGCCGGAGCTTGCCGCCGAGCTGCGGGCACACCTGCGGAGCCTCCAGCTCTAGATCCCGGGTCTCGCCACCGTGTCCGACGGTCTGGCGTCTACGCTACGATCCGGGCGCGACTGAACCGGCGCATGCATGCGGAGGCATCCTTGGCGGAGATCGGCACCATCCTCGGCGGCCGATATCGGCTGCTCGAACTGCTCGGGCAGGGCGGGATGGCCACGATCTATCGCGGCCGGGACGCGCAGCTGGAGCGCGACGTCGCTGTCAAGGTGCTCCGCCCGGAGTACGGCCAGGATCCCGATTTCTTCGCCCGATTTCGCCAGGAAGCCCAGTCGGCCGCGTCGCTCAACCACCCGGGCGTGGTGGCGGTCTATGACTACGGCACGGATCCGGCCGGCCCGTTCATCGTCATGGAGCTGGTTGACGGCGAGGACCTGGCCTCGATTGTGCGACGGAGCGGTCCGCTGCCGGCGCGGCAGTCCGCACGACTGACGTCCCAGATCGCTCGCGCCATCGCGGCGGCCCACGACCGTGGGTTCGTACATCGCGACATCAAGCCCAGCAACGTGCTGGTCACGAACGAGGGCCGCCCCAAGGTCACGGACTTCGGAATCGCCCGAGCACTCGCCGAAGCCGCCATCACCCTGCCCGGCACCACGCTCGGCTCCGTCCACTACTTCAGCCCGGAGCAGGCGCGCGGCGAAATGGCGACGCCGGCGTCCGACATCTACAGCCTCGGGATCGTGTTGTACGAGCTGTTGACCGGTCGGCGGCCGTGGGAGGGCGATTCTGCAGCCGCCGTTGCGACGGCTCGGCTGACCGGCCCTGTCCCCAGCCCGTCGGCAAGTCGGGCGGGGATCCCGCCCGTCCTGGAGGCGATCACCCGCAAGGCCATGGCCACGAACCCGGAGGATCGGTTTGGCTCGGCGGCTGCCCTGGCGGACGCGCTCGACCGCTTCCTCATCGACCACGCCCCTGGGGCTTCTGCAGCACCGCCAGCGGCTGCCACCGTCCGGGCCGCTGCGGCAAGCGCGGCTGAAGCGGCACCCCCGGCCGAAGCGGCACCCCCGGCCGGAGCACCCCCGGCCGGAGCACCCCCGGCTGTAGCACCCCCGACGGCGACAGGCTCCGCGGCCGCCGGCGCACTCCCGGCCGCCGCGACCCTGGCCGGCACGGCCAACCCGAACCCCGGTGCCCGCGTGCCGTACGCGCAGGACGCCTATGCCGGCAGTGGCGACCGGCCGCCGTCGCGCCCGATCGGAGCCGGGCGACGACCCCCGGACGACGACCCCGATGAGCCGGACGGCGGGGCGAGCGGGACAAGTCCGTGGCTCTGGATCTCGGGCCTGCTCGCCATCGTCATCCTCGGCCTGGCGGCCTTCCTCGTGTTCCGGCTGTTGAACAGCGGACCGGTTCCCGGCCCGCAGGACGTCGCTGTCCCGAACTTCGTCGGGCTGACCTATGAGGCGGCTCAGGATGCGGCCGACCGGGACGGCCTCAAGGTGGCGCGCGCCGCCTTTGAGCCGAGCGACCAGGCCGACGGAACCGTGCTCGCCCAGGACCCTCAGGCCGGAACGGCCGTCGCGCCTGGATCCACGATCGAGCTGACGCTCGCCCTCGGCGATCAGACCGTGGCGGTACCCGACCTTCGAGGCAAATCGGAATCCGAGGCGCTCAACCTCATTGCAGCCGCGAAGCTGTCCATCGGAACGCGCCTTGAGGTATCCGACGACTTCATTCCGGCAGGATCGGTCGTCGGTCAGGATCCTGGGCCCGGCGTGATCGTCACGCAGGGGTTGTCCGTGAACTACACCGTCTCCAGCGGGCCGGAGCCGTCACCCACGCCGTCTCCATCGCCGAGCCCGGACCCGACGCCGACGCCGGAGCCGACACCAACGCCGACCCCCGGTCCGCGCAACGTGGGCAACTACCTCTGCATGACCCTCGGTGTGGCCAAGACGGCCCTCGAGAACGACGGATTCGTGCTGGGCACTGTCACCGCCCTGCCGGGCGGAACGGCCACCAGTGATTGGATCGTCGTCGCGCAGTCTCCACTGGCCGGCACGAATCGTCCGTACGGTGACCCGATCGACCTGAACGTCTACGACCCCGGCCTGCTGGTCACCTGCCCGCCGGGTCCGTAGGCGGGTCAAGTCAGGTCCTAGCGGTCCAGCTCTCCGAACAGGGTTGGACGCCTGGTCCATCGATCGGCGGTGGCGAGGTCGGCCGGCGTGTCGAGCAGCGCAGACGGAATCGCCGCGGACAGCACGGGTACTGGCGCAGGGGCCGGCGCTCGATCCCGCTGGAGCTCCACCGGCACGAACTCTCGTCCGTGATCGGCCTCTGGTCGTCCGTAGGGATGGGCCGACACCCCCGCTGATTCGGCCGTCCCCGCGGCCGGCTGCCAGCAGCCACGGAGTTCGGTGCCTGCCAGCGGCAGCCGACGGCGATCGAGTCCGCAGTAGCCGACCTGCGCGGCAACGCTGACCCGGAAATTCCGGCAAGTCGAACAAGTGGTCGAGGATCGATGGCAAACCCAGCAGCGGGAAGTCTCCGCCTGGGGTGTGCCGCAGTGGGGGCACCGCCACATCGACATGGCGGCATGGTAGCTGCGAATGGTCCGCCCGTCGAGGAGATATCTCTGGTTGGTTGCGTTTGCTTGATTTCGAGGCCACACGGGCACTGCGACCTCGTCCACCGTCCCCGATGGCGCCGGCTGCAACGAGGATCAGGATGGTCTTGTCGCGCCTCGGCGCCGGCGATCGGCCTCGCCGGGCTGCCCGAGCCGC
>CAZOJS010000088.1:0-4491 GCA_964580175.1 uncultured Anaerolinea sp. | reverse complement strand
CGGCCGGCGCGGGAGGCGGGCGGCGGTGCGCGGCCGGAGGGCGTGCCTGGCACGGCCGGCCGACGCGGGTTTGTGGCGGGTCGCCTGGCGTCATGTGCAGCGCCCCGGCCTCAAGACTCGGGGGTCGCCTCGACGACGAGGATCGACTTCGGACGCGGAGCGAGTGTCTCGGGCCGACGGAGCAGACGCTCCGCGAACAGGATGCTGAGAGCGAGCACGAAGAACCCACCGACGCTCCCGAGCAAGATGAACCCGAGGATCATGGTCAACGCGGCGACGGCGAGGAACCGGGCGCCCGCGTAGGCCAGAGTTCCGGCCAGGACGAACAGCCCGTAACCACCGACCATCGCTCCGACGATGTAGATCGTGCCGACCCACTTCATCCCGAAGCCGTCCTCAATCGCATTGGCGACGGCGGCGACCAGCAGGCCCGCCCCGACGACCATCGCACTCAGCGCGGACGGTCGATGTGTCCGCGCCAGCCATCCGGTGAGCCAGACGACGCCGGCGGACAGCGCGAGGGCCGCGCTATACGTCCAGACCGCCGCGTAGTCGAGCGCCGTGACAGGATCGTAGTACTGGGGATCCTGGAGGCCGATCGCGGACCGGACCGCCCAGGTGATCCCGAACGCGATGACAAGGGCGGCCTGGACACTGCGGACGAGGCTCATCCAGCGAGGATATCCCGCAGATCGATCCGCCCATCGTGCGTGTAGACGTTGAAGCCATCGCCACGCAGGAACCCGACGAGCGTGACGCCGAGGCGATCCGCGAGGCGAATGGCGAGGTCCGATGGCGCGGAGACCGCGCAGATGATCGGGATTCCCGCGACCGCAGCCTTCTGGACGATCTCGAAGCTCACGCGCCCGGAGACGAGAAGGATCCGGTCCCAGAGCGGCAGTTCGCGAGCGAGCACCCGGGACCCGATCAGCTTGTCGAGCGCGTTGTGGCGGCCGACATCCTCGCGAACGGCGACGAGGCGCCCGTCTGTCTCGAACAGGCCGGCGGCGTGCAGCCCACCCGTCCGGTCGAACGCGGCCTGGGCCTCGCGCAGGCGGTCCGGGAGGGACAGGATCACCTGTCGCGCCACCACCGGGAGCCCCTTCGGGAGCGGCTCGCAGCGGACGGCGATCTCGTCGATGGAGGCCTTGCCGCAGATCCCGCACGAGGCCGTCGCGATGAAATGGCGCCTCTCGCCGAACGCCGGGTCAATCTTCCGGGCGAGCCGTACGAGGACGACGTCGTCCGGTTCCGCCATAAACCCCGGGTCCCCGACATCGACGCCCAGCACCTCGTTGCCCTCGAGCAGCCCCTCAGTGGTCAGGAAGCCGACCGCGAGCTCCTTCTCGTGCCCCGGGGTGCGCATCGTGATCGCGACGTTCACGGGGGTCTGACGCGGACCGGCGGCGCGGATCTCCAGCGGCTCCTCCCCGACGACGAGATCGTCGCGGAGCTCCAGCTCCTTGCCGCGGACGACCACGACCTTCGTGCTCGTGACGTGGCGGACGGGCAGGGCCGGGTCGAAGGGCACGCTCACGCGGCGAGTGTAGTCTGGCCGCCATGCACGAGACGATCCTGACCGGCCCGGAGCACGCCTTCATCGCGGAGGCCCGGCGGGCCGTGCTCGCCACGATCCGCCCGGACGGCGAGCCACGCCTGGTGCCGATCTGCTTCGTCCTCGCCGTTGCCGCCGACGATCTCGGCCGCCCGATCCTCTACTCCCCGCTGGACGACAAGCCGAAGGCGTCGGCCGACCCACACCGCCTGGGACGGGTACGTGACCTCCTCGTCCTCCCGGCCGCGATCGTGCTCGTCGACCGCTGGTCGGAGGATTGGGTCAACCTCGGCTGGATCCGGCTCTCAGGCCGCGGCGTGCTCCTGGAGCCCGAGCCACGGGAACGCGAGGAGCATGCCGGCGCCGTGACGGCGCTCCGGGCGAAGTACCCGCAGTACGCGGACCACGACCTCGATGGCCGTCCGATCATCCGCATCGCGATCGACTGGGTCCAGCGCTGGGGCGACGTGGGCCCGGAGCCGCCGATCGGTCAGGCCGTCCCGGGGACGGCGGCTCGGGGCGCAGCCTCGACGACGGACTCCTGACGTCCGAGGATCCAGACCGTCACCCCGAACCAGACCGCGAAGGCGATGTTGCCCGGGAGCGTCACTGCCATCGGCAGGCCCACGACGAGCGAGGTCATGTTGATGAGCTGGAGGGCCGACACGATCGCGGCCAGCCCGGGGTAAATGCGGGGCGTGCTCCGCCATCCGGCTGAGGCAATGGCCATCGCGAACGCGGCCGGGTAGCCGGCCTCCATCGCGTAGACGGCGCCGTTGTAGGCAAAGTCCCACACGAAGAAGGTCGGCAGGATGTCGCTCCCCGCGGCGAGCGTTCGGACGAGCGCCATTTCGATCGCGCTCCGGACCAGGAGCAGCGCGGCGGCGACGAGCGCACACGCATAACCCACATTCGCCCAGAACGTCGCCGTCTCTCGCCGCACGAGCGTCTCCCGAAGCGCAGTCGCGAAGACGAGGAACGCAATGATGACGGCGAACTGGCCGAGCCCGAACGCCAGCAGCACCGTGTTCGCATAGTACGCCTCGATCGCCCCTCGATCCGCCGATCCGGTCACGCGCGGACCGACGGCCAGCGACGGCCCGATGACCTCGAACGCCAGGATTCCCGCCAGCGTCAACCAGCCGGCGACCGATCCGATCCGGGTTGGAGACATTGATCCACCCTCCGTGCGCGACTAGAACGACGTTGTGATGATAGAACGACGCTCCAGTCTGTCAAGATGATCGGCGATGGTCGCCGCCACGACACGCCAGCGCATCATTCGCGCCGTTCGCCAGATGGTGAAGCGGGGGTCAGACCTGCCGGTGGACGAAGTCGCCGTGCGCGCCGGAGTGTCCGTCCAGACCATCTATGCGCACTTCGGCTCAAAGCGCGGTCTCATCCTCGCTGCGATCGACGACATGCAGCGGGAGATCGGGCTGTACGAGGAGCTCGAGGCGGTCTTTGCCAGCCCGCACGGCGAAGCCGCGCTGCGGCGGATGGTTGATGCGACGTTCAGGCTGTGGGACCGAGGCTGGCCGCTCGTCGCGTTGACGCTTCGGGCGCGCCGGGTCGACCGGGAATTCGGTGCGCAGATGGCCGAGATCGACACCATGCGCCGAACGCACCTATGGGTGATCTGCCGGCGGCTCGACGCCGAGGGACGTCTGCGAACCCCGGGCGCGGCGGAGCCGGCTGCCGACATTGCCTTCGCGCTCTCGACGCCCACGATATACGAGGAGCTCGTCCATGTGCGCGGGTGGCCATCGGATCACGCAAGCGCGACGGTCGCCGGCATCGTGGTGGACGCGATTGTCGATCCCGCGACACCCGCGGTCACGGATCCCGCGCCTGACTGGGGTTCGCTCGGGCTCGGCGCTCGAACGCCTTTGCGCTGACCGGCCCCACGGTCCCCAAGGTGACCGCCCCGGTCAAGATGAGGCCCTCGGCCCCGCGTCCCGCGATCCCCGAGCGGCCCAGCCGCGATATCGACCCGCGTCGGATCCACCAGGGCAAAGCGGGCGGTGGTGCTCGCCGGCAGTGCTGGATCGAGCGGAACAGTCACGATCCGAGTGTAGCGGGAGGACCGGCCAGGGCCGGCCGGCGGGGATCAACGGGATCGGGCCAGCGGGCGGGACTATGCCCTGCACAACGAGCCGGCGAGAGTCAACGCCGGCGGCCGATCCGTCCGAGATGCGTGTCCTGGAATGACGTTGGGTACTTCAACCCGTACCCGAGCAGACGATCCATCCCGACATGCGCGACCAGGACGACTCCGGCGAGCGCGACCGGCGGTACCGCAGCGGCCAGTCCGAGTCCGAGGACCAGCCCGGCGGTGGCCCAGTTGTGGGCCAGGTTGTACGTAATCGCACCGAGATGGGCGCCCCCGAGATAGCCGAGCATGGAAACATCGGGCACCAGGAGCAGGACGAGCAGCCAGGGCCACTCACCGCCGAGCGCGACCCACCCGGCAGCGCCACCGACGAGCGCGGCGAGGCCCTCGGCCCGCAGCAAGCGGCGGACCCACGGTGTCGTCGCCTCGAGCTCGGATGGGCCGAGGTCAGACACCGGGCGGCGCAACTGCGACGCCGCGCCGTCCGCGGCCCGGCCCGGGCGTCCAGCGATCCGGGCCCTCTTCGACTGGCACGGCAAGTGACTCCAGAAGACGGCGCGATGCCTCGGCGACTTCGATGATGGCGGCGTCGAACACGGCCGCATTGCGGATGGACGGGACGCGGTATCCGCTTACTTTCCGCACGAACTGGCGTGCGGCTGCTTCAATCTCACCTGATGTGGTCGCCGTCTCTGACCGACGGAGGGTCTTGATGCTTCGACACATGCGCGGAAGTTACCGCGTTCACTCCGGTATCGCCAGTCGTGCGGCGTACCATCGACCGATGGATCGCTGGAAGACCATCGTCGAGCCGTTCCGGATC
>CAZOJS010000087.1:0-7511 GCA_964580175.1 uncultured Anaerolinea sp. | reverse complement strand
AAGCCGTCTGCCGCCTGTGCCGACGGGAGGGCGCCAAGCTCTTCCTGAAGGGCACCCGCTGCTACTCCAAGAAGTGCGCTTTTGAGCGCCGCCCGAGCCCGCCCGGCCAGCACGGCGTACGCCGTCGCAAGATGGGAGACTTCGGCATCCAGTTGCGTGAGAAACAAAAGGTCCGACGCGTCTACTCCGTGCTCGAGCGGCAATTCCACAACTACTTCGTGGTTGCCGAGCATCAGGATGGTGTGACCGGCGAGAACCTGCTCAGGTGCCTGGAGACCCGTCTTGACAACGTGGTCTTCCGGCTCGGCTTTGCTTCGTCGCGAGCCCAGGCCCGCCAGCTCGTGACGCACGGCCACTTCTCGGTCAACGGCGTTCCGACGGACATCCCGTCGTACGTCACCAAGGCCGGCGATCGGATCGAGGTGCGCGAGTCACGCCGAGAGCTCGATCCGTTCAAGAACGCCAAGGAAACCCTTCGTTCGCACCAGGCGCCGGAGTGGCTGGGCATCGAGCCGGCCCGTCTCGCAGGCAGCGTCCTGAGCCTTCCCCGACGCGACCAGATGCCGCTCGATCTCAACGAGCAGCTCGTGGTCGAGTTCTACTCGAGGTAACTCAAACTCATGATTGAAGTCGACAGCCCACAGATCGAGCCCGTCGAGGAAGTCGGCACGTACGGCAAGTACGAGGCCGGTCCCCTGCAGGCCGGCTACGGCGTCACGCTGGGAAACGCGCTTCGGCGCGTACTCCTGTCCTCCCTCGAGGGAGCTGCCGTCACGTCCATCCAGATTCGCGACGTGTACCAGGAGTTCTCGACGATTCCCGGCGTCAAGGAAGATGTGACCCAGATCGTCCTCAATGTCAAGAAGCTCCGCCTGAAGAGCTTTGCCGCGCATCCGGTCCAGCTTCGCCTCACCAAGAGCGGCGCCGGTCCGGTCCTTGCCGCCGACCTCACCGAGTCGGCCGACATCGAGATCGTCAATCCGGACCTCGTCATGATGACCCTCGACGCCGACGATGTGACCATCGAGATGGACCTGACCGTCGAGCGCGGCGTGGGCTACCTCGGGGCGGAGCGCGCGGAGGCGCTGCCGATCGGCGTGATCGCGGTCGACGCGATCTTTGCCCCCGTCCGCAAGGTCAACTACTGGGTCGAGAGCATGCGCGTCGGCCAGGTGACCAACTTCGACAAGCTCACGATCGAGATAGAGACGGACGGCAGCCTCAGCCCGGAGGAGGCCCTCAGCCGCTCCGCGCAGATGCTGATGGATCAGTTCCGTCCGTTCGTGACCATCGGCCAGGCGCCGCTCCATGATGATCGCGCCACGACCGGTGTGCCCCAGCTCCCCCCGAATATGCTCGACATGCCGATCGAGGAGCTCGACCTCCCGATGCGGGCCTATAACTCGCTCAAGCGGAACAACATCGTCAAGGTCGGACAGCTGCTCCAGCTCAAGGATGACGACCTCCTGCGGATGCGGAACTTCGGCAAGAAATCCCTCGACGAGATGAAGGAGCGCCTCACGATGCGCGGCTTCATCCTCCCCGAGAGCGAGCCGAACACCATCGAAGCTGGGTCCGCGGGCGACGATTCCGCCGATGCCCCGTTCGAGGGCGAGGACGCCTGACATGGCTCACCGTATCGACGGTCGCAAGCTCAGCCGCAAGACCGGCCCGCGCATGGCGCTCTTCAAGAACCTGACGGTTTCGATCCTGCGCTACGAGCGAGTCAAGACGACCGAGGCGAAGGCCAAGGAAGTCCAGGGCCGGGTTGAGCGCATGATCACGCTGGCCAAGCGTGGTGACCTGGCAGCCCGACGAACGGTCGTTTCGGCGTTCCCGAACGAACCACTCGTCATTACCAAATTGTTCGACGAAATCGCTCCGAAGTACGCCGATCGTACGTCCGGGTTCACCCGGATCGTGAAGATCGGCCAACGATCGGGCGATGCGGCCGAAATCGTTCAGATCGAATTGGTCTGAGCGGAGCAAAGCGCGCCCGAGAGGGCGCAAGCACCGGCACCCGAGAGGGTGTCCCCGTGCGCTTTCGGGCACGGGTTGAATACGACGGCACGGATTTCGCCGGGTTCCAGGTGCAGCCTGGGAAGCGGACAATCCAGGGGGTGCTCGAGATCGCGTTGGCCCGCCTGTCTGGTGGAGTCCGACTCCCGGTCGACGGCGCAGGCCGAACCGACGCAGGGGTTCATGCCTCCGGGCAGGTGATCGCATTCACCTACTCGGGCAGGCTCCAGGCGCCGGCACTGGCAGGAGCCATCAACGGGCTCCTTCCGCCGGATGTCGCAATTCGCGACCTTCGACGGACGGTCAAGGGCTTCCACCCTCGCTACGCGGCGCGGTATCGGGAGTACCGTTACACCGTTTGGAACGGGCCGCGGAGCCCGCTCCGGGAGCGCACCGCGCTCTGGGTGCGGAACCGACTGGATACGGACGCCATGGCCCGAGCCGCGGAGGCCTTTGTTGGTCGTCGCGACTTCGCCGCCTTCGGGGGGTCTGATCCGCAAACGGTCCGGAGCGTGGTTCACGTTCGGGTTCGGCGGGTTGGGCAGCTGGTTACGATCGATATCCGGGCCGATGCCTTCTTGCGCGGGATGGTCCGGCGCATGGTGGCAGCCCTCCTCGCCATCGGGAAGGGAACACTTGATGAAACTGCGGTCGCAACGGCACTCGCCGAGCGGCGACCGGCCTTCGGCGGGGTTGCGGCCCCGGCCAGGGGACTGAGCCTTCAGCGCGTCGTCCTGGGACGGCGAGCGGGGCGAGCGAGCGGAGAACCTGAGGAACGATGAACGCCAAGACGTATACGGCCCGAGAGAGCGAGATCGAGCGACGCTGGTTTGTCGTGGACGCGACAGGCCAGACGCTGGGCCGCATCGCCACGCAGGTCGCGCGCGTCCTGTCCGGGAAGAACAAGCCGACCTACACGGCCCACCTCGACACCGGTGACCACGTCATCATCCTCAACGCGTCCAAAGTCACCGTGACCCAGGACAAGGCGACGAGCAAGACGTACGCTCGCCACAGCGGTCACCCGCAGGGCTTCAAGCAGGAGACGCTCGGGCACCTGCTCGAGCGCCGCCCAGAGGAAGTGCTACGCCGCGCGGTGAAGGGCATGATGCCCCACAACCGGCTTGGCGCCCAGCAGCTGCGCAAGCTCAAGATCTACGCGGGATCTGATCATCCGCATCAGGCCCAGCGGCCTGAGCCGCTCGCCTGACGGAGGACTCCATGGCCACCCCTGTGTTCAATTCCGGAACCGGTCGGCGCAAGACGGCTGTTGCCCGCGTTCGCCTCATGCCTGGCGACGGTGAGATCGTCGTCAACGGCCGTTCGCTCCTGGAGCATTTCGGCAACGCCATCGACGAGGCCGACCTCCGAATGCCGTACCGCGTGACCGGGACCGAGGGTCGGTTCAACGCGATGATCAAGGTCGAGGGCGGCGGCGTCACGGGGCAGGCTGGAGCCATCCGCCACGGCATTGCCCGCGCCCTGCTCGAGCTCGAACCCGAGTATCGGCTGTCGCTCCGGCAGGCCGGCTTCCTCACCCGCGATCCGCGGATGAAGGAGCGCAAGAAGTTTGGTCTCAAGCGAGCGCGCAAGGCGCCGCAGTACACCAAGCGCTGATCCGAGGGCGGGACGCCGTGCCCACCAGCAGGCCCCCGACCGTCGCCGCCCCCGGCAGCCTGCGCGGCCGGGATCTCGTCAGTGCGGCAGACCTGAACCCGTCCGAGGTCCGGCGCGTCTTCGCGTCCGCCTCGACCCTCAAGGCCGAATTCGCGGTTGGTCGACGCCACGCCAGACCCGTGCTCCTTCGGCGCACGTTGGCGATGCTCTTCGAGCGCCCCTCGCTCCGAACCAGGGTCACGTTTGAGGCGGGAATGGTCCAGCTCGGCGGGTCGGCAATCCAGCTGACCTCGGGGAACGTCGGTTGGGGAGCCCGCGAGTCGATCGCCGACGTCGCCAGGAACCTCGAGGCGTTCGTCGATGCGATCGTGATCCGAACCGGTTCGCATCAGGTGGCCGTGGAGTTCGCCGAACGCGCGTCGATCCCGGTGATCAATGCCCTGACCCTGCACGAGCACCCATGTCAGGCCCTCGCCGACGTTTTCACGATCCGCGAGGCATTCGGGTCCATCGAAGGCCGCGTGATCGCGTTCATTGGCGACGGTAACAACGTGTTTCACTCGCTGGCTCTCGCGGCCACGGGACAGGGGGCGGCTGTTCGCCTCGCCCATCCGCCCGGGTATGGACCCGACCCGGCTGTCGTGGCCGCCGCGACCGAGCTCGCTGTCCGCAACGGTGGCGCGCTGGACATCGGAACCGACCCACGGGCGATGGTGGACGGCGCGGACGTCGTCTATACCGACGCATGGACGTCCATGGGCCAGGAGGACGAAACAGAGGTCCGCCGCGCGTCGTTCGCCGCGTACCAGGTCAATGAGGCGCTGCTCGCGATTGCCGGGCCCGACGCGCGTGTCCTCCACTGCCTGCCCGCGCATCGTGGCGAAGAGATCACCTCGGCGGTGATGGACGGCACGCAGAGCCTGATCTTCGAGCAATCCGAGAACCGGCTGCATGTCCAGAAGGCGCTGCTCGTCGAGATCCTGGGTTCAGACGATGCCACGACGCGGACGACGGCGCGCCCCGAGCGGTCGCCCGCGCCGTGAGCGAGATCCTCTTCGAGCAGTACAAGGACGCGCTTCGGCGTGGACACGTCGCGGCCCTTCGAGGCAAACTGGAGGCTGCGGTTTCTGCCTATGAGGCGGCCGCATCGATCGCCCCGGACCGTGCGCTCCCATACGTAAGCCTCGGCGAGGTGCTCCGGCGGCTGGGCCGCGCCGCTCAGGCTGAGGCCGCCTTCGCTGCCGCGCTACAGCGTGCGCCGTCCGACGAGCGCGCCCTGCGTGGCCGCGCGGAGCTCCGGATCGAACAGGGTTCGACGCTCGGCGCGGCGCAGGACCTTGAAGCCCTGGCCGAGTTCCTGGAGCGCGACGGCCGGATGGCTGCGGCATGCGACGCCGCCCGGCAGGCCCTGGAGCTCGCGGAATCACGCAGCCGGCGCCGGACGGTTGAGCGTCTCGTCGGTCGCCTGCGTGAGCTCGAAACCGACCCGGCCGCAATCGAGACCCTGGGTCAGGCGCTCCGACTCCTGGAACCGGCGGACCCACCCTCCAGGGCAAGCTCGGTGCCGGCTACGCCGCCTCCGCCGCCTCCGATTGACCCTGTGATCGCCCTGCGCGAGGCCGAGCGACACCTCGACGCCGGGGAGTTCGCGGCTGCGAGGCCGGTGCTGCTGGCCATCTCCGCGGCCGAGCGCGCGGCAGGTCAGCTCGATGCCGCTCTCGACGCCTGCCTCATCCTCCTGACCATCAACCCATCCGACCCGGCCGTCCAGCTCGAGATTGCCGCTATCCAGGTCGCCCGAGGCTGGACTGCCACTGCTGCGGAGAAGGTCCGCCTGCTGTCCCGCTTGGCCGCGCTCGACGAGGACCCGGAGGCGTCCGCGGCCATCGTCGCCTTCAGCAGGGAACACCGGCTCGCACCCGACGAGCCGACCGCCGGGCCCGCCACAGGATCGGCCGGCTGATCGGCTGACCGGTCCGCGGCGGCCTCGAGCCGCCCGGAGGGCCGCTGTCGCGATGCTACACTCGACCGAAGATGCCGCAGGTCCTCGCGTCGATCCTCGATCAGGTTCGGCCCACGACATTGCTCGACATCGGGATCACCGCGCTCCTGAGCTACTGGCTGTTCAGCCTGATTCGGGGGACGCGCGCGGTGCGCCTCGTGATCGGCGTAAGCGTGTTGTTCGCCGTGTATTTCGCCGCCCAGGCGCTGACACTGCGCCTGCTCACCCAGATCCTGCAAGCCGGTGCGGTCGTTGGCTTGTTTGCGATCGTGGTCGTGTTCCAGCCCGAGCTTCGCCGAGCCCTCGAGCGGATCGGGCGCGTCGGGTCGCTGGCGTGGCTCTTCCCGAGTGAGAACACCGCGGCGCAGCAGGTGGCCGCGGACGTTGCCCGGGCCGCGTCGCTGATGTCCGGCGATGGGCACGGCGCCCTGATCGTGCTCGAGCGCGATACCGGACTGGAGGAGATCGCCGAATCGGGCGTCATGATCCATGGCGACCTGTCGGTGGATCTCCTGCGCACGATCTTCATGCCGCGAACCGAGCTTCACGACGGTGCGGTGATCATTCGAGGATCCGCCATCCTCGCGGCCGGTGCCCTCCTGCCGCTGACCGAGACGACCGTGCACTCCGAGCGGTTCGGGACACGCCACCGGGCAGCCCTCGGGATCACCGAGCAGACGGATGCGGTCGTCGTGGTCGTTTCCGAGGAGAACGGGCAGATCAGCCTGATCGAACGAGCCAGGATTGTCCGCAACCTCAATGAGCTCCAGCTCGCCCGCGCCATCCGCGATCTGCTCGACCCGGCTGCCGACGGGACGCGCCGGCGGATCCCCGGCACCCACCGGGTTACGGGGGCCCCGACGCTGTCGGGGCTGCGCCAGCTCGTCCTCGGCCGGAGCGGCGACGGCCACCGGAGAGTGGCCCCCCACGTCGACTCCGCGGCCGCCGCACCGATGGCCCCCTCGGCGGCCGTTGACGACGCCGCAACGGCAAATCCCGCGGTTCCCACCGATGGCGAACCCGCGGCCAAGGTCAGTCCGTGAACCGAGCGATCGGCGTTGTCTTCCATAACTGGCCGCTGAAGCTCGGGGCCATCGCGCTGGCGACCCTGCTGTACGTGGGTCTGATCGTGTCGTCCAGCGCCCAGTTCTTCGATGGGGCCGTGCCGATCGAGGCCAGCGGCCTGTCGTCCGAGGTCACGATTCTGTCCGATCTGGGAGCCGTTCGCCAGATCCGCTACTTCGCGCCCGAGGACCTCGGCCTTCGACTCGACAGCTCCAGCTTCCGGGCCACCGTGGACCTATCGACCGTGGCCGCCACCGGCGGGCGAACGTCGGTCGCCGTGCGGGTCGTGGCGATCGATACCCGAATCCAGGTCCTGGATTACGAGCCCCGGCAGATCACCGTCCAGCTCGACGCCGTGATCAGCCGAATGGTCGCCGTTCGGGCCGTCCTGGGGCCGATCCCGACGGGACTGGAGATCGGCCAGCCCGAATTGTCGGTAACCGAGGTCGAGGTCACCGGTCCGGCCTCGATCGTGGATCGCGTCAGCGAGGCACAGGCCCGCATGAACATCGATGCCTCCGGGATTGACATCAACCGGACGGTCGACCTGCTGCCGGTCGATTCAGGCGGCGAGCCGCTCTCGCCGGTCGACCTCGAACCCGCAAACGTCCGCGTGCGCCTCGCGATCTTCACCGACCGCCAGACACGCTCGCTCCCGGTTCGTCCGATCGTCATCGGCAACCCGGCGGCCGGATTCGAGATTGCGTCCGTCAGTGTCGACCCGCTGGTCGTGAGCGTGGAAGGCGACGTGGACAATATCGCCCCGCTCGAGTTCGCCGATACGGTGCCGATCGCGATCACCGGCGCG
>CAZOJS010000086.1:0-4319 GCA_964580175.1 uncultured Anaerolinea sp. | reverse complement strand
GTGCGGCGCGACTATACCAATGGGCTAGTACTCCTGGTAGGTTCCGGCAGGATTTCGCGCATGCCGCAAGGTTCGTCGCAAGGTCGGCAGCAGGCATCCTGAAATCGGAACGACCCGTCCGGTGGACGGGTCGTCGTCTGTGTACTGAGATCACACTCCGTTAGATTTGGTTGCCGACAACGCTCAGCTTCGAACTGATCTGGGTGCCGAGGAAGAGAAGGGCGACGATCGCGACAACGGCGATGAGCGCGAGGATAAGTGCATATTCCGCGAGTCCCTGGCCTTCTTCCTCACCGTGGATGAAGCTGAGAGCTCGCCCGATCAGGGTCTGAAGTCCGACATAGGCATCGAGCATGAGTGCATTCACCTCCTTCGGGACCAACTGTGGCCGGAGCGAGTGTAAACGAACCGCCGGTCCTCAAGAGGACTCGGCGGTTCGGTGCATGTTCGCAGCGGTGTTCCGCTAGATGGACTTGCCGACGGTGCTGAGGATCTTGCTGATCTCGCCACCGAGGAAGATCAAGGCCACGATCGCCACGATCGCGATGAGGGCGAGGATCAGCGCGTACTCCGCGAGTCCCTGGCCTTCCTCGTCACGACGGAACGAGGCAATAAGTGCAGAGAAATACGACATGTTTTGGACACCCCCTTTCCTGTTCGAGCTCTCCGACGAAGCAGAGGCGGCGCCAACCATATTGGCGGTCGCCATGACTGTCAACCCAACCTGTGGCCCCATGACCGCACAGAACTGGCACGACGTCGCGACGCGACGTCGCTAGATGGAGCTTCCAACCGTGCTGAGGATCTTGCTGATCTCTCCACCGAGGAAGATCAGGGCCACGATCGCGACGATCGCGATGAGGGCGAGGATCAGCGCGTACTCCGCGAGCCCCTGGCCTTCTTCGTCACGTCGGATCGATGCGAAAAACGACTCTATGCGTACCACGGGCAGGTCTACCTTCCTGTATGTGGAGCGCCATGGCTCCCAGTCGGACCAACATACCGGGCGCGGCCATGATTGCCAGCGGTACTTCCGTCCCACCCGTCGGTACTTCCGGTGGTCAGCCGACCGCGCCGCCAGCGTCCCCGTCGGAGTCGAGCGCCGGTAGTTCGGCCGACAGCCGGACGGAGGCGCCCTCTTCAAGCACCTCGAACCTGATGCCAACGGTGGTCGCCCGTTGCCGGAGATCCCCCAATACACCCTCCGGAAGCTTGACGATCGAGCTCGTCTTCGCGGCCCTGGTCGCGGCCTCGTGCTGGGCGCGGCGGTCGGCAACCATCGCGGCCAGGGCCGGCGGCAACGCCTCGCCGGTCTCGTCGATGTCCAGCCCCGGCACGGTCCGCGGGGCCCGCTCGGCGCGCACCGTCAGGACCAGCGCGTCGCCCCAGTCGAGTCCGAGCGAGGCGCGATCGGGACCGGCGGCAAGGTACGCGGCGAGGGCCTCGTCGGCAATCCGAAACAGGCCGCTCTCGAGCTCAACCGAGAGCCGGCGGTCCACCCCAACCGATTCAAAGGCGACCTCGATGCCGGCACGTTGCCCGCGCTCTCTGGCCGAGCGTCGAAGGGTGGGCATCAGCCCGAGGTCGTCGAGGACCATGGGCCGGACGTCGAAGATGAACGACTTGGTCGCCTCCAGGGTCTGCTGGACCATCGCGACCAGCTGGCGGACGTCATCCGCAGCCGACTGCGGATCCCGGACCACGAGGCGTTCCACGATCTCGGCCTGGAGGACGATGTTGGTCAGGCTCTGGGCCGGTCCATCGTGCATGGCCCGCGCGATCTCGCGGCGGAGGTCTTCCTGGGCATTCAGGACGAGGCGCGAGATGGCCGGCGCCGCTGCGCCGTCGTCGCCAGCGTCAACCTGCGGGACGTCTTCCGGGCTGAAGTCCCCAATCTCGCGGACCATCGCGGCTCCGGCCAGGATCGATTCCCGAAGGCGCGCGATGGACCGCTTCTTGCCTTCCAGGATCTCAAGCTGGGCATCCATGAGCCCGGCCCGCCGAGTCAGCGTGACGAGCTGATTGGCAAGATCGACGGTTTCGTCCGCCGCACTGGGGCCGGTCAGCTTGGCGAACTTGTCCGCGGCGGCCACGCGCCGCGCTTCGTGGCGACTGGATTCGGTGGTCGCCTGGGTCACGAGCAGGTCGATCTCCGCGATCTCCCGATCGAGGCCGGCGGCCTCGGCCGCGAGCTGGTCGGCAACCTGGGACGGCGTGCTCATGAACGCACTGCTGGATGGAACCGGAAGACGGCTCAGTCCTCGGGCATCTTGATCCAGCCCTGGCGCATCGCGTAGACCACCGCCTGGGTGCGGTCGTTCACGGACAGCTTCCGGAGGATCGAGCTCATGTGGTTCTTCACGGTCTGTTCGCTGATCGTCAGCGTGTAGGCGACCTGCTTGTTGGTCATGCCCTGGGCGATGTTGTCCAGGATCTGCACTTCGCGCGGGGACAGCGGAGCGAAGATCGGCTGCGCCTCCTGGCCGTAGATCGCCAGCTCGCGGAATTCCTTGAGGACGCGCGAGGCGACCGACGGTTGGGCGAAGACGGTGTCGTTGATCAGATACTCGCCGTTGGCGACGCGGCGAATGACGTTCACGAGGTCGTCCGGACCGATGTCCTTGAGGATGAACGCCGCGGCTCCGGCCTTGATCGCGTCGAACAGGGCGTCCTCGTCCTCGTGCACTGCCAGCACGATGATCGAGACCGCCGGCAGCTCGCGCTTGATCCGCTGGGTCGTCTCGATCCCGCCCGGGGACGGCAGCGAGAGGTCCATCAGGATGATGTTGGGCGAGGTCTCGAGGGCGACTTCCATGGCCGTCCGGGAGTCCTCGGCCTCACCGACGACCTCCAGGTCCGATTCCTTCGAGAGGATCTGGGCGATGCCAACGCGGAAGAGGACATGGTTGTCAACAATGAGGATTCGCGTTCCCTCTTCGCCGGGCCGCCGCCGCCGCTCCGGTCCGCTGTACTCCATCGCGCTCATGTGGCCTCCTCATCTCCCCGTGGAATGACCAGACGCACGACGGTGCCGGCATCCGGGTCTGATCGTACTTCGAACTGTGCGCCGATCGATTCTGCACGTTCTCGCATGAACTGGATTCCGAACGTCCGTCGACTGGTGGCGTTCCGCCCGGCCATGTCGAATCCGCGGCCGTCGTCACGAACCTCCACGAGCACGGCGTCGTCGGCCAGCGTGGCCAGGATCTGCACGCGGGTCGCCTGCGCGTGTTTGCGCACGTTCTGGAGGGCTTCCTGAATGACTCGAAGGACCACCATGTCCGCGGATCCCGGCAGGGAGTCAATGGCTGGATCCAGCTCCACCGCGATGGGCAGGTCCAGGATTCCGCCGACCTGTTCGGCCGTGTCACGGATGGCGCCGCCGAGGCCCAGATCGGCCAGGATCGGCGGGCGCAGCTGGCTTATGTATGAGCGCACCTCGCCGAGCTCGCGCCGGAGGGTGTCCCTGAGGAGTCGGAGCTCGGCGCCGGCCAGGGCCGGATCGCGCCCCATCAGCCGCTCGACCACCTCGATCTGGAGGATGGCGTTCGAGAGTGCCTGCGCCGGTCCGTCGTGGATCTCGCGGGCCAGCCGGGAGCGTTCGGATTCCTGGGCCTCGACGATTCGCCGCTGGATGTCCGCCGGGGTGGGACGCCCGGGTCGTTCCGCAGGCCGCGCCGCGGTCGTCGTGCGTTGGACGGGTGCGTCGGTCTTGGCGGGGCCAGTCATGCCCGGCGAGTATACGGGCCTCGCCGGCCGTGACTCGGGTCCGGGCGCGAAATATCAGGGGCAGACGATCCGGAATACGCGGAGGTCGTCGAGCGACGCCAGGCCCGAGGGAGCGAGTGGGACCGGCTGGAAGCAGCGCCTTCCGGTCGCGTCCGTGGCCGCGACCTCCGGCCAGATCCCGTCGTCGCCGGCACCGACGATCAGCAAGCTGGTGCCCGGAAACGCCCGTGCAAGAAGTAGCACGGCGTCCGGCGATTCATTCGGCAGCGCGAGTGTTCGAGCGCCGGTCGACTCGGCCAGCCAGATCGGGAAGCGCGTGATGATCGGCGCCCCCCCGGGCGTGATCGGCACGCCGGCGGCCGCCAGGGCCGCGGGGAGCGCCGCGTATTCGTCGCGGACGGAATCACCACCACGCCCGAACCCGGGCAGGAGCGTCGCGGTGAAGAGCAGCCCCGCGCTCACGCCGAGGAACGGACCCAGCTAGGTCACGGGTCGCTTCCAGGCTCGGCGGCGGCCCACCGCGACGATCAGACCGTCGAGCGCCAGGAGCGCGGATACGATCAGGAGCACCTGCACGGCCCCCGACGCGT
>CAZOJS010000085.1:0-14126 GCA_964580175.1 uncultured Anaerolinea sp. | reverse complement strand
GCCGCCTCGGACGCGATGCCCTCCTGGAGGTCCCCGTCGCTCGCGAGGGCGTACGTCCAGTGGTCGACGACCTCGTGCTCGGGCCGATTGAACTCGTGCGCCAGGCGGCGCTCTGCGATGGCCATCCCGACCGCGTTCGCGAAACCCTGCCCGAGGGGTCCGGTCGTGGCCTCGACACCAGGCGTCAGCCGGAACTCGGGGTGGCCCGGCGTGCGGGAACCCCACTGCCGGAAGGCCTTGAGGTCATCGAGGTTGACGTCGTAGCCGGTCAGATGGAGGAGTGAGTAGAGGAGCATCGAGGCGTGCCCAGCCGACAGCACGAATCGGTCGCGATTCGGCCAAGCTGGGTTCGCCGGCGCGTGGCGGAGGAACTTCGTCCATAGCGCGTAAGCCATCGGCGCTGCGCCCATCGGCGCGCCCGGGTGTCCGGAGTTCGCCTTCTGCACGCCGTCGATCGACAGCGTTCGAATCGTATCGATCGCGAGGCGTTCGAGCTCCGGGGTCAGGTCCGTCATCGCGTGGATCGTACCAACGACGGCGACGACCCCGATACCATCAGCGCATGGCAGCCATCGCACAGCCCCGCGTACTCGTGCTCGGGGACCTTGTCCTCGACGTGGTCCTCGGCCCGGAGCGCCCGATCGAGGCCGGGACCGATGTCCCCGGAACGGTCGGGATCCGCCAGGGGGGATCCGCGGCGAATACGGCCCGGTGGCTCGCGCGCCTGGGTGTGGACGTACAGCTTGTCTGCGCCGTTGGGCGCGACGGCGCCGGGCGGAGCCTGGTCACCCAGATCGAGCGCGATGGCGTCCGCGTCCGGGCTGCCCGAATCGCCGGCGAACGAACCGGCCGGATCGGGGTCCTGGTGGACCCGGGTGGCGAGCGCTCGTTCGTGGCAGACCGCCGGGCTGCGCTGGCCCTGCGGCCGGACCACCTTCGCGACGAATGGTTCACTCGCCTGGACCTCATCCACGTGCCCGCCTACTCGCTGATGGGCGAGCCGATCGCCACGGCTGCGCGCGAGGCGGTGCGACTAGCACGGGCTGCTTCGGACGCGCAGGTCTCCATCGACCTCTCATCGATCGGTCCGCTCCTCGCGCAGGGCCGTCGCGCCGCCCGGGAGCTCGTCGCATCGGTGACGCCCGACGTCCTGTTCGCGACGGAGGCCGAAGTGGAGGCATTCCTGGGACGCCACCCGGCCGACGGGATCCTCGACCACACCAGGATCGCGGTGATCAAGCGCGGTGCGCGTGGGGCACGCGTGGTTGCGCAGGGCCCGAACGGCGAAGCCCTGCAGTTCGACGTCGCGACCTCCCACGTGGCGGCCGTCGATACGACCGGAGCCGGCGATGCGTTCAGTGCCGGCTTCATCGCCGGTTGGCTCTCGGCGCGGGCGGCGGGCCGAACCATCCCCGACGCGCTGCACCGGGCGACCGTTGCCGCCCACCGGACGGCGGCCCGGCAACTGACGCTGGCCAAGCAGGAGCTTCCGCCCGGATGACCGGATCACTGCACGATCGTCTCCAGTTGCTCCCCGAAGTCGACCAGGCCCTGGCCGCCGGCCGGCCGGTGGTGGCGCTGGAATCGACGCTCATCAGCCATGGGCTGCCGTATCCGCAGAACATCGAGGTGGCCCGGGCGTCCGAAGCTGCGGTCCGCGAATCGGGCGCCGTCCCGGCGACCATCGCCATTCGTGACGGCCGGATTCTGATTGGATTGGATGACGAAGCTCTCGAGGCGCTCGCGACGGCGAGGTCCGGATCCGTGCTCAAGGCAGCGCGGCCGAACCTGTCGGTCGCGCTGACGCGCGATGGTTGGGCGGCGACGACCGTGTCGGCGACGATGATCGCGGCCCATGCCGCGGGAATCCACGTCTTCGGGACCGGCGGGATCGGCGGTGTCCATCGGGGAGCGCTGGGCGGGCCCGACGCCACCCGTGCCCCTTCCTTCGACATCTCGTCCGATCTCGAGGAACTTGCCAGGACGCCGATGGTCGTCGTGTGCGCCGGACCAAAGGCGATCCTCGATGTCGCGGCGACGCTCGAGGTCCTGGAGACCCGAGGCGTACCGGTCGTGGTCGTCGGACAGACGGACGTGCCGGGGTTCACGGCACGGTCATCGGGAATTCGAGCTCCCGGGAGCGTGCCCGACGTCGCCGCCGCGGCCGCTCTTGCCGAGGCCCACCTGGCGCTGGGGCTGGGTAGCTCGATCGTCGTCTGCGTGCCGGTCCCGGCCGACGTCGCTCTCCCCGACGATGTCGCCCAGCGGGTCGCAGAGCGAGCCGCGCGCGACGCAGACGAGGCCGGTGTCCACGGCCCGGCTCTGACGCCGTGGTTGCTGGCCCGCATCGCGGAAATCACGGACGGCGCTTCGATCCGTGCGAACACCGCCCTGATCGTCAACGACGCGCGTGTGGCCGGCCAGATCGCCGTTCGACTCGCCGCGCGCCACGTCGGGTAATGGACACCTGCCGCTCACGTGGGGTTCGCCGTGCCCACTGACTCGACCGGCACGCCTCACGGGACGCTCACCCAGGACACCGGATCGCCCCTTGCGATCGAGGTGCGCGGCGTCCGGCGCGTGTACGCCGCGAAGCCCAAGCCCGTCATCGCCCTCGATGGGGTCGACCTTGCCGTCCCGCCGGGTGAATTGTTCGGACTCCTGGGCCCCAACGGCGCCGGCAAGACGACCCTGATCAAGATCCTGACGACCTTGCTGCTTCCGTCGTCAGGAAGTGCCCGCGTCTTCGGCTTCGATGTCGAGCGCGACACCAGGCGGATCCGGCGGATCATGAACATGGTCGCGGGCGGAGAGCAGTCCGGCTACGGGATCCTCACGGTCCGCGAGCAGCTCTGGATGTTCACCCAGTTCTACGGCCTGACGGGCGGCGAGGGCTGGCGTCGGGTGGACGAACTCATCGAGGCCGTCGGACTCGCGGAGCAGCGCCTCCAGCGCGTGAGCACCCTGTCCACCGGCCAGCGCCAGAAGATGAACCTCGCCCGAGGCCTCCTCAACGATCCCTGGATCCTGTTCCTCGACGAGCCGACGCTCGGCCTCGACGTTGCCGCGGCGCGTTCCCTGCGCGAGCTGATCGTCGGCTGGCAGCACGCCGTCCCGGGCCGAACGATCCTGTTGACCACCCACTACATGGCCGAGGCCGATGAGTTGTGCGACCGCATCGCGATCGTGGATCGCGGCCGGATCCTCGCGATCGGCACGCCCGCCGAGCTGAAGCGGCGAGTCCAGCGGGAATCGATCTTCCGGATAGAGCTGGACCGGCTGGACGGCGGCGCGGCCACACTGGCCCGTCTGCCCGGCGTGGTGAGCGCGAGCGCCGCGGCTGCCGCGGCCGGCGACGCGGATCGGCAGGACATCGTGATGAACCTCGTCCTCGAGGACGATGGCGCGCTCGGCCACGTGGTCGGGGCGCTCGCCGCGACCGGCTCGCAGATCCTCGGGCTGCGAAAGTCGGAGCCCACCCTTGAGGACGTGTTCGTGGAGCTCGTTGGCCGAGGCTTCCAGGAGTCCGACGCCGTGGCCACCGAGGTGACCGGGTGATGGGTGCCTCGATCGACGTTGTCGGGCGCTCCGGCCACGGGCCTGCCGAGGCGTCCGACTGGACGGCCCGTCAGGTCCTGATGACCGATCTCCGGTCCATCCGTGGGCGGGCCTATCCGCGCGTGATCGGCCTGATGCGCGAGCCCTCGTGGGTGCTCTTCGAGATCCTCCTGCCGTTTCTGGCCACCTCGGCGTTTGTGTTCGTCTATCGGGCGATCGGTGCGCCCCAGGAGTACGTCGGCTTCGTGGTCCTCGGCGGTGCCCTCACCGCCTTCTGGCTCAACGTCATCTGGATGATGGCCAACCAGCTCTACTGGGAAAAGAGCCAGGGCAATCTGGAGCTCTACTTCGCGGCGCCGATGCACTTCATGGCCATCCTGTTCGGGATGGCGCTCGGGGGGATGTTCATGAGCTCGACCCGGGCCGCCGTGGTCCTCGTGATCGCGGGGAGCGTATTCGGGGTCACCTTCGCGGTGGACCAGTGGGTGCTGCTCCTGGCGGTCTTCTTCCTGACCCTCGCCGCCCTGTACGGCCTCGGGATGGTCCTGGCGAGCCTCTTTCTGGTGTGGGGCCGCGAGGCCTGGCACATGGGGCAGCTCATGACCGAACCCGTGTACTTCGTGTCTGGCCTCAACTTCCCGGTCGCCCGCCTCGGGTTGCTCGGGGCACTGTCGGTGGCGTTCCTGCCGCTTGCCACCGGCCTCGACGCGCTGCGCCAGCTGGCCTTCGTGGGGGCGGCCTTCCCCATCGGCACGCCCCCGCCGATCGTGGAGGCCGGGATCCTGGTGGCGATGACGGTGGTCTCCATTGCAGCGGCCCGCTGGATGCTGATCACGATGGAGCGACGTGCGCGGCGTGATGGCCGCCTGTCGATTCGCTGGCAGTGACATCGCTCGCAGAGCCCGTCGATCAAGCCGTGCGGTTCGACCCGGCACGGACTGAAGGGCTCGGTGTGGTGGACGTGCTCCGTACGTTCAGCGTGTCGGTCCGCCTCGGATGGAAGCTCGAGGCGAACTGGACGGACCCGCTTCTCTTCTTCATCTATTCGATCGCCAAGCCGATCAGTTCCGTGCTCATGCTCGTCGTGATGCTGGAGGTCATCGGTGGTCCGGCGGGCCGCGACTTCCGTCCGTTCGTGGTCATCGGCAGTGCGCTCTGGGCGTTCGTGGTGAGCGGCATTGCCGGGCTCGCCTGGGCCGTGCTCGAGGACAGGGAACGCTATCGCGTCCTGAAGTACGTCTACATCAGCCCGAGCGACTTCCTGATGGTCCTGATCGGTCGTGGCGTGGCCCGCCTCGGGGTCGGCCTGGCCGGCGTGGTCATCACCCTGGCCGTCGCGGTGATCGCCCTGGACGTACCGTTCGACGCAGCGGCCGTGGACTGGCCGCTCCTCGCGGTGGTGTCGCTTCTCGGCCTCGGATCCATCGTCGGACTCGGACTGCTCATGGCCGGCATCGTCATCCAGACGCGCCAGGAGTCTTGGAGCTATCCGGAGGCGTTTGCCGGGGCACTGTTCCTGGTCGCCGGCGCGGTCTTCCCGCTGACGGTGCTGCCGCTGCCGGTCCAGGCCATCGGGCTGGCGACGCCCCTGACCTGGTGGATCGCCGGGGTCCGGGAGGCCCTCTTTCCGGGAGGCCCGGGATCCGTCGGTGGCGAGGGATCACTGTTCGCCACGATCTTCGGTCACGCGCAGCCGACGACCGGCGAGATCGTCGGGTCCTTGCTGGCCACCGGGGCCGTCGTTACACTCGCCGCAGTCGGCGTCTTCCGATTGAGCGACCGGCGAGCAAAGCAGGCTGGCCTGTACGACCAGACGACCGGCTCCTAAGGAACGCAACGCGAGGGGCGGCTCGCCCCGGGGAGAAGCCATGCGGATCTACGACGGGAGCCCTCGGCAGGACTTCGAGGAAGTGCTGCGCTCGATTGGGGCGTATCTCGATCAGCGCGGCATGAAGGACATCCTCGTCCTGGAAGTACCCGACGGGTTCATCGTTCAGGGCGTGGCCCACGTTGCTTCGTCGTCCAGCACCTGGTCCGAGTCGGTCGGACAGGTTGCCAAGGAGACGATGACCTTCCTCGACGACGACATCGGCAAGTTCATGGACGAATCGATCGCCCGGCGGGGTAGCGGTCCGCAGGCGCAACTCCCGTCGCCTGGACGCTACGAGCACGCGCTGCGCGTGATCGGTCACTACATCGACGAACAGAAGCCGAAGGACGTCTTCTTCTTCGAGCAGGATGGGGCGTTTGTCCTGCGCCTGCATCAGGCGACGCAGGGTGGCTGGCTGCACGGCCTGACCGAATTCACCCATGACGACGTCGAGGCCCTCATCGCCGGCGGACCCACGTCCCGCCTTCCTCCTCGGCCCACCGGGCCGCAGGGCAAGGCCGGTTCCTGATCACGTACAGACTGGAGACATCGCCATGCGAGCACTCAAGACCGTCGCCGTTGCGTTGGGGGTCACCCTCGGCGCCCTGATCGTCATCCCGCTCATCGTCCTTGCCGGTCTGTTCATCTGGCTGAAGCTGACCGAGGAAGCGGACGAGGATTCGCTCGAGCTGGATCAGGACGGCGGCTGATCAACGGCCCGAACCCGCCCAACGCGAGCGAAGCGCCCGCCGGGATCCCGGCGGGCGCCCCTGTGCCAGCGTCGCGACAGCCGGCTTCACCATCGTCCCCGCCGGGTGCAGCGCAGCACCAGAAGCCGCGTCCGCCGCGGATCGGACTGAATCGATCGTGGCTCGCCGGTCACCGTGCCGCCGAGATCGCCGTGCTGGTCGTGGTCATCGCCTGGGCGGCAAACTTCATCGTGGTCAAGGCCGCGAATCGTGAGATCGCCCCGATCGCCTTTTCCTTCCTCCGGTTCTCGCTCTCGGCCGTGCTCCTGTTAGCCCTGTTGCGCTGGCGTGAAGGATCCATTCGCATGCCGCTCCGCCAGGTGGCGCCGATCATGGGTCTCGGGGCGGTCGGGTTCGGGATGTACCAGATGCTCTGGCCGACGGCGCTCCAGACCATCCCGGCCGGGGACTCGGCGTTCCTGATCGCCGCAACCCCCGTGTTCACCGCGCTGTTCGCGTCGATGGCAGGCTCCGACATGCTCACGCGGCGCATCCTGGCCGGCGCGCTCGTGTCCTTCGCCGGGGTCGGCATCGTCGTGGCCGGTGGGCCCGGCCTCGGCCTGGGAGCCTCCCTCCTCGGTGACGGGCTGACCCTGCTGGCCGCCGTGTGCTGGGCCGCGTACACGGCCTGGGGAGCGCCGATCCTCATGCGCCATTCGCCGCTGCGCACCACTGCCTGGGCGATGGTCGGCGGTTCGCTGACGCTGGCGCCGGTCGGGCTGGTCCAATCGGCCGGGACGGACTGGGGAGTCGTCAGCGCCGGTGCGTGGGCGGGCTTTGCCTACTCCACGTTGATCTCCGCCGGCATCGCCAATGTCGTCGTCTTCCACGCCATCAAGTTGCTCGGGCCGACCCGGATCAGCGGCCTCCAGTTCCTGGTGCCGTTCATCGCGGTGCTCATGGGCGCGGCGTTCCTGTCCGAGGGGGTCCAGCCATCCCAGATCGCCGGCGGCGCCGTGATCATCGTCGGCGTGGCCATTACCCGCCGCTTCCGGATACCGGGGATTGCCGGCCGATCGTCGTCCCGTCGGACGGCGTGGCGGGCGCCGAATTCTCCGCGTTCGCTCGTAGCTCGGAGCCGCCAGCCGGTCGGATGTAACGCCAGGAGCACAATCCGGACGGGTCGGCGCGGCTGCGGGTCACGACACGGCCCGACTTCGTCGGTATTGTGGCAATTCCGACACAAATCTCCGCGATCCTCCGGCTCGACGCGTCTCTTGACCCACGTTGATTGATCCGGCCGATCCTCCGACCGTCGGATGCGTCGCTGTTGTGTCGAAAGAAGCACAACCGAGGAAGTTTCAGAAGCAGGCTAGGGCCGGGCGACTTCCTCGCCCGCGTTGACAGCACTGCCCGGGCGAGGTCACGCCCACCCGCCTTCTTGCCCCGGAACCCGTCTTCCGGTAACATTCCAAAAACCCCCGGAGGATCTTGACCCGTGGCGAAGTATGTCTTTGTGACAGGAGGCGTGACCTCCTCTCTTGGCAAGGGCATCACCGCCGCCAGCATCGGTCGGTTGCTGAAGGCGCGCGGCCTCCGGGTCTCCATCCTCAAGCTGGATCCGTACATCAACGTGGATCCCGGCACGATGTCCCCGTACCAGCACGGCGAGGTCTTCGTGACCGACGACGGCGCGGAAACGGACCTCGACCTGGGGCATTACGAGCGGTTCATCGACGAGAACCTGTCCCAGCTCTCCAATGTGACCACCGGCCGCATCTACCAGGCCGTCATTGCCAAGGAGCGCCGCGGCGACTACCTCGGCGGTACGGTCCAGGTCATCCCGCACATCACCAACGAGATCAAGGAGCGGATCGTCCGCGTCGCCAAGGACGGCGATCCGGACGTCGTGATCGTGGAGGTCGGGGGCACCGTCGGCGATATCGAGTCTCTGCCGTTCCTCGAGGCCATCCGCCAGATGCGCAAGGACGTCGGCCGGGCCAATGTCCTGTACGTGCACGTAACGCTCCTGCCGGCCCTGGCCGCGACCGGTGAGCTGAAGACCAAACCGACGCAGCACTCCGTCAAGGAGCTGCGCGGGATCGGCATCCAGCCCGACGTCATCGTCCTGCGCTCTGACCATGAGGTCTCGGACGAGATCCGCGAGAAGATCGCGTTGTTCACCGACGTGGACATCGATGCGGTCATTCCCGCCCCGACCGCGGAAACCATCTACGAGGTTCCGCTGCAGTTCGAGGATTTTGGGCTCGGCCGATTGATCGTTCGGCACCTGGGGCTCGGAGATCCCGACGCGCCGCCGGATCTCGATGGCTGGCGGGCGCTGGTTGAGCGGATCAAGCGACCGAAGCCGATCCTCGAGATCGCGCTGGTCGGCAAGTACATCGAGCTCCCGGACGCCTACCTCTCGGTCACCGAGGCCCTTCGTCACGCTGCCTGGGCGCACGAAGTCGACGTCAAGGTTCGCTGGGTGGATTCCGAGGCGCTGACCCGCGAGAACCTGCACGACCGGCTCGACGGGGCGGCCGGGATCCTGGTCCCCGGCGGTTTCGGGCACCGGGGCATCGAGGGCAAGGTTCTCGCGGCCCACTTCGCGCGCGACCACAAGGTCCCGTACCTCGGGTTGTGCCTCGGCCTCCAGTGCGCCGTCATCGAATTTGCGCGTGAGGTCATCGGGCAGTCGGACGTGAACAGCACCGAGTTCGACATGTTCACGGACAACCCGGTCATCGACTTCATGCCCGATCAGCGGGACATGGAGGACAAGGGCGGCACCATGCGGCTCGGGATCTACCCCGCCCGCCTGACCCCGGGCTCCAAGGCCGCGGCCGTCTACGGTCAGGAAGTGATCTACGAGCGCCACCGGCACCGATTCGAGGTCAATAACCGGTACCGCCAGTCCCTCGAGGCTGCCGGCATGATCCTGTCCGGGCAGTCGCCCGACGGGCGATTGGTCGAGATCGTGGAACTCAGGGACCACCCCTACTTCCTCGCCAGCCAGTTCCATCCCGAGTTCAAGAGTCGCCCGGAGCGGCCGCACCCGCTGTTCGACGGATTTGTCGAGGCGTCACTTGCGGTGCGCGACGGTCGGGAGCCGCTGCTCACGGCCCGGCAAGTGACGCCTAGGGCAGCGAGCGCGCCGGCCATGGAGTCGATCACGACCGAAGGCTGACGGGCTGGAGATCGCCGGAGGGCCGTCCCGCTGGCTGTAGTTCCCGGAGACGTTGGGAGGTCCGCCGCGACCGCGCAGGTTCGCCGCCGCGACCGGCTTCGGCGGCCGTGATCGGGCTGGTTGATCAGAATCGCTGCGGTCGAGCGTGGCCGTGCCCGACATCTGACGATTCTGCTGCGTGGCCGAGCGTGGACGATCGCATTCGATCAACCAGCTCGATCAGCCTCGAGGCAGGTCCCCGTCAACTTCGTCCATGGGGATCACGGCTCGGGCGACCGGCTGAGGCTCGGCCTCCAGACGCCCGCCGCGAACCATGCCGCCGACGACCATCGCGGCGCCAACCAGGACGACGTTCTTGATGATGTACTGGCCCTCGAGCGTCGGCGCGAACGGGAAGCGGGTGAACACCTCAGCCGGGAAGAAGAAGAGGGGCAGAAATGTGCCGACCATCTGGGCCGCGAGCAGGAAGAGCGTCGCCCGAAGGTATCGGCGGCTCAGCAGGCCAAGCCCGATCAGGCACTCCCAGGTCGCGAGGGCCGGCAGTGCCAGATCCGGCTTGACGACGCCAAGGGTCAGGAGCTCGATGGTCCGGCCGGCCAGCGACTGGGCGGGGCTCAGGTCCGGGAAGAACTTCAGGGCGCCGAACCACAGGAAGACGATGCCGAGCCCGACCCGGAGGACGACCGGCCCGAGCCGCGCGAGCGCCGACGTGATTCGCCGGTCAAGGGCCTCGATCGAGGACGGCAGCTCAAGAGGGGGCATGGTGTCAGTATCCTCGTCGCCGTGGTCGAGCGCCGACGGCGCCTGCTCGGCCGATGCGGGTCAGACGATCAGGCCACCCAGGCTCCGGCACGCATGACCCGGCGGACCTCGAGGTCGTCCGCCAGCTCGACGAGGTCTGCCCGCTGACCTTCGGCGATTTGGCCGCGGTCCAGGATGCCCAGCATCGCCAGCGGGTTGCGGCTCGCCGCCGCGACGGCGGAGGCAAGCGTGGAACCGCTCGCCACGAGGTTCCGCACGGCGCTGTCGAGGGCGATCACCGAACCGGCAAGGGTCCCGTCGGCCAGCACGCAGCGGTCACCTCGGACGGTGACCTCCAGGCCCCCGATCGCGGTGATCCGGCCGTCGCCGGTTCCGGCCAGGGCCAGCGCGTCGCTGACGAGCAGCAGCCGGTTCCCCGGCTTCGTCCGCCGGACGATCGTCCAGAGGGCGGGATGCACGTGCTGGCCGTCGGCGATCAGCTCGACGTAGGCATCGTCGCGCCCGAGCGCCGCGACGGCGAGTCCCGGGGCTCGATGCTCCATCCCGCTCATGGCGTTGAACAGGTGGGTCGTCGTGGTCCCGCCGGCGTCATAGCCGGCCAGGGCGGTCGCGAGATCGGCCGCCGAGTGGCCGAGCGACACCCGAACCCCCACCGACGAAAGCCGCCGGATCAACTCGAGTCCGCCGGGGATCTCGGGCGCAACGGTCGTCAGCCGCAGGCCGTCGAGCAGCGGCTCGATCTCGCTCCACGGCGTCTCGGCTGGGGTCGCAAGGTGGGCCGGGTTGTGGGCTCCCTTGCGGGCCGCAGCGATGAACGGTCCCTCCAGATTGAAGCCGAGCGGCGCCGCGCCGTCGGCCGGCGCGAGCGGCATCCACGCGCGCACGCGGTCGGCGAACGCGCGAAGTTCCGGGAGCGGGCTGCTGACCCCGGTCGGCAGGAACGAGGTGACGCCGCGTCGCAGCAGGGCACGGGCCATCCCGTCGAGGTCGGCGCGCGAGCCCATCGCGTCGTGCCCTCCCCAGCCGTGGACGTGGACGTCCACGAACCCGGGGGCGAGGTAGGGACGGCCGTCGGCTCCGGCACCTGCGTCGTCGTCGAGATCAATCGCGGCGATCCGGTCATCCGCGATCCGAAGCCGACCCGACACCACCCGATCCTCGAGGACAAGCCGCCCGGCCAGCTCGACAGGACCCGTCACGACGACCCGCCACCCGTGGCATCGATCCCGGCCTCCTCGACCTCGAACCGGACATCGAGGGCATACCGGTCGGCCGGGTAGCGCGACTCCGTCGCCTCGATCCGCTGACCATGGGCGTCGGCAATGACCCGCCGCTCGACGAGGAGGGGCGAGCCCGGCACAACGTCCAGGAGGTGCGCATCTTCGGCCGTGGCCGCGGCCGCCTCGATCGTCCCCGTGCCGCGCCGAAGGACGAACCCGGCGCGGGCGAGCGTCTCGTGTAGGGAGCCGTGCTCGAGGTCGGCTTCGAGGACCGCGGGCGCACAGGCCGGGACGAGGATCGCCGTCTCGACCGCCATCGGCAGATCGTCCGCGCAGCGCAGCCGGCGGACCAGCAGGACCTGGTCCCCGGGCGGCAGGCCCAGGGCGGCCAGCTCGGCGGGGCCGCCCGCGCGGAGCTCCCGCGACAAGAGTCGCGAGCTGGGCTCCAGCCCACGCCGCCGCATCTCGCGGGTGAAGGTCATCAGGCGGTCGCTCCGCCGATGTGCCGGCGGCTCGGCCACGAAGCTGCCGCGGCCCGGCTCCCGCGCGACCAGGCCCTCGTCGGCGAGCTGCTGCATGGCGTTCCGGGCGGTCATGCGGCTGACCCCGAACTCGGCCTGTAGGTCGGCATCCGAGGGCAGGCGGTCGCCTGTCCTGAGGCCGGCGATGCGAGCCCGCAGCGCCTGCTCGATCCGTCGGTACCGCGGCCGGTAGGCAGCCGCCATCAACCGGCTGCCTCGGCGCCGTGGACCGCGGCGCCGATCGCCCCCGCCCAGGTACCGAGTTCCGCGGTCACGATCTCCACGTCGCTGAGGGAGGTGGTCCGGACACGACGCGTCACTTCGGCGCGGATAGGATCGAGCAGCATGGGGCCGGCCGCCGCGATCCCGCCGCCGATGACGACACGATCCGGAGAGATGAGCGTGATCATGTTGCCGATGCCAATCCCGAGGTATCGCCCGACGCTCGACAGGCCCGCAAGGGCCTTCGCGTCCCCGGCTGCCGCGGCCGCGACCGCGGCCTCCACGGTGTCGGTCCCGCACGCCTCGGCGATCCGGTCTGCCCGGGCGAACGCCTCCAGGCACCCGTGGTTCCCGCAGTTGCACGACGGACCGTCCGGATCGATGACCTGGTGACCCACCTCGCCGGCCGTCCCGTCGTGGCCGAGGTGGATGCGGCCGTCGATTGCGATGACCCCGCCGACGCCCGTGCCGAGGGTCAGGCCGACCATCGAGTCGGCGCCGCGGCCGGCACCGAGCCGCAGTTCCGCGACGCCGAACGCCCGCGCGTCGTTGATGAGCGCACACGGAATCCCGAGGACGGCCGATAACGGGCCGGCCACGGCCCGGCCCGACCAGTTGCCCGGCATGTTCACCAGGAACCGAGTGGAGCCGGCCGCCGGGTCATACAGGCCCGGGACCCCGACGCCCAGTGACGCGATCGTCGGCCAGCGCTCGCCCACGCTCCGCGCGGTCCCGGCGATCCGCTTGATCACGGCCGCTGGCCCTTCGACCGACCGCGTGGGCACCTGGCCGCGACCCAGGATCCGCCAGTCGTCGCCCTCGTGCTCGACGACGGCCCACTTGAGGTTGGTCACCCCCACGTCGATCCCAAGGTGATGGGTCAGATTGCCGGAGCTCACGACACGTCGACGATCCGCGTGTACACGGCCGCGACGGCCACGATGATGGTTCCGAACAGGATCTGGCGGACGGCTTCCGGCATCTGGAGCGCAATGAGGAGGCTTGTCAGGACGGTCAGGATGAGGGCGCCGATGATCGTCCCTGAGAAACCACCCCGGCCTCCCATGATGGATGTGCCGCCGATGACCGCGGCTGCCACGGCCGGCAGGACCGATTGCTCCACGAGGGCCAGGCTGGCGGTCTTGACGAGCCCCGCCACCAGGATGCCGGCGGTGGCCGCCAGGAGCGCCGACAGGGTGTACAGCCCCAGGTGGACCTGCCATACCCGGACCCCGGACAGTCGAGCTGCGACCATGTTGTCGCCGACGGCGAACAGCAACCGACCGAACCCGCTGTAGCGGAGCCCGGCGATGATGAGCGCCGCGATCGGGACGAACACCAGGAGGTTGTTGGGCAGGAATGGGAGCGTGGTCCCGGAGCCGAGCCACTCGATGACCGCGGGGATCTCCGTGCCGGCCTGGACGACGATCAGCTGGTACACGTTCATGAGTCCCAGGATCACCAGGCCGATGCCCAGGGTCATGATCAGCGGGTGCACCTTGAACACGCCGACGCCGATGCCGTTCGCGATTCCCGCGACGAGGGCGGCGATGAAGGCCAGACCGATCGCGACCGCAGGTCCCTGATCGCCCGTCTGGGTGGCCATGATGAACGCCGCCATGGAGGCGACCATCCCGACCGAGAGGTCAATGCCACCCGTCAGCATCGTCAGCGTCTGGCATGCCGCGAGGATCGCCAAGGGGATCGCCGCCCGGATCGTGACCCCCACCCAGTCCGGGCTCAGAACGCCGGGTCGGACAAGTTCCATGAGGATGACCAGCA
This sequence comes from uncultured Anaerolinea sp., assembly GCA_964580175.1. GTDB lineage: Bacteria > Chloroflexota > Limnocylindria > Limnocylindrales > CSP1-4 > UBA5189. The sequence goes on along the minus strand of CAZOJS010000085.1, from coordinate 312 downwards.
CAACGAGGAGGGACGCCAGCGGGATGAGCGGGCGATCCCGCAGGAGTCCCTGGACGCCCAGCCCGCCTACGCGGTCGCCGGCCGGGACCATGTCCGCCTGGCTGTTCACGTCCGCGCCCGCCGCATCGTGAGCAGGCTCCCGAACATGACGACCCCGATCAGGATAGCGCCCTGGATGACGGTCGAGAGATTCGAGTTCACGCCCAGGAGTGTCAGGTCGGTTCTCACCAGGGCGAGGATGAAGACCGCCACGATCGGTCCGGCGATGCCGCCGCGTCCTCCGGCGAGGCTGACACCGCCGAGGACGACCGC
>CAZOJS010000084.1:0-3375 GCA_964580175.1 uncultured Anaerolinea sp. | reverse complement strand
GCTGATCGCAGGGTGTGGCAGATCGTGCCGGCCATCGTGCTCGTGGCGGCGCTCGTCGCGCTCGGCGCATCCAATCTGAGCTCCGGTACTGCGACCGGAACCTCCTCGCCGCTCCCGACGTTCGTGGCGATTGCCAGCCCGGCCGGCGCCGCCAGCGCAACGCCCACGGCGACCCCGGCGGTGACGATCCGCCCGAGCCCGACCGCCGAGCCCCCGGTGTCTGTTTCGCCGAGCCCGGCGCCGGAACCGTCGATCAGTCCGACTCCAACGGCCCGGGCGACCTACACCGTCAAGTCGGGCGACACCCTGTACGGGATCGCCGGTGAATTCGGGGTCTCGGTCTCCGCGCTCAAGAGCTTCAACGGGCTCACCTCGAACGTGATCCGCGTCGGACAGGTCGTGCGGATCCCCTGATCGGCCGAGTCGCTCAGCGCTGGCAGTTCCGGCACCAGGACGTCGCTTCGCTCCGCGACGAAACCTCGCTCACCGTCGTCCCGCAGCGTGGACATGGTTGACCGCCCCGAAGGTGAACCTGCAGGAAGTCGCGGACTTCGGTCTCGAAGGTCGGCGGAACCCGCTCGCGGAGGGTCGCGCACGCGCGCGCGAGCGTGACGCGCATCGATTCGTAGAGCCCGTCGATCTCCTCGCTTGCCAGCGACGATCGCTTGCGAAACGGGTTCAGGCGCGCTGCGTGCAGGACTTCGTCGCTGTAGGCGTTGCCGATCCCGGCGACGAACGCCTGATTGCGCAGGAGCGCCTTCAGCTCGCCCGGGTGGCGGCGAATACGCCCTCGCCAGACCTCGATCGTGAGTGCGCTGTCGTCCGCATCCGGACCCTGGACGCCCTCGGTCGAGCCCGGTCCGGCATACCCGGGGATGGTCCGGTCCTCGCCTGCCGGAATGAGGTAGACCTTGCCCATCTGCGTGGGGTCGCGATATCGAAGTTCCGCCTCGTCGCCGTTGGGCGGGACCCAGCCCGCACCCCTCGTCCAGGCGGCGGCGCGCCCTGGGCCACGTGCCCGGACCCCGAACCCAAGCACGAAGGCGGTCTTGCCGGGCATTGGGCGGGCAGGGTTTGCGAGCTGGTATCGCCCGGTCAACATGGCATTGATGACCACAGCGTCGCGATCGAACTGGAGACGCACGAACTTGCCGCGGTGCCTGACCGAAACGAGGCGTTGACCGACGAGCCCGGCGAGCTCGGCGGGGGTTCCCCGGACGGCGAGCGGCCCGGGTGCGGTCGCGCGGATCACGGTTCGGCCCGCCAGTGCGGCGTGAAACGCCTCCGAGACGACGGTCAGGTCGGGCAATTCAGGCACGGTTCAAGCGATTGTAGCCGCCGAGAACCGTGTGCTAGACTCCCGTGGCCCTCCGGGCAGGAAAGCTGAAGAGCACGTTCACCCCGATTTCGATCTCGAAGGAGCGGACCGCGGCAGATCACCCACGGACCACTTGATCGCAGACAGACGGCTTGAGCGCTGCTCAGGCCGTTCCTGATTCTTGGGGGACGTTTATTGCAGGAGACCATCCAATTGACCGAAGAGCAGCAGGGCGGGACGCCGCCGCCGGCCGAGGCGATTGCCGAGGCCCCGGCCCCCGAGCAGACCGACGCGGCGCCCGTCGCCGCGGACGATCCCGCCGAGACAACCGTTGTGGACGCCCCAGACGAACTGACCGAGCCGACCTCGTCGGTCGACGCTGAGCCGGAAACGGACGCCCCCGTCGCCGAGGCAACGGTCGCGGCCGACCAGCCGGTCGAGGCCGAGGTCAACGACCCCGTCGCCGAGGCCGAGCTCGAGGTCGTCGCTGAGGCAGCGCCCGAGGCAGATGCCGAGCCCGCGCCGGTCGAAACTGTGCAGGAGGCCGCGCAAGCCGCTGTCGCGGACGCGGAGACTGGCGCCGAGGCGGTCCACGACGACGAGCTCGCCCATGCTCCCGCAGCCGAGAGCGATCCTGTTCCGTCCCGCCAGGCCGGACCGGAGCCCACGACCATGGAAGAGCTGCTCGCCGAGCAGGACGGCGACATCAAGAGCTTCAAGAGCGGGGATGTTGTTGATGGCGTCGTCGTCCGGATCGACAAGGACGAGATCCTGGTCGACATCGGGGCCAAGAGCGAAGGTGTCGTCAGCAACAGGGAACTGTTCGGACGTCACGGGGAGGCCCAGCCTGCCCTCGCGATCGGAGATACGGTTCTTGTCTACGTGCTCCAGCCCGAGTCCCCGGAGGGCCACGTCGTCCTCTCGCTGCGCCGGGCGGGCCTCGAGCGCAAGTGGCGATCGATGCAGGAGCAGCTCGAAGCCGGCGTGATCATCGAGGCCCCGGTCATCGACCACAACAAGGGTGGCCTCATCGTCGATTGCGGGATCCGCGGCTTCGTGCCGATCAGCCAGATCGTGGATTTCCCGCGCCGGCCGCAGAACGATCAGCCGCGCGATGCCGCGCAGGAGATCGCCGAAAAGCTCATGCCGTTCGTGGGCCGCAAGCTTCGGCTCAAGATCCTTGAGGTCAATCGAAAGGCCAACCGCCTGATCCTCTCGGAGAAGGTGGCCCTCTACGAGGAGCGGCGCGAGAAGCGCGATGAGCTGTTCAGCAGCCTCCAGGTCGGCCAGAAGGTCACCGGCACGGTCAGGAGCATCGCGCCCTTCGGCGTGTTCATCGATCTCGGCGGGATCGACGGGCTCGTCCACAAGAGCGAGCTCTCCTGGAACAAGGTCAACAACCCCGAGGCCGGCTACCGCGTCGGCGAGGAGGTCGAGGCCGAGGTCATCGACATCAACCACGAGCGTGGCCGGATCAGCCTGTCGATCCGGCGCCTCCAGCCGGACCCGTGGCACTCCACGGTGGCCGACTTCAACGTCGGGGACGTGATCGATGGCACCGTCACCAAGCTCGTCAACTTCGGCGCCTTCGTGCGTGTTCGCGATGGGCTCGAGGGACTGATCCATATCAGTGAGCTGAGCCATCAGCGCGTCGCCCATCCGGGTGACGTGGTTCATGAGGGTCAGGCCCTCAAGCTCAAGATCATCAGCCTGGATTCCGAGCGTCACCGCCTGGGACTCAGTCTCAAGCAGGCCGAAGAGGCTCCAGTCCGGACGATGCCCGAGCCAGGCCCTGCGCCAGCGGCCGCTCCTCGAGCCGAGCGCCGGCCGCGGCCCGACCGGGAGCGCGAGCGGAGCTATGCGGCTTCCGATGCGGTTCAGGAGCCGGAGGGCGGGATCGACACCACGCTCGCAGCGGCCTTTGCCGGCGTCCGGGAGCAGCTCGCAGCCGCCGAGGCAGCGGCAGAGCCCGAGGCAGCCGCAGAGCCCGAGGCAGCGCCAGAGCCCGAGGCAGCGCCAGAGCCCGAGGCAGCGCCAGAGCCCGAGGCAGCGCCACA
>CAZOJS010000083.1:0-6922 GCA_964580175.1 uncultured Anaerolinea sp. | reverse complement strand
GAACTCGCCCGGAGCGAACAGACCTACACGTACCAACGCCCGATCGACTATGCGACTGCCTGTCTCGCCGGCGCGGTAGCGGCGGGCTGGGTGGGCCCCGTCTTCCTCCAGGGCGATCATTACCAGTTCAACGCCAGGAAGTACGCCGCGGATCCCGAGACGATGACCGAGGAGATTCGACGGGCCTGCCGTCTCGCCGTTGCTGCGGGATACCGGAACATCGACATCGATGCATCGACGCTCGTGGACCTCTCGTTCTCGGCGGTCGAGGAGCAGCAGCGCGCCAATTACGAGCGGACCGCGGAGCTCGTGGCGCTGATCCGATCCCTCGAGTCGGACGATGTGACCATCAGCGTCGGGGGCGAGATCGGTGAGGTCGGCAAGACGAACTCGACCGAGGGTGAGCTGCACGCCTACCTGACTGGTCTCCAGCGCGAGCTGGAGCGGATCGCTCCGGGCGCCGTCGGGATCAGCAAGGTCAGCGTGCAGACGGGCACGTCCCACGGCGGTGTCGTCCTGCCCGACGGAACCGTGGCCAAGGCGGCGGTGGATTTCGAGGTCCACGAGCGACTCGGGGCCATCGCCCGGTCCCAGTACGGGCTCGCCGGAACCGTGCAGCACGGTGCCTCGACCTTGCCGGATGAGATGTTCCACACGTTCCGCGCGGTCGACACCGCGGAGATCCATCTCGCCACCGGGTTCCAGAACGCCCTGTACGAGCACCCCGCGTTCCCCGTTGGCCTCAGCGACCAAATCGAGGCATGGTGCTTCGAGAACGCAATCGATGAGCGGAAGGCGGACCAGACCGACCAGCAGTTCGTCTACACGACGCGCAAGAAGGCAATCGGTCCGTTCAAGCGCGAGCTGTGGGACCTGGCGACCCGGGACGAAATCCTCGCCGCGCAGGCTGCCAAGGTCGCGTTTCTGTTCGGTGAGCTGGGTGTGATCGGCACCCGCGACATGGTCGACCGGTATGTGCATCCGGCGGAAGCGCACCGGCCGGCTCCTGCCTCGGTCACGGAGGCCATGGCAGCCTCCCGCTGAACCGGCCACCCGGGCCGCCGTTCCGCGCGTCTTGATTCTTGCCGGCGGGGCTCCTATGCTCCGGCGAACGAACCGACGCCTTGAGGGAGGGTCGATCGAGGAACCGCCGCTCCATCGCGCCCCGCGCGTTCGGGGCTTCGCTCACGGGCGTTCCCGTGAATCGTTAAGGAGGGAATCGTGTCGGGTCCCATGAATGTGGCCGAGCAGTCGGCGCGCGACGACGCGCACCTGCGCTCGCTCGGTATCAAGCCGGAGCTGAAGCGAACCCTTGGGTTCCTTAGCAACTTCGCCGTCGCCTTCAGCTACATCAGCGTCGCGACAGGGACGTTCACGCTCATCGCGCTCGGGATGGGGATCGGCGGTCCCGCGTTCTTCTGGTCGTGGCCGCTCGTCGTGCTCGGCCAGACGTTCGTGGCTCTGAACTTCGCCGAGCTCGCCAGCCACTTCCCGGTCGCGGGCTCCATCTACCAATGGTCAAAGCGCCTCTCGCACAAGACCCTCGGCTGGTTCACGGGCTGGTTCTACTTCTGGGCCGGCGTGATCACCGTGACGGCGGTCGCGGGTACGGTCCCACTCGTGATGTCGAGCATCTTTGGCTTCGCGCTCACGGATCCGAGCCCGATTCCGGCGCTCAACAACCTCGTCTTCTGGGCGCTCATCACCTTGATCTCCACGACCATCATCAATGCCTTCGGCGTGCGCCTGCTGTCGATGATCAACAACATTGGGGTTGGCGCCGAGATCCTGGCGATGCTCGTCTTCGCGCTCGTGCTCCTCATCTTCTTCCGGGTCCAGGACTTCTCGGTCCTGACGACCACCGCAGGTGTTGAGACGGCTGAGACGGGCGGCTACCTGCCGGTCTTCGCGATCGCGATGTTCATGAGCCTGTTCGTCGTCTACGGCTTCGACACCGCGGGCACGTTCGGCGAGGAGACAGTCGACGCGAGCCGCTGGGCACCGCGCGGGATCCTTGCCGCGATCTGGCTGTCGGGCATCGTCGGCGCGATCTTCCTCCTGGCGATTATCCTGGCCACCCCGGACCTGGCGGCGTCGTTCACAGATCCGTCGCCCATCAGCACCGCGATCAAGTCCGCGCTCGGTGACCAGCTCGGATCGGTCTACCTGGGGGCGATCCTCATTGCCGTGTATGTCTGCACGATGGCCATCCAGGGCGCGACGACCCGCCTCATGTTCTCGATGGGTCGCGACCGCCGCCTGCCCTTCAGCAGCCTGTGGGGCCAGGTCCATGCATCGTTCAAGACGCCCGCCTACGCCGCCCTCGCCGTGGGCATCCTGGCGGCGATCCCGTTCTTCGTCACCGACAGCCCGGCCCTGCTCGCCGCCGGTGCAACGGGGCTCATCTACCTCAGCTACTTCATGTGCAACCTGGGAGTCTTCGCGGCCCGGCGCAAGGGATGGCCGCACAAGGGCGCGTGGTTCAGCCTTCGCGGCTGGGGCACCGTCATCAACATCGCCGCGCTCGTCTGGGGCGGCGTGATGGTCGTCAACTTCGCGCTGTGGAGCGACGCGGCGCTGTTCGGCAACTTCGGCGGCGACCTGCGCGACTTCACCAACCCGAGCCTGACGCTCGTGACATCGGGCGGCAATGCGATCAGCTGGCTGCCGGACCTGCCGTTCTTCGAGGCGACGGTCCTTCTGATCCTCGTGATCGGGCTTGCCTATTACCTCGCGACCGGGCAGGGCCGTCGGAGCGACGCCGTCGACGCAGACCGCGCGACCGGTGAGGCCGTGATCGGCTAGCTCACCCGGGGATCGTTCGGGCCGGGAGGTCGGCGCGTTGGCCTCCCGGCACTCTTCCGGGACATGATCACGGACTGCGGCGCGACGGACCCCGTCGCGCCGTTTCGATTCCGGCATGATGGAGTCTCGATGACGAACGCCCGATGACCACGACGGCGGCGGACGACACCCTCCGGGGCGAGCTGCTCGATGAGCTCACGCGGGCTATGCAGCGCGTGCCGGACCTGGCCGGCCGTGAGCTGGCCTTCACGGCCCTGTCGGGCGGGATCACCAATCGCAACTTCCTGATCGACGCCGCTGGGGCGCGCGACCGCTATGTCCTTCGCCTGGCCGGCAACGACACCCACCTCCTCGGCATCAGCCGCGAGGTCGAGCACGCAGCGACCGTCGCCGCAGCCGGCGTGGGGGTCGGCCCCGAGGTCGTCGCCTACGTTCGCCCGGAGGGATACCTCGTCACGAAGTTCATCGTCGGCAGCCCGGTCTCGGACGAGGCGGTCCACCGACCGGAGACGATCCGGCGGGTCGCGGATTCGATCAGGCGCGTTCACGACGGCCCGCCCATCCCGGGCCTGTTCATGCCGTTCCGGATCGTGGAGGCGTATCGGGCGCTGGCATCGGCCCGCGGCGTCGCCATCCCGCGTGAGTACGACCTGGCCATGGCGATAGCACGCCGGATCGAGCTCGCCTTCCTTGCCGCGCCGGTCGCGCTGCGGCCCTGCCACAACGACCTGCTGAACGCGAACTTTATCGACGACGGCGAGCGGATCCGGATCGTGGACTGGGAGTACGCGGGCCTCGGCGACCCGTTCTTCGACCTCGGCAACTTCTCGGTCAACCACGGGCTGACGCCGGACGAGGATCTCGTCCTGCTCGCCGGGTACGAGGGCGATGCTCGGCCGGCGCGAGCCGCCCGGTTGTTCCTGATGCGGATCGTGTCCGATTTCCGCGAGGCCATGTGGGGGGTGCTCCAGCAGGGGATCAGCACCCTTGACGTGGATTTCGTGGACTACGCCGGGGAGCACTTCGATCGGCTCCTGGCCAATGCGTCCGGGCGGACCTTCGAGCGCGCCCTGAGCGATGCGGCTGAGGGATAGGCGAACGCTCTTAGCGGACTTCGTCCACGTCCGTCCACCACTGCCGGCGGTCTCCGACGCGGTCTCGCATTCGCCACGCGAACGTCTTGGGTACCCGATCGATGGCGCCCTTCAACGTCGAGACGGCCTGGGCGACGCGGCTCCGCTGTGATTCGTCGAGCTGCGGGTAGGCGGCCGCCAGAGATGCCACCTTCTCGAGGTTCATCGTCAGCGTGCGCCAGAGCCCCCACTCGTCGGCCGCCAGGCCGGCGATCCGGGCCAGGTCGATCGTGTCATCGTCGCCCTCGGCGAGCGGGTGGTCCAGGAGGAGCAGGATCGCATCGACAACGTCCTTCTCATTCAGCTTGACGATCTGCAGCTTGGACAGCAGCAGTTCCGCGAGCGGGATTGTCGGCGAGTCAGCTTCGAGTCGCCCAGCCAGCGGGATCACATGACAGAACTCGAGCCGGTCATAGAACACGTCGATGTGAAAGTCGGCAACGGGGTGATCGAAGATCGCCCGACTGCCTTCCGAGAAGATGAAGATCTGGCGGTCCTCGACGTACCCGAGGCCGGCGATCACCGCCGCGATATCACGGGCGTCGCGCTTGTACGCGACGAAGTCGATGTCGGCGTAGGTCCGCTTGAAGCTCGGGAGAAGAAGGCCGGCATCGGGACAATGGAGGGCCACGGCGATCGACCCGAGAACTCGGATCACCCGCCCCTTGCTGGCCACCGCGCCGACGATGCGATCGACCTCGCGTTCCAGCGTGGCCCGATCCATCACGACGGCGTTCTGGTCACGCGGCATGGACGCTTCGACTCCGCTCCGGATGGGAATGCGCGGATTGTAGGCGCGCACCGACCTTTCGATGGACCGCCCGAGCCGCTACCGTACGGCGGAGTCCCCGTCGCCCGAGAGTGGGTTTTGGGGTCGAGGAGGGCACCCTGATCGTGGACCAGGCAAGGGTTGTCGTGATCGGCGGCGGGATCACCGGCTGCAGCGTCGCCTACCACCTCGCCGAGGCGGGCTGGACCGACGTGCTCCTCGTCGAGAAGGCGCAGCTGACGTCGGGATCCACCTGCCAGGCCGCCGGGCTCGTGACCATGTTCAACCCGTCCAACACGATGATGCGGTTCCGTCGCTACAGCGTGGAGCTATACGAGCGGTTCGGCGTTTTCGAGCGGGTCGGGAGCGTCCGACTCGCGTCGTCGCCCGAGCAGCTCCGTGAGCTCGAACGGACGGCCAGCCGAGCCAGAGGTATCGGCCTCGACGCCGGGGTCATCTCGGCAGATGCGGCGCGGGCGCTGATGCCCGCGATTTCGTCCGAATCGCTGTTCGGCGCTGTCCACATTCCGGGCGATGGCTACCTGGACCCGCACACCGCGACGCATGCCTTGGCGGATGCCGCCCGGGAGCTTGGTGTGCGGTTCCTCCTGAACACGCGCGTCACCGGCTTCGACTTGACGGCTGGTCGCGAGGTGCAACGGGTGCTGACGGATCGTGGCCCGATCGCGACGGAGCTCGTGGTGAACGCTGCCGGCATGTGGGCGCCGCAGATCGCCGCGATGGTCGGAGCGTTCGTGCCTTCGACGCCGGTGGACCATCAGCACGTGGCCCTGAAGGCAGTGCCGGGGAACGAGCTGCCGCGGGACATGCCCTGCTTCCGTGATCCAGACAATCTCGTCTATGGGAAGAGCGAGCACGGCGGGATGGTCTTTGGCGGGTATGAGGCCGAGCCGCGCGCTCGCTGGCTGGACGGCGTGCCGTGGGACCACGCCGCCGCGTCTCTCCCGCCGGATTGGGACCGATTCGCGCCCTTGATGGCCGGCGCCATCCGGCGTTTCCCGTTCCTCGCCGATGCCGAGGCCATCCGCCTGGTCTGCCACCCCGATGCAATGACGCCCGATGCCAACCCGCTTCTCGGTCCGATGCCGGGGTTGCGCGGGTTCTGGATGGCCGCAGGGCTGTCGCTCAACGGGTTCGGCGGGGGCGGCGGGATCGGCCGGGCGCTGGCCGGCTGGATCACCGCCGGCGACCCGGGCGTCGACGTTGCGGGCTACCGGGCGTGGCGGTTCGCCGACACGTATCGCGATCCGTCCTGGGTTGCCGGGTTGGCGCGGGAGACCTATTCGGACTACTACCGCCTCCGGTTCCCGTATGACGCGGATGAGGCCGGACGCCCGCGCCGTCTCTCGGCCCTCCACGGCCGGCTCCAGGATGCCGGTGCGGTGTTCGGGACCAAGGCGGGCTGGGAACGCGCGGACCTGCACCAGCCCGGATCGGCCTGGCGTCGTGCCGGCCGCTTGCCCCGCGTGCACGGCTGGGACAAGCCGGACTGGTTCGAACGGGTGGGCGAGGAGCATCGCGCGGTCCGGCAGCGCGCAGGCATCATCGACCTTTCATCATTCGGGAAGATCGAGGTCTCGGGTCCTTCGGCGTTGGCGGTCATGCAGCGGGTCTTTGCCAACGACCTCGATCGCCCCGATGGTTCTGCCGTGTACGGCCAGTTCCTCGACGAGCGGGGTGGGATGCTCGCGGACGTCACGGTGACCCGGCTGGCAGTAGACCGCTACCGCGTTCTGACCGGCGCCGGATATCTGGCTGCCGATCTCGGATGGATTCGGGCCAACGTGCATGATCACGAGGCGGTCACCATCAGCGACGTCACCTCCGAGCTGGCCGTCATCGGCCTGTGGGGCCCCCGGGCCCGGGACATCCTGATCGCGAGCGGCACCGGCGACGCGTCAGATGCGGAGCTCCCCATGCGTACGGCCCGCGAAATTCAGATTGGCGGGACCGTCCCGGCACTGGCCACGCGGATCAGCTACGCGGGCGAGCTCGGCTGGGAGTTCACGGTCGCCCGCCAAGATGCCGTGCGCGGCTGGGATGCCCTGGTGCTGGCCGGCGAGTCGACTGCGGCCGGCCTCGAGCCCGTCGGTTACCGCGCCCTCGACTCGCTTCGCCTGGAGAAGGGGTTCCGCTACTACGGCGCCGAACTGACGACCCAGGATTCCCCGTTCGAGGCGGGCATGACGCCGTT
>CAZOJS010000082.1:0-3667 GCA_964580175.1 uncultured Anaerolinea sp. | reverse complement strand
CCGCCGATGATGTACCGCTGCATGAACACGAAGAAGATAGCGATCGGTGCCGCGATCATCAGGACGGCCGCCGCGAGGACCGGCCAGTTGTTGCCGTAGATCCCGTTGAACACGATGAGGCCGCGGGTGATCGGGTAGTAGGCCGCCTTCGTGAGGTAGATCGTCGCCAGGATGAGTTCGTTCCAGACCCCGATGGCGTGCAGCACGGCCACCGTCGCGATGGCCGGCTTGATGAGCGGCATGACGATCTGGATCACGTAGCGGAAGTAGCCGCAACCCTCGATCGCGGCGGCCTCATCCAGCTCGTACGGGATCGTCCGGATGTAGTTGACGAGGATTACGATGCCGATCGGGTTGACCAGGAAGAGCATGACGTAGCCGATCGGGTTGTTGTACAGCCCGAGTCGCAGGATCAGCTGGAACTGCGGAATCAGCGCCGGCGGCAAGAAGAGGGCGATGAGGAACATCGTGAAGAGGAAGCCGCTGCCACGAACGTAGCGCCGAGCGATCGCCACCGACAGGAATGTGCCGGTGATCACGAAGACCGTCGTCGAGACGGCCGTGTAGAGGACGGTGTTCAGCAGGTAGCTCGGGAAGTTGGCCTTGTCCCAGGCCTCGAAGAAATTCTCGATACCGACGGAATTCGGCAGGGAGATCGCGTCTCGGGTGAACTCGGGAAGGGTCTTGAACGAGGTGATGACGAGCATCGCCATCGGGGCGAGGTAGATCACGGTGAGGGCAATCAGGATGACGTAGGCGGCCAACCTCGGCCAACTGAGGCGGCGTCGCGTGACGATCGACGTGCGCAGTGCTGCGTTCATCCGAGCAACCGTGCCTCTCTCCGCCGGAGCAGGTATTGGGTGGTGATGCCGATGACCAGGACGACCAGGAAGAGGATCACGCCAGCAGCAGCGCCGTAACCCTGCCGGAAGGTCGTCCCCGCCGTGCTTCCCGAGGTCTGGCCGAAGGCCGTCGCATAGACGAGATAGCCGAGCACGGTGGTGCCGGGTCGGTAGCTGATGAGGACGTAGAAGAGCTGCCATGCCTGGAGCGAGCCGATGATCGTGAGAACCAGATTGGTATTCACGCTTGGTGTGAGCAGCGGCCAGGTGACTCGGCGGAAGAGTTGCCCCCGGTCGGCGCCATCGATCCTTGCCGCCTCGTAGATCTCGTCGGGGATCGTTTGGAGGCCGGCCAGGAAGATGACCATGGTGATCCCCATGTTCGCCCAGATCTGCACGACCATGACCCAGATGAAGGCCTCCGACGGCTGTCCGCCGAGGAACTCGGAGTGAAGCCCGAACCAGCCCATGACGGTTGCCAGCGGTCCGCCGATTGGATACAGGAAGAGCGTCCACATCAGGCCCTGGATCGTGACGCCGAGGATCACCGGAAGGAAGAAGAGCGTCCGGAAGAACTTCGTCCCCCTGAGGCCCTGATTGAGCAGGACGGCGACAAACAGGCCGAAGCTGAACTGGATCACGGTGACGCTGACGCAGAAGATGAGGGTGCGGCCGAGCGCCCAGAGATTCTCCCGTGCGGCGGCGCCGAGGGTGAGGAACTCCTTGTAGTTGTCGAAGCCGATCCAGTGGATCGGGAGTTTTGGAAGGCCCGACGCGTCCGTGAAGGAGAAGAAGACTGTCGCGATGGACGGGCCGAGCGCAAACAACACGTAGAGGAAGATGCCCGGGGTCAGAAGTAGGTACGGGGCGATCCGCCCCCGGCCGGTGCCGAACAGGTACCTCAAGGTCTCATCTCCCTTGGCGGTAGATAAGCAGGAGTGCCCCCGCCGCCAAGCGGCGAGGGCACTTCCGAAATCGGTCCTCGATAGCCTACTGGGCCGCGTCGAGTCCTGACTGGAGATCCGCTTGCGCCCGCTCCGCCGCCGCCTGTGCGTCGTCGAAGGTGCCGTACGGCTTGAACATGTTGACGAACATCGGGGCCCCGAACTCGCCGGCGCCCTTCGGGCCTGTCCAGTGATTCTCGAACCCGATCTTGAAGGTCGCGAGGTACGCAGCGATCTCCGCGCCGAGGTTGCCGCTGAGCGTGGCGCTCGGCTGGGTCGGGATCGGCCCGACCGCGTCGACGAATGCCTGGTAGTTCACGGGGTCCGAGAACTCGCTCAGGTAGGCGAGAGCCGCGTCCTTGTTGGACGAGTCCTGGGCAATGGCCCAGCCCTGGTCGTACTTGCCGAACATGAACTTGTTGTCGGCCGCGGTGTCGCTGCCGGGGAAGGGGATGTAGCCCCACTTGAACGAAGGACTGAGCGAATCGATCGCCGCCGCGTACCAGGTTCCCCCGGCCTGCATGGCAACTTCGCCGCTGACGAAGCGGCCGGGAGCCGCGTCGCCGGCAATGCCACTGGCGCCGGCCTCGATCATCGTGCCGTTGTAGATCTGGTACTTCTTGAGCAGGTCGACGTACTTCGCGTCGGTGTACTTGATGGAGCCCTCCCAGAGGCCCTGGACGAGGCCCGCCTGGTCTGGGTAGGCCGAGCCGAGGAGCCCGTAGGCGCCGACGAAGATCGGCCAGCCATCCTTGCCGCCGGCCGTCATGCAGCCGATGTTCGCGGCCTTGAACGTCGCGCACGCCGCCACGAGCTCGCTCCACGTGGTCGGAACGGCAACGTTGTTGGCAGCAAAGAGATCCTTGTTGTAGTAGAGACCGCTGTAGCCCACGCGACCAAGGTTCACGCCGTGGACCTTGCCGTTGTATGAGCCGGCATCCGCGACCGAGGCGGCGTCGTAGTTCTGCACGAAGGCCTGATCGGTGATGTCCATCAGGAGCTCGGCGTCGATGAGCTTCTGCCAGCCAGGAGCCTCGACGTTCTTCATGAATGGCTGTACGGCCCTGTCGAAAGCGAAGATGTCGATGACATCGACGTCCTGCGCGGTGAGCCGAGTCTGCGCCTTGGCGGACAGGTCGTTCGCGTTCACCACTTCCATGTCAACCGTGACGCCCGGGTGGTTGGCCTCGAACGTCGTGTTGAATCCGGTCATGAAGTCGACGAACGGCGGGTTCTGGTGGATCAGGACCCGGACGGTCCCGGACAGGGCGGGGGTCGCCACGGGGGCGGCCGTCTCGCCAGGCGCTACCGAGGCTGCCGGGGTAGCCGGTGCGGATGACGCGCCGCCACCGCAGGCGGTGACGACCAATGCGACCAGGACAATGAGTTTGCGCATGGCTGGTTTCTGGTACCTCCTCCGCTGAGCGAGGGCATCGCTCTGGTGTCCGGGCCCGCCAAGTGGTCCAAGGACCAACCCGTATCGTCCCGGGTTCATGAGAGCGCTCTCACGCTCATGGAGCATCATACATGCCATTGTCAAGAGAGCGCTTCCACAGTCGTCCACCACGTGGTCGGCGAGCTGCCGCTCACGGCACGAACTCGAACGCACCGATGTCGCAGTGCGAGCCCTGGGGGCGGGTGACCCCGCGCTGGTCGGTCGCGGGGCAGGCGACGTCGGATGCACCGTCGATCGCCGAGCTACCGGGCAACAGGGCATGCGTCCATGTCGGTCCGCCGTTGGCGGCCAGCGGGCCGATCCCTGCGTCCCAGACGATCAGATCGCTCGCCGCGGGGTTGCAGCTGTCGTCCTGGACGAGGTTGTGGCCGCCTGACACGACATTGCCCGTGGTGCCCGACGCGAACCGTTCGCAGGCATACCAG
>CAZOJS010000081.1:0-5122 GCA_964580175.1 uncultured Anaerolinea sp. | reverse complement strand
TGTGCGTTCGGGAGCGCCGACGGTGCCGGGGACGCCGGCCCGACGCAGGCGACCAGCAGCAGCAGCGCCGCAGCCGGTGTCGTCAGGGGTCCGAACGGATGGATGCGGGCAACCGAACGTCGATTCACCGTTCGAACTCCGCTTCGTTCCCGCCCACCAGCGCGGACAGCTCCGCGGCGAGTTCCGCGGCGCGGCCGGACTCATCGTGGCGAAAGAACACGAAGGCCGGATGTCCGGCCTCGAGGAACGGCTGGATCCGCGCGGCCCAGGCGATCAGTTCCGCCGTCGAGTAGTCGTGCCGGCGCAAGCGGAGGTAAAGCCCGGTCCCCGTGACCCGGATGTCGGGTGGAGTCTCGGCGTCCGGAGGCTCGGTGGTACACAGCACGGCGCCCGCCTCCCGGACCGCGCCGAAGGTCTCATCCACGTGCCAGGACGGGTGGATGAACTCCATCACCAATGGCAGTGTCCTGGGCCAGGCAGCCAGCAACCGGCTCACGGCGGCGTCGGAACTTCCGTCGGGCCGGCGATGGACGTTCTCCGGCAGACGAAACAGCACCGCCCCGAGCCTGTCGCCGAAGCCATCGAGGCGCTCGGTCAGCCAGGCGACGCTCTCCTCGGGCGTCGTCATCAGGGCGCGCATCGTGGCGCCGCGCTGGGCCTTGACGACGAACCGGAAAGTCGTCGGAACAGCTGCGCACCAGGCCTCGATGCGGGCCGCGGTCGGACGCTGGTAGAAGGTGTTGTTCAGTTCCACCGTCACGAGCCGGGATGCGAAGAAGGTGAGCCGACCGGCATCCGGAAGACCGGCCGGGTAGAACCGCGGCGCCCAGCCCGGATAGGCAAACCCCGACGTTCCGGCGAGCAGGCGGCCGGCAGGGCCGCCGAGGCCGCGAATCAGGTTCGTTTGCTTGACTCCAGAGCGGGTCTGCCCGCGTCGGGCACGCTCGCACTGCCTGTGCCAGGCGTCTCCATATGGCCGTCCTCGACGCCGTGGTCGCAGGGAGCCGCCGAGTCGCACAGCCGGGAGGCAATCGCGCTCATCGCACGCCCGACGATCGCCATGTCGCGGTCGTCAATCGCCTCGTAGAAGTGATCGCGGATGCCGGCGAGGTGCGTCGGCGCCGCGGCCCGCAGGCGCGCAAGGCCGTTCACTGTGAGCGACGCTTCCGCACCGCGGGCGTCGTTGGAGCAACTCGTTCGCTCAACAAGGCCGTCGTCGACGAGCCGGTCGATGAGGCGGGTCACGCCGCTCTTGGAAAGGAGCAACGAATCAGCCAGCCGGCCCATTCGCAGACGGTGACTGTGCGCCTCGGCAAGATGGAGGAGTGTCTCGTACTCCTGCAGCGAGAGCGCATGCCGGCTGCGCAGATCCTCGTCCAACCGGCGGGCCAGGCGCGCATGGGCGTGCAGGAACGACCGCCATGGGCCCAGGTCCATGGCGCGGTCGAGCGGGGAAGCGGCACGCTCTGTCACCGCGACATCCTACCCCGGGAGTCGTTGCGCGGCCAACGAAACCCGCCCACCGGCGGTCCCGGTCCGTGCCCACCGGCGCCGGCCCGCACGGGTCGGGTAGTGCGCTCCGCGCACGCGACCCCCCGCTGCCCGCTAGGATCGGCGGAGTGACCAACCTTGACATCGACGCCCTGCGATCGCGCTTTCCCGCCCTGGCTCGGATGCACGACGGGCGGCCGTACATCTACTTCGATGGCCCCGGCGGGACCCAGGTCCCGGCCTCCGTGATCGAGGCTGTGGCGCGCTATTACGAGACCTCCAACGCCAACAACGGCGGGACGTTTGCCACATCGGAGATCTCCGACGCCCTGGTCGCTGAGGCGCACGGCGCAATCGCCGACCTGCTCGGCGTGACCGCCGAGGAGATCGTGCTCGGCGCCAACATGACCACCTTGACCTTCCACCTGAGCCGCTCGATCGCGGCGTCCTTCGGTCCCGGCGACGAAATCGTGGTCACCGGGCTCGATCATGCGGCCAACGTGGACCCGTGGATCGCCATGGCCAAGGATCGCGACCTCGTCATCCGCTGGTGGGAACCGCGGCTCGATGACTGCACCCTGCACCTGGACGACCTCAAGTCGGTCCTCTCGACCCGGACCCGGCTGGTCGCGGCAGGCTGGGCCTCCAACGCCGTCGGTTCGATCAATCCCGTCGCCGAGATCGTGGCGGCCGCGCATGCCGTCGGGGCATGGGCGTACATCGACGCCGTCCACGCCGCGCCCCACCTCTCCATCGACGCACGCGCCGCCGATGCCGATTTCGTGGCCTGTTCGGTCTACAAGTTCTTCGGGCCGCACGTCGGCGCGGTGTACGGCCGCGCTTCCATCCTCGAATCACTGGCCACCTACAAGGTGCGACCGGCGCACTCGCGGTTCGAAACCGGGACCGGCAACTTCGAGGGCTACGCCGGCGCCCTGGCAGCGGTCAGGTACCTCGAGGACGTCGGGGTCATGGCGGGTGCCCCGGCCGCCGCTGGTCGGCGCGCGAGAATCGTCGCGGCCCTGACGTCGATCCGGGCCGTGGAGATGGCGCTATTCCGACGCCTGCACGACGGGCTCGCCTCGATCGAGGGCGTGCGGCTGTTCGGGATCACCGATCCGGCGGCCTTCGACGGCCGGACGCCGACGGCGGCCCTGACCATCGCCGGCATGGCGCCGCACGACGTGGCGATCGCGCTCGGTGCGGAGGGCATCGCGGTCTGGGATGGCGACTTCTACGCAACGGGCCTGATTGAGCGCCTCGGATTCAGCGAGACCGGCGGGATCGTCCGGATCGGGCTGACCCACTACAACACGGTCGCCGAAGTCGATCGACTTCTCGACGTCCTTGGCCGCATCGCGGCCGGGGCCGCGCATCGAGCGCGATGACGTCTGCCGACCGCGCGTTCGGCGCGCAGAGCATGACGGCGCCGCTCCGCGAGGTGCTCGTGAAGCGGCCCGGACCGGCGTTCGGGCGGGCCTTCGAGGATCCGGCTCACGGCTTCCTCCACGCGGTGAATCTGGCCCTCGCCCAGCGGGAGCACGATCGCTTCGTCGAGCTACTGGCGTCGCTTGGGCCGCGCGTGCACGTCCTCGATGTGGAGATCGCAAGCCCCGATCTCCTCTATACGTTCGACCCGCTTCTGGTCAGTGACCGCGGCGCGATCCCGCTGCGTCCGGGCAAGCCAAACCGGCTCCCTGAGCCTGCCGTGATCGAAGGTTGGACGACGGCTGCCGGGATCCCGACCCTCGGGCGGATCGAAGCACCCGGTACGATCGAGGGCGGCGACACGTTCTGGCTGCGCCCGGACCTGCTGTGCATTGGGCGCACCCTGCGGACGAACGGCGAAGGTGTCCGCCAGCTCGGTGCGATCGTCGGCGGCGACGTGCGCGTATTCGACGTCCCGTACTGGCGCGGTCCGGCCGAGCTGATCCATCTGCTCTCGGTGATCTCACCCGTAGCCGACGATCTGGCGGTGGTCTTCCCGCCACTCCTGCCGGTCGGGTTGTGGGAACTCCTGGGCGATCTCGGAATCCGGATGGTCGCGGTTCCCGAGGAAGAGTTCGGGACGCTTGGCTGCAACGTCCTGGCAGTCAGGCCGGGCGTCCTGATCCTGGCCGAGGGCAATCCGATCACGGCCACGGCACTGGCGGCTGCCGGCTGCGAGGTCCACACGTACCCGGCGAGCGAGATCGGGATCAATGGATCGGGTGGCCCGACGTGCATGACCCGGCCGACCCTTCGTGGCTGAAGGGTTGCGCGGCTCGGCCCAGCGCGCGGCCGATGCGGTGGACGGCGCTCGGGCGACCGCTGATCTGACGCGCCTGGTCCGGACGCCGAGCGTCACCGGTGACGAGCGCGCCGTCCAGGACCTGGTGGCCACGATCCTCACGGACATCGGCTGCCGGGTTGAGCGGATCGAGACGGACCCGGCCGAATTCGCCCGGACAGATCCAGACTGGCCCGGCCAGGAAATGCCGCGGACGGAGCTGCCCGTGGTCTTCGCCCGCCTCGGCAGGCCCGGCGGTCGCCGCGTCCTCCTCGTTGGTCACACCGACGTCGTGCCGATCGGCGATCGCGCGACCTGGACGATGGATCCATGGGGCGGGGAGATCGAGGACGGCCAGCTATACGGGCGCGGCGCGTGCGACATGAAGGGCGGCTGCGCAGCCATCCTCGCCGCGATGCGGGCACTTGCGACATCGGGCGCAGCGGACACGCTCGATGGCGAGGTCCTTGCGGTCTTCGTCCCGTCCGAGGAGGACGGGGGTCAGGGGATGCTGTCGGCGATTCGCGCCGGCGCGACGGGCGAACTGGCCGTGATCACCGAACCGACCGATCTGGATGTCGTCATTGCCACGGCCGGCGCCATCTCGTTCCGCTTGACCGTCCCCGGCCGCGCGGCGCACGCCTCGATGCGCCGCGAGGGCGTGTCGGCCCTGACGAACCTCACCTACCTGATCGGCGCCCTCGAGGCCGATGAAACCGCGCGCAACGAGGCCGAGACGGACTTGTTGATGACCGCGCTTGGGCTGCCCTACCCAACCATCATCGGGATCGTCCGGGGCGGGGAGTGGGCGTCCACCGTGATGGACCAGGTGGTCGCCGACGGCCGCTACGGCGTCGCACTCGGGGAGACGTGGCGCGACGCGGAGGTCCGCCTCCGGGCTTGCATCGGCGATGCCTCGGCAGCGCACCCGTTCCTCCGCGAGCACCCACCGAGTGTCGAGCTCGTCGGTGGCCTGTTCTCGTCATCCCGCGTGCCTGCGGATCACCCGCTGCCGACATCGCTCGCGGCCGCCGTGGAGGCGACCCTCGGCCGGACACCGGCATTCCTCGGCGAGCCCTACGGTGCGGACATGCGGCTCCTGGTCAACGAGGGCAGGACCCCGACCATCATCTTCGGGCCGGGGCACATCGCGACGGCGCACAGCGCGGACGAATCCGTCCCAGTCGATGACGTCGTGGACTGCGCCCGGGTCCTCGCAGCGTGGGTGGTGCACGTGCTGGGAGACGCCGCCTAGCGCTGCCGGGACTGTGCGACGATCCAGCGATGGCGATCTTCGCGCTCGGGATCGGGATCTCCGCCTTCCTCCTGTTCTGGCTCGAACCGCTGATCGGGCAGATCGTG
>CAZOJS010000080.1:0-4632 GCA_964580175.1 uncultured Anaerolinea sp. | reverse complement strand
GTCCCGGCGGCTCGGCGTCCCGGCGGCGCGGCGTCCCGGCGGCGCGGCGTTTGCGCCCGTTGCGACGGCGCGCGTACCATCGGCCTCGATGACCCTCCCGCCCAGCCGGGCCGCCCGCGCGCGCCTCGATCGAGTGGGAGCCGCATCCTCCTCGATCACCCCGGAGACACCCTGACCATGGCCGTCGGCTCATCCAACGACTTCGATCTCATCGTCCTCGGAGCCGGTACGGGCGGGTACAGCGCCGCCTTCCGGGCCGCCCAGCTCGGCCTGAGGGTCGCGCTCGTGGACGAGGACAAGATCGGCGGCACGTGCCTGCACCGCGGCTGCATCCCGACCAAGGCCCTGCTCGAGTCGGCCGCGTTCACGGAGCGGATCAGCCACGCAGCGGATTTCGGGATCGATCTACCCGGTCCCGCGGTCGTGAACTACACGCGGATGGCCGCGCGGCGCGACCAGGTCGTCAAGCGGATGTGGACCGGCCTCAAGACCCTCGTCGACAAGAACAAGGTCGCCTGGATCCAGGGGCGCGGCCGCCTCGAGGGACCCACGACCGTCCGGGTCCAGATGCACGGCGATGACGGTACTCCAGGCGGCGGCGGGGGGCGGGTCCTTCAGGCCACGGACGTGATCCTGGCTACCGGCTCGCGGGTGAAGTCACTGCCGGGAATCGAGCCTGACGGGAAGCGGATCGTGACGTCGGACGACGTGCTCCGGGCCGGCTCCCTCCCGAAGGACGTGATCATCGTCGGGGCTGGGGCGGTGGGGGTCGAGTTCGCCTCGATGTACCACGACCTGGGGGTCGCGGTGACCCTTCTCGAGTACCTTCCGGCCGTCGTGCCCGCCGAGGATCGCGAGGTCAGCCAGGTCCTGGAGCGGAGCCTGACCCGGCGTGGCATCACGGTCATGACCAGCGCCCGCTTCGATGCCGCGACGGTCAAGACGTCCAAGTCCGGGGTTGCGCTGACCGTTGGACCGGAGGGCAAGGACGCGGCCGAGATCAGGGCGGAGCTGCTGCTCATGGCGACCGGTCGCGCCCCGAACATCGAGGACGTTGGTCTCGAATCCACCAAGGCAGAACTCGACCGCGGCTTCGTCAAGGTGGATGGCCGGATGCGGACGAAGCAGGCGCATCTCTACGCGATCGGTGACGTGGTCGGGGGCCTGCTCCTCGCGCACACCGCCGCCCACGAGGGCATCGTGGCGGCACACGTGATTGCCGGCGACAAGGACGTCCACCCGATCGATTACGTCAAGCAGCCGCGAGCCACCTACTGCCGCCCGGAGATCGCCTCGATCGGCCTGACCGAGCAGCAGTGCCTGGAGCGCGAGATCCCGTACCGGATTGGCAAGGTCCCGTTCCAGGCCATTGCGAAGGCGCTCATCGGCGGGGAGTACGAGGGCTTCGCCAAGGTCATCGGTCATCGGGACACCAACGACACGCTGGGCGTCCACCTCATCGGCCCGCACGCCACGGATCTCGTGGCCGAGGCCTCGCTCGCGTTTCAGCTGGACGCCACGCCGTGGGAGATCGGGGGAGCAACACATGCCCATCCGACCCTGTCCGAGATCATCGGCGAGGCAGCGCTTGCCGTCGATGGCCGATCGATCAATTTCTGAGCCGGAGGCGCGGATCGGATGGCCGTGACTCCCAGGGGTGAATCGGACCTCGCGAAATCGGTTGGGCTGACCGACGCCGCCCTGCTGGCGATGTATCGGACGGTGGCCCTCGCCCGCGCCGTCGACGAGCGGATGTGGATCCTCAATCGCGCCGGCCGGATCCCGTTCGTGATCAGCGGGCAGGGCCACGAAGGGGCGCAGGTCGGCCTCGCCTGGCCGCTTGAACGCAAGAAGGACTGGATCGCGCCCTATTACCGATCGATCGCGACGTGTCTCGCATTCGGGATGACGGCACAGGACATCCTGATGGCCCAGTACGCGAAGGCGAACGATCCATCGTCCGGCGGACGACAGATGCCCGGCCACTACGGCAACGCCGAAAACAACCTGCTCTCGCTCTCTTCGCCCGTGGCGACCCAGATGCTCCACGCAGTGGGGATCGCGCTCGCCGCCAAGATCCGCAAGACCGGCCAGGTTGCCATGACGTCCATGGGCGAGGGCAGCTCCAACCAGGGCGATGTCCACGAGGGCCTGAACTTCGCCGCCATCCACAAGCTCCCGTTCATTCTCGTCATCGAGAACAACGGGTATGCGATCAGTGTGCCGAGCTCACGGCAGCTGGCCATCGAGCACGTTGCCGATCGCGCCGCAGGGTATGGAATCCCCGGCGTCATTGTTGACGGGTCCGATGTCCTGGCCTGCTATCAGGCCGGCAGGGAGGCGGTCGATCGCGCGCGACGAGGGGATGGCCCGACGCTCATCGAGGCCAAGGTCATCCGGCTGACGGGCCACTCCTCGGACGACCAGCAGACCAAGTATCGGCCTGAGCAGGAACTCGCCGGGCTCAAGGCTCAGGACGCCTTGCCGCACTTTCAGCAACAGCTTCGCGAGGCCGGCGTCCTGAGCGAGGAAATCGATGCTCGCATCGGAGCCGAGATCAAGGCCGAGGTCCACGCCGCGACGGAGCACGCCGAGGCGGAGCCGGACCCCGAGCCGGTCACGGCGATGCGCTGGGTCTATGCCGAGGAGTGGCCCGGCGAGACGCCTCCGCCGTGGGGCCTGGGCGGCCACGGCTCGGGCCACGATCATGCCCTGGACGAAAAAGGCGGGCGCTGATGGCGCTCATGACGTATATCGAGGCGATCCGGGAGACGCTCGCCGACGAGATGCGCCGCGATCCATCGGTGATCGTGCTCGGCGAGGACGTCGGCAAGAAGGGTGGCGTCTTTCTGGCGACCGACGGGCTTTGGGCCGAGTTCGGGGACGATCGCGTGATCGATACGCCGTTGACCGAATCCCTGATCGTGGGTGCCTCCATCGGGGCCGCCATCAACGGCCTGCGGCCGGTCGCCGAGATCCAATTCGCCGACTTCATCTTTCCGGCGTTCAACCAGATCCTGTCCGAGGCCGCGCGGATGCGCTACCGCTCGAACAATGGGTTTGGGGTGCCGATGACGATTCGGGCACCCTATGGCGGCGGCGTCCACGGCGCGCTCTATCACTCCCAGTCCGTGGAGGCGTTCTTCGCCCACATTCCGGGCCTGAAGATCGTGATCCCGTCCACCCCGTACGACGCCCGGGGCCTGCTTCGCTCGTCGATCCGGGACAACGACCCGGTGCTCTTCTTCGAGCACAAGAAGATGTACCGCTCGGTTCGCGGCGAGGTACCGGACACGGATTACACGGTCCCGCTCGGGCGGGCGGCCGTCACCCGGAAGGGTTCGCAGGTCACCGTCATCGCCTACGGCCTGATGGCGCACTACGCGCTCGAGGCCGCCGACACGGTCATGGACGAGGGGATCAGCGTCGAGGTCGTCGATCTTCGGACGCTTCGCCCGCTGGACAGAGAGACGGTCCTGTCATCGGTCCGAAAGACCGGCAAGTGCCTGATCGTGTACGAGGACAATCGATTCGGTGGATACGGCGCCGAGGTGTCGGCGATCGTGGCCGAGGAGGCCTTCGACTACCTCGACGGACCGGTCTCGCGGATCGCCGGACCGGATGTTCCGGGCGTGCCCTACAACCACGTCCTCGAGGACTGGTTCATGGTCAATCCCGACAAGATCGCCGACGGCATCCGGAAGTTGGCTTCGTACTGATCGGAGATCCGGCCAACCTCGCCGCCGTCGAGGCCCGATTGCGGGAGATTCTGGAGCCGTACCGCTCGACCCTCGTGGTCTCGGAGCGCGAGGGGGGCGTCACCCTCGAGCTGCAAGGCTACGAAGGCAAACCCTGGGGATACGTTGCCGGGACGCGGATCGGCAAGCGGTACGTGAGCTTCCACTTGATGAGCGTCTACTCGGACCCGGAGCTGATGGCGTCGATGTCCCCGGGGCTCCGCAAGCGGATGCAGGGCAAGTCGTGCTTCAACTTCACGAAGATCGACGAGCCGCTGTTCAGCGAGCTCGAGACGCTGACGGCAAAGGGGATCGCGCGCCAGCCGCAGATCGTGGCCGAAGCAATGGCCGCACGGCCACGGCGCTGAATTTCGAGGCAAGGCCAGGGGGGGGCGAGGCCGACACGACCAGCGACGAGTGCTCGGGTGATCGCGCGGTAAGAGCAGCCGCTCACGATGGGCGCCGTGGACGCGATGCGGTTTGGGCGGATGGCGCGCGCGCTCCGCATCCGACGGGGTCTGCGCCAGCAGGATCTTGGCCATGCTGCCGGGGTGAGCCAGGATCTGGTCTCGCTCATTGAGCGCGGCAGAATCCACGGGACCCGGGTCAGGGTTCTCAACGGGATCGCCCAGCAGCTCGGTGCCGACCTCGTCGTCACCCTTCGATGGCGTGGTGGCGCCCTGGACCGGCTGCTCGATGAGGGACATGCGGCGTTGATGGGTCAAGCGGCAGCGACGCTGGAGAGGGCCAGCTGGTCGGTGCTACCCGAAGTGACGTTTTCGAACTACGCGGACCGCGGATCGATCGACGTCCTCGCTTGGCATCCGGCGACATTCACCGTGCTCGTGGTCGAGGTCAAGACCGAACTCACCTCAATCGAAGAAACGCTTCGAAC
>CAZOJS010000079.1:0-19837 GCA_964580175.1 uncultured Anaerolinea sp. | reverse complement strand
GCCATGTGCGGGCAGCGATCATCCACCGCGACGATGCCCTCGCCCGTGTGCGCGATGAGCAGGTCGAGGTCGCCGAGCGTCACGCGCCGGAGGGAGCCGGCGGCCAGCTCGCGGGCAGGCAGAATCGAAACCCATGGGGCGCCCGCCGAGCCGATCACCGTGAGCTCCGGTGGAAACGGCGCGAGGGCTGCCTGGTCGGTGCTCACGTCAGCCAGCGTAGCGCAGGCAACAAGAACGATCCCGCCGCGCGTGGGGCGACGGGATCCTGATCCGGGACCTGGTGGCTCAGACGGCGGAGGCGGCCGCCGGCTGTTCGGCACTGGACGTTCGTCGGAGCGGGAGCTCGCGCATGAATAGCGCCGCGATCAAGCCCAGGACCGTCGCCCCGACGGCGATCCAGAAGGTATTCGCGATCGCCAGGCTCATCGCGTTGGCAAACGCCTGATCGAACTGGGCCACGAAGGGCTGAATGACGCCCTGGAAGCTCTCCGGAACCTGCCCCACGATCGCCCCGCCAAAGCTCTGGCCGACGCCGGCCTGGTTGTTCAGGTCGATCCCCTGACCGCCCTGGAGCGACGCGTTGAAGGCGGCCTGGAACTGTTCGATCGCCGGCCGAGCCGCCTCGGGTGCCTGACCCGCCATCGACGCGAACACCGCGTCGGTCTGGGCCGGCAACTCCTCGATCAGACCCTCCCCGAACCTTGTGCCGGCGATCGCCAGGCCAACGGAGCCTCCGATCTGGCGGAAGAAGGTCAGATTGCTGGTGGCCACGCCGAGCTTGGCGAACGGGACGGCGTTCTGGACGATGATCGTGAAGACCGACAGCGTGGGCCCGATACCCAGACCGGCCACGAACATCCACAGGAACAGCATCGGGTATTCGGTGTCCGCGCGCAGCTGCGTCAGCAGGGTGATCCCGACCGTCATCGACAGGAGGCCCGCCATCACGAGCGCCTTGTACTTGCCGGTCCTGGAAACGAGGGCACCGGCGACGATCGAACTGCCGATCAGGCCGATCAGCATCGGGAAGATCAGGTAACCGGAAGCGGTGGCAGTCTCAAGGCGTACGACCTGGAACCAACGCGGCAGGAAGATGATGGCGCCAAAGAACCCGAAGCTCACGAAGAACGTGGCCAGGATCGAGGAGACATACGTTCGGTTGCGCCACAGGTCGAGTGGCACGATCGGTTCCTTGGCCCGGGACTCGACGAGGACAAACAGCGCGCTCAGGGCGAGCCCGATCGCGATGAAGCCGCCGACGACGAGGTCGGCCCAGTCGCCGGTCTGCTTGTTGGTCAGGCCGACCAGCAGGAACCCGATCGCCACGGTGAACACCAGGGCACCGAGGTAATCCAGATTCTTCGAGGCGCTGGAGCGCTTGATCGTGGGCAGCAGCTTCCAGATCACGGCCAGGCTGATGATCCCGACCGGGACGTTGACGAAGAAGATCCAGTGCCAGCTGACGTTGTCGGGCAGGAAGCCGCCGAGGCCTGGGCCGATCAGGAATGAGATTCCGAACACCGCGCCGAACAGGCCCTGGTACTTGCCGCGCTCCGCGGGCGTGAACAGATCGCCGATCACGGCCAGGGCGATCGGGAAGAGGGCACCGGCACCGAGGCCCTGAACGCCGCGGAACAGGATCAGCTGCCACATCTCCTGGCTCAGACCAGACAGGACGGAGCCGATCAGGAACAGGCTGATTCCGATCATCAGCATCGGCCGTCGGCCGTAGATGTCCGAGAGCTTGCCGTAGAAGGGAACGGTGATCGTGCTGGTCAGCAGGTAGATCGTCACGACCCAGGTGTACAGGTCGTTGCCGCCCAACTCGGTGACGATTCTGGGCAATGCCGTCCCGACGATCGTCTGGTCGAGCGCGACGAGAAACAGCCCCAGGAGGACCGCTCCCAGGATCTCCAGCTTCTGTCGCCGGCTGAGGCCGAGCGCCGGATCCTCCGCGAGTGACGGCGTCTGGGCCCCGGTTTCGGCGGGAAACGATTCCATGCGTGTCAGACCCTTTCTTCGGTGGCAGATCGATGTCCATGCGCGTGACCCGCCCCAACGTCGGGTCCGAATTCGGCCTCGACGGCCGAGCGGATATCCGCGATGGCGGCGGCCACACGCTCCAGTTGTGGCGCGGCGAGGTGGCCCAGGACCGCGTGGAGTCGGTCGTGCTTGAGGGCTTCAATGGCTCCGAGCGCCTCGGCGCCGGACTCGCTCAGATGCACCTCGACGACGCGACGGTCGTCCGCCACGCGGCCTCGATCCACGAGTCCGCGCTCTTCCATGCGATCGACAATCCCGGTCGCGCTGCTCATCGACACGTCGAGCAACTCGGCCAGCTTGCCCATGTGCAGGTCGCCGTGATGCTGGAGCAGCCACATGACGTGCATATGCGTCATGCTCACGCCTGACTTCACGAGTCGGCCCGTGCCGGCGCACCGAAATCCCGCGACCATGTCGTGGAGATCCGCGGCGATGGACGCGGCAGTGGTTTCTTTGTCCTGAATAGTCGCGGTCTGGTCAATAGTTCGCATCCACTGGACAATCTACCAAGACCCGGCATCCGCGTCAATCCCGGGCGCACGGATGCCGACGGAGGGAGCGAGCCGATGCGCTTCGCGCTGATGATCGAGGCCCAGCAGGGCCTGTCCTATCTGGACCAGCTTGCCATCGTCCGCCGGGCTGAGGCGGCCGGCTTCGAGGCGTTCTTTCGGAGCGACCACTACGCCAGCTTCCCCGGACCTGCCGACGGACCCACTACCGACGCCTGGACGGTCCTGGCCGGACTTGCCCGGGAGACGGAGCGGATTGCGCTCGGCGTGCTCGTGAGCCCCGTGACCTACCGGCACCCGGGTTCGCTCGTGAAGGTCGTGACGACCGTTGACGAGATGAGTAGTGGACGCATCGAGGTGGGCGTCGGCGCAGGCTGGAATGTCGACGACCATCGCCCGCTGGGCCTGGAATTTCCGGACATCAAGGCGCGCGCGGACCTGATGGAAGATCAGCTCGCCCTGCTCCACGGGCTATGGATGGAACCCGATGGCTGGTCGTACGACGGCCATCAGATCAGCGTCGAGAACGGATTCCTGCGGCCGAAGCCGGTGGACGCGCCGGGTCGGCCCCGGACGGCCAGCGGGGCCGTCCGGCCCCGCATCATCGTCGGCGGCCCAGGCTCACCCCGTTCATTCCGGCTCGCCGCGCGTTACGCGGACGAGTTCAATCTCAACGGCTCGTCCCCCGAGCGAGCAACGGAGCAGTACGCCCTCCTGGATCAGGCGTGCCGTGACGCCGGACGCGATTCGGGGACGCTGACGCATTCCTCGATGATCGGGGTCCTGGTGGGAGCCGATCGTGCCGAGGTCGCTCGGCGGCAGACTGCCGTGCTCCGCTCGCTCGGCTTACCGGAGGACGGCGGCTCGGACTGGTATGAGGATCGTCAGAAGCGCTGGATCATCGGCACGCCCGACGAGGCTCGGGCGATGATCCGCCGATACGCCGACGCCGGCGTGGAGCGGATCATGCTCCAGGACTTCCTGCCCCGGGATCTTGAGATGGTGGACCTCATGGGCGCGGAGCTCGTCGGAAAGGTGTAGGCCGGGCCGGTTCGCGGCCGCTGGACGGAGGCCGACGACGCCGCCGGGTCTGCAGTCAGCCGGTCAACGGTCGCGGTCGAAGGCCAGTTCGATCGTGAGCCGTATCGAGGCACCCGGGTCGAGCAGGTGCAGCCCGTGCGGCTCGCCGGCCAGGAGCCGCCGCAGGCCCTGGGGCGCGTGTGTCTGCGCCTCGATCGCGACGGCGTCGATGTTGCTCGGACTCGCGGCAACGATGCACAGGCCCGCCTCCGAGCGCGCGCGCAGCACGCACTTGATCCCGAGATTCGGCCAGCGGAGACGAACCGCCGGATCGCCCAGGTCCAGCCAGGCGGCGTCGAGGTCATCGGGAATTTCGCCAATGCCCCGGAGGTCCAGGGCACCGCCGACCGGTTCAATCTCCGCGCCCGCGTCGAGGTTGGATGCCACGACGCTGGCCGCGTTGATCTGTACTTCCAACGGGCGGCGGAACCATGGGTGGAGACCCAGGCCGCCGGGCATCGAGGTGTCGGCCAGGTTCGTGAGCGACTGCTCGATTGTCAGCACGGCGTCCTGGATGTCCACATGCAGGCTCGATTCGTACCGCCATGGCCAGCCGTCGGCCCCGCCCCCGCGGACCGCGAGGGTGTTGCCGTCGCGGATCTCCCACGGGCTCGCGTACACCTGCCCGTGCAGTGCGGTCCCATCGGCCGAATTCACCGGGACCCTGACCGTCTCGTCGCCGACTACCGTGGGGACAGCGTCAATCCGGTTGCACCAGGGCGTCATGACGTAGCCGCCCCAGTGGAATGGCTGGCGCAGGTGCTCCGTAGGATCGCCTGGTGTCCGCAAGAGTTCCTGGTTGAACACACGCAGGCGGTGAAGCCGCCCGCCCACCTCGGGCAGGAGCTCCACCAGGATCGGCCCCTCGGTGATCGTGAGGCGTCGTCCGGCGAGCACAGCGCGGCGGCTGAGAACCCCGTCCATCAAAGCCTCGTCCATCAGCCTGCCAACGTCATGGCGAGGTCGGGCCGGAGGAGATAGGGCGGGAGGTAGGCGGGGATGTTGGATAGCGGCAGAACATCCGGGTGGAGCTCGATACCCAGCGCGTCCCGCATGAATGCACGTCGCTGCTCGACCCGGGCCCAGAGATCCGGATAGCTTCGCGCGAGCGCCCCCCGAAGCGTCTCGTCGGCGAGGGCAATCCCGTCCTCGATGTTCGTCGTGAAATACGGGCCGCCGGTGGCCGGGATGATGTCCACCTGGAGGACCATCCCGGATCGGAGTTCGATGGTGCTGCCGCGGGCCACCGGCGAGTTCACCCACTCGTCGAGGTGGAGCTGATGGCCGGGATTGAGGAAGATCCCGAAGAACGGATCGCCGAGTCGGCGATCGATGATCTCCTGGAGGTGCCCGCCGGTCTGGCCGACTCGGAGCGCGCGGTACCAGTCCGCCACGGCCTCGAAGTACGGCCGGACGAGGCGCTCCACGTAGTCGTCGATGCCGGCGGGCAACTGTGTGGCATCCGCGACTACGAATCCGGCTCGGCAGTTGAGCGCACCCCAGATCCCGAAGGCGACCGTCAGTGGATCCCCGCGCTCGATGACTCGATCCCCGGGACTCAGCAGCCCGAGCCGAGCGCGCGGTCCGGCCGTCAGCATCAGGTGGCAGGAGAGGGGCGCGCCGCTCCACTCGAGGAGCCGGACCGCCTCGCGCTCGCGCATCCCCGGCTGCAGCCCGAAGAGGAGGTTGCGAACCCCCGTGGATGTCTCGCCGGCGGCATGCTCGAAGGCCGCGATCTGCTCCGGTTCGTTGATCACCCGAAGACCGTCCGCGGCGTCAATCAGGAGATCCGTGGCGTTCTCAACGTTCCCGGCGGGACGTACCACGACACGCAGCGCGTCGACGAGGAACGCCGGTGCCTCGATCCACGATCGATCTCGGGGTGCCTTCCAGCCGACGACGCCGACGCGGTCCCCGGCCCCGACGCCCGCCTCACCGAGAATCTCCTCCAGCGGCTTCGATCGGTCGCGGGGCTGGCCCGGCAGGCTGAGCTCCTGGAACAGGACCCGCTCGACGGGTAGTGGTGCGGCGCCGGCCATCCCGAAGCACTCGTTGCCCACGAGAAGGGCCGGGACGCCGCCAGGTCCCAGGAGGAGGATCGCCTCCTCGAATCGCGGATCGAAGCCGGTGAGGTACGACAGGCTGGCGCTGTGCTCACGGTCCGCGTAGACCACCAGGTGGTCAAAGCGCCGCTCGGCGGCACGCTCGCGAAGCCGTTCGATCCGGGCTGGATAGATTCCCGCCGGGAGCTCCGGTGCGATGTCCGGCCGGGTCAGCAACGGCAGATCCACGGGCGCGAGGCGGGCCGAAGGCATGGGCGTCACGGTCCTTCCGGGGTCCAGCCCTGGGCGCTGTTCGCGCCGCGTTCGATGATCGCAAAGGCATCCGCGCTCACGCGGATCCACGGACCCGTCTCGCCGTCAGGCCACTGCACGCGGACATCGGCCGCGTTCGCCGGGCCAAGCCCAAGATGCAACCAGCCGAGCTGTCCGCCGGCGTGGCCGCCCCCGATCGTGATCTCGCGTCGCATCGTCAGGTCGCCGACGCGGATCTCGACCCATGCGCCGATGGCATCCCGATTCGCGCCTGCCTGCCGTAGCTCAATGGCGAGCCAGTGACCCATCGCGGCGGGCTGGCTACCCGTCCCCGCTCCGACGTTGCGCCACAGGACGGTATCGGCGCCGTAGTTGACCTCCACGAGGTCGAGCAGGCCGTCCAGGTTGAAGTCGGCCAGTGCGGCGCCCCGTCCTCGCTCGAATCGCAGGATTCCGGCCTGCTCGGCCGCCTGCAGAAACGTCCCGTCGGGCTGGCCGAGGAACAGGTCGCTGGGATCGAGGGTGGCGAATCCGGCCTGTTCGCCAACGTTTCCCTTTGACACGAAGAGATCGCTGAAGCCGTCGTTGTTGACGTCGGCAAACTCGGGATGCCAGGCCGTCGAAGGCAGCGACTGGCCGCCGGCGAACGGCTGTGCCGATGTCACACCCCGGCGAAGCGCGATGTCACGAAAGGTGGGCTGGCCCGGTCCGGCCGTGAGGGTCTGCAGCTTGTTGTCTGCCTGGCTGGTGAGGTACACCTCCGGGAGCCCATCGCCGGTGAGGTCCTGGCTCGCGATGCCCATGCCCCAGATCTGGAGGGAGACCCAGCCGTCGTCGGCCGTGTAGAGGCGCGGCGCCTCGCCCGGTGCCATCCTCCAGAGTTGCTCCATCCCGTCCGAGTACCACTCGCGATCGTTGCTGACCCGCAGGTCGCGCCGGCCCGAGCCGTCCCAGTCGCTGAACAGCATCGAGAGCGCGCAGTAACCCGGGGTGAGCGAGATCGGCGAGGCATATCCAGAACCGGCGGCGTTTGGACGGAGGAGATCGCCGTCGTCACAGGTCAGGATTCGGTTCCCCTGTTCGTCAAGCCGGAGGTAGTGCCCGATCGCCAGCGTCGGCAGGGCCGCAGATCCTTCCCACGTCGCGCTGAACGCAGTGGTGTGGCCATCGGTTCCGGCAATGGCCAACGCCTCGTTCGCCCGCTCGAACGTGCAGGCTCCCATACCCCGTAGGAGCACGTTCTCGCCGATCCTGAGGACCGCGAGGTCGCCCCGGCCGTCCCCGTCGATGTCAAGGGGGTAGGCGCCGTTGACGCTCGCCAGGTCGGTCGTCGATGACGCGACTCGCTCGAACCGGAGCGCGCCGCCGATGGACGACACGTTCCGGAACAGCGAGGCCGGCCCTTCACCGCCACCGAGGTAGACATCCGGCCGGCGATCGCCATCGCAGTCGAAGACGGCAACGCCGCCGCCGACCTGGTAGATATCGGGTCCCTGGTAGCGATGGGTGAGACCGGACGATGCCGTCTCGTCCACGAAGAGCGGTGGGTCCGCAGAGATCGTGGGGGTCGCCGGCCGGAGCAGGAACGCGCCCACGCCCACCGTGGCGACGAGGACGACGGCGCCAGCAACGAGTAGGCCGGCACGCCGGCGGGTCACAGCCGGCCGTTCACTGCGTGGCGGATCCCTTGTAGTACATCTGTGCCAGGGCCCACGCTTCCTTGCCGCACTGCGAGCCAATGATCCGGCCGTTGAAGTCGTCGGCCGAGACGTGGATGCCGCCGTAGAGGCGCGAGACCCCGGCCTGGTCCGCGGCGTCGTAGTAGGTCGCAGATTCGAGGGTCAGGTCGGCCGTCGGCCCGACCTCGACCTTGAGGGTGCCGGCCTTGATCGTCCACGATGACGACCCGCCCGGGAAGTACTCGCTTCCCGTGAAGGCGGTCAGGACCTCGGCGGCAGCCCGGCTGAACGTGCTGTGACCCGAGACAAAGCCGGAGAAGGCCGGCGTGACGAACGTGGGCAACTGGTAGGGGACCCAGTCCGCGGCGAGGATCCAGCCCACGCCGCTCGTCTGGGTCTTCGGGTCGTCCGGGTTGCCCTGCCACGTCCGGATCGCGATCTCGCCCTCGTGTCCGGACAGCACGGCGTGGCGCCCGCCCGCGGCCGAGCTGTCTGCCGTGACGACTTCGATGAGGCCCGGGACGAGCGGTAGCCCTGCCGGATCGTAGGACGGTCCGGTCGGGTCGCTTGATTGGCCGAGGCCGCCCAGGTACCGGATCATCGAGATCGGCCGGACCGAGTCGTAATGGCCCTTGAGCCCCCAGGCGGCGATCGCGGCGTCGTGCACCGAGCCGTTCAGGGCGAGATACAGCTTGACGTCCCACTGGAGGCGGTCGACGGCCGTCCCGGCCCCTCCGATCCTGAGGTCCGGAGCGAGCTCATCCGAGACAGCGTTGGCAACAACGTTCCAGTGGCCGGGCGGCGTCTCCGACTTCGGTCCATCCGCCCAGAATTCGGTGAGCGCGCGGGCGAAGTCGCCCCGGTTTACGACGTTAGCCGGGTACGGCTGCCCGGTCGCCGGGTTGACCGAGTGTCCGTGCCCGTCATTCGTGCCGAGCGTGTTGCCACCCGAGACGCCCGGCGAGATGTCGATCGTTCCGCCCGACGCGGCATCGAGCTCGCTGCTGTGGCGGATGACGTCCGCGGCGCCGTCCTTGTATGCCTGGTCCGTGGCCGTCCCGAGCTCCGGCGGGGGACCGGGGTCGATGGCCACGCCGTCGGCGCCGGCCGGCGGGAGCGCGAAGCTCGTGACGTGACCCCAGTGCGGCCCGACGGCCTGCTGGACGCCGTTCTCGATCGGGATCCCGTTCTGCGAGATCATGTGCGCGAGCTGGAGCGGCTGCCATCGGTTCGGGTCCATCATCGTGGTGCCGGACTTCTCGACGACCAGCGCCGGGTTCACCGGCTTGTAGTCCGGGGCCGCGTAGCCGTTCGCCTCGTTCGAACCGTCCTCGAGCCCGGCATCGAGGATCGTCCTGGCGATCCTGTTGCCGATGGCCGCCGGGGTGGCACCCTCCGTGGTCTCGACGCCGATCGGGTAGCACAGGGTGTCCATCACGTCGGCGAACTCGGACAGCGAGTCCGAACCGCCCACGGCCTTGATGAACCGTGCCGAGAGGACCCGATAGGCGGCGTAGCTGATCGCCTCGTTCCTGGCGGCGGTCACGTTCGAGGTGGTGTGCTTCTCCGTGACAAAGACCCCGTCGGCGGTCTTGTCATAGGTCGCCCAGGCATCCCACATCGCGGCCGACAGGTGATACAGGTTGCGGGCATGGACCGGCGGGTTCGGGAGCGCGCGGCGGATCGCGTCGAGGAGCGCCTCGTCCCAACGCCGCGCGACCGACCACTCGGGATGATCCGCCGCCGCGATCGGGCAGCTCGGCTTCGTCTCCCACGGCCGAACGACGACCGCGAAGCTCGCGATCCCCACGATCGCCGCGATCGCGACCAGGGCGGCCGCCAGCCGGATTCCGCCACGCCGCATCAGTCTGCCCTCCTGCTACCCGTGGACGCCTGCGCGCCGGCCTCAAAGATCTGTTCGATCACCCGCAGGTTCGCGACCGCGTCGGACGGATCCACGGGCGTCGGTCCGCCGTCGAGGATGGCCGCGGCGAACTGGCCGGCCTCCGATCCATACGGGTCGGCCGTCTCGAAGGTGAACGTCTCGACAGCCGGGTTGACTGGAGGTTGTCCGCCATGCGCCAGGCGGATCCGGGTGGGACGGTCAGGCGGAATGTTGAACGGGATCTCGACCGAGATTCGTCCATCGGTTCCGTAGATTTCGACGCGTTGGTCGTCCTCCGCCCGAGTGGCGCAGGTGAACGTGGCGAGCCCGTCGCCGAATTCGAGCAGCGCACTCGTGCGAATATCCACCCCGCTCAACGGATCCCGCAGGATGGATGCCTGGACTCGGGTCGGCTCCCCGTTGAACAGCATCCGGGACAGGTTGACGCTGTAGCAGCCAATGTCGAAGAGCGCGCCGCCGCCGAACGCCTGGATGTTGCGGATGTTGGTGGCGTCGTCGTTGTAGTAGGAGAACCAGCTCTCGACGGCCGTGAGTCGGCCGATCCTGCCCGAGGCCAGCAGGTCCCGAACGGCCACCCAGGACGGGTGCAGCCGGTACATGAACGCCTCCATCAGCCGAACGCCCGCGTCCTCGCAGGCTGCCACCATGCGCTGCGCGTCCGCGGCGGTCATCGCCAGCGGCTTTTCACACAGGACGTGCTTGCCGGCCCGGGCGGCGGCGATCGCCCACTCCATGTGGAGGTGATTCGGCAACGGGATATAGACCGCGTCGACCGCCGTGTCGGCGAGGAGGGCCTCGTAGGATCCGTGGGCGGTCGGAATGCCGGCTTCCGCTGCGGCGGCGCGCGCCCGTTCCACATCTCGCGACGCGATCGCCACGACGGTGCATCGATCGGCACCCTGAATCCCGGGGATCACCTTCTTCCGTGCGATATCCGCGGTGGACAGGATGCCCCAGCGAAGGTCCGTCACTCGATCTAGCCCCAGGAGGTTTCGGTCACCGGCCGGAGGGCCACCTCGAGCAGCCGATGGTTTCTCGGGCGGGTGAGGACGAACAGCACGATTTCGGCGACGTCGATCGGCGACATCATGCCCGCCAGCTGGGGCATCTCCCTGGTCCGGCCGTGGCCCATCGCGAAGTCCGTGGCCACGCCGCCTGGACACACACTGGTGCAGCGGACGCCCTGCTCCCGAAGCTCGTGGTCGAGCGCTCTGGTCATGCCGACCTGGGCGAATTTCGAGGCCGAGTACGCCACCTCCAGCGGGAGCCCGCGTCGGCCCGCCTCACTGGCGATGGTGACGATGTCGGCGGCATCGCTCTTGAGCAGATGGGGGAGCGCCGCTCGGACCGCATACAGGGCGCCCTTCACGTTGACCTCGATCATCTCGTCTAGGTCGGCCATCGGAAGCTCCAGGAACGGTCCGTATGCCCCGACGCCCGCATTCACGACCAGGATGTCCAACCCGCCGAAGTGGTCGACCGTGTCGGCGACCATGGATTCGAGCGCCGCGGCACTGCGAACGTCGCAGGCCTGCGCGAACGCGCCTGCAATCCCGGGGTTGTCGCCGCTCCGCGAGGCAATCGCCACGCGAGCACCGGCATCGGCGAGGATCCGCGCGGTGGCGGCTCCGATTCCCCGGCTCGCCCCCGTCAGAAGGGCAACGCGGCCTTTGAGCGAATGCATGGTGCGGTTCCCCTCCTGAGACGCCGCCGTCGCGACCACCACGGCGCCGACGAGGCGGTTGGTGGAAGTGTTGAAACCGGGGCCCCAAGTCGGGATCCCGCTCGGTTCGCAGATCCCGCTTGACATTGCCCACTCCTATCCGCGAGCCTAGCACAAACATTTGCAAGAGAGGAACACAAACCGTTGTTCTTCAGTCGCGACGAAGTCGGTCAACGCAGCGAGACGGTGCGCCGGGCGAACCTGAGCGCGATTGTCCGGGAGTTGCACCTGCGCGGACCGCTGTCCCGCTCGGAGCTCGTCGCCTGGACCGGGCTGACCCGGAGCGCCATCCGCTCGCTGGTGGGCGACCTCGTCTCCGGCGACCTCGTTGTGGAGGAGGCCGCGGTTCGGCTCGGTACGCCGGGTCGCCCGTCCCCGCTCGTCCGGCTGGTAGCCGACAACGTGGTGGTCCTCGCCCTGGAGGTCACCGTGGATTCGCTGGCGGTGGCGATTGTCGGGCTCGGCGGCCTCGTCCACTGGCAGGAGCGGGTCGATCGGCCTCGGTCGCACTCGACCGTCGAGGACATCGTCGGTGACCTCGCGGATCTGGCAGCGCGAGCCATGGCCCGACGGCCGGCCGGCGAGACACCGATCGGCGTGGGTGTCGCCGTTGCCGGCATCGTTCGCCCGGCCGATGGTGTCGTGGCGGTCGGCCCGAACCTCGGCTGGTTCGACGCTCCGCTCGGTGCACAGCTCGCGGCAGCGCTTCACCTGCCGTCCCCGGTCTCGGTTGCAAATGAGGCCGACCTGGGCGCTCTCGCCGAAATGCGCCGCGGCGCCGCGCAGGGTGCCGACGACATCGTGTACATCCACGGCGAGGTCGGTGTGGGTGGTGGGATCATCGTGGGCGGCCGGCCACTGTCCGGCATTGCCGGGTTTGCCGGCGAGATCGGCCACATGCCCATCAACCCGGAAGGCCGCCCATGTCGGTGCGGGTCGCTAGGCTGCTGGGAGACCGAGGTCGGGGAAGGAGCGCTCCTTACCCGCGCCGGCTACCCGGTGGAGGGAGGCCGGGCCGCAGTGTCGGCGGTCATGGCCGATGCAGCCGATGGGCGGCCCGAGGCATTGGCCGCGATCAACGAGGTCGGGCATTGGCTGGGCATCGGACTGGCGGGCCTGGTCAACGTTCTGAACCCACGGCGAGTGGTCCTCGGCGGCCTGTTCTCACGCCTCCATCCCTACATCGCGGAGATCATCGATCAGGAACTGGACCGCCGGGCGCTCGCTGCGCCACGGCGGCTGGTGTCCATCGTCCCGGCCGCGCTCGGGGTCGACGCCCCGTTGCTCGGGGCCGCGGAGCTGGCGTTCGAGCCGCTGCTCGCCAATCCGGTCGCCTGGCTTGGTCCTCGTGCCGTGCTCGTCGAGTTGGCGACCGCCTGATGTTGCTGCGCCCGACGTCCGATCCCGTCGCCATCCTCAGCGGGCGCGGTGCTGCGCCCGGGTGTTTTGACTACTGGAAGTCTTCATGGAGGGTGCTAGCCTAGCGATGTATCTCGCTGCGTGATGTTTGCAAGCCCGGAGGAGGAGAGAAGCCAATGTTCGTACGGAAGATGGCGGCCATCACGGCCGTGGCCGCGCTCGTGTTCGCGGCATGTTCAAGCGGAGGCGGCGCGACCGCCGCACCGGCCACAGCGGCGCCGACCGAGGGCGCCGCCACGGCGGCGCCGACCGAGGCCCCCAAGGAGTGTCTCGTCGGCGTTTCCTGGAACAACTACGACCAGGAACGATGGAAGAAGGCCGACGAGCCGGCGATCATCGCCGCGGTTGAAGCAGCCGGCGGCACCTACGACAAGACCGATGCCAACGATAGTTCCGAGCAGCAGCTGACGGACATCGACACCCTGATCAACAAGGGCGCAGGGGCCCTGATCATCCTCGCCAAGGACGCCGACGCGATCAAGTCGGCCGTTGCCAAGGCCACGTCCGCCGGCATTCCGGTCATCTCGTACGACCGTCTGATCGAGGATCCCAACGCCTTCTACATCAGCTTCGACAACAAGAAGGTCGGGACGATCATCGCGGAAAGCATCATGGCACTCGTGCCCGAAGGCAACTACGCGATCATCAAGGGCGACCCGGGCGATGCAAACGCGACCTTCCTGCGCGATGGCATGACCGAGGCCGGCATTCCCGCCCTCGGCGACACGAGCGGCCCCATCAAGGTCGTGTTCGAGCAGAACACACCCAACTGGGACACCGTCGGCGCCAAGAACAACATGGAAGCGGCACTGAACTCAACGACTCCGGTCAATGACATCCAGGCTGTCCTCTCACAGAACGACGGCATGGCGGGTGGCGTGATCGCAGCCCTCGACGCGATCGGTCTCACGATCCCGGTCGGCGGCCAGGACGGCGACGCGGCAGCCCTCAACCGGGTGGGCCTCGGCACGCAGGCCGTCTCGGTCTGGAAGGACGCCTTCGCTCTCGGTGCAACCGCCGGCAGCGTCGCCATGCAGCTCTGCGGCGGCACTGCGCTCGCCGACGTCAAGGCCCCGTCCGACCTCCCGGCCGGTGCGGCGCCAGCGGATGTGGATGCCCAACCGTTCACGACGCCCGGTGGCAACACCGTGCAGTCGATCATCCTCGCACCGACGCCGATTACCAAGGACAACCTGAGTGTCGTGGTCGACTCCGGGTGGATCACCAAGGAAGTCGCCTGCGCCGGCGTCACGGGCACCTGCCCCTGACCGAAACCCTCTGACCAGCAGGACATAGTTCAGTCATTCGGCTGGCGGCCCCGGTCCCCGGGGACGCCAGCCGCACCCATACGAGGGAAGGGAGTCGACGGGCATGTCTGAGGCTTCCGGGACGGCAGGCGACCGGTCTGCAGGCGGCGGCCTGGCGACCCTGACCAGGCTGTTCCGAGCAACCGAGATCGATCGTCGGCTATTCGGCATGGTTGCCGCCCTGGTCGTGATCATCGGAGGCTTCGGGATCGTCACCGGCGGCAAGTTCCTCGAGCCGGTCAACCTTCTCACGCTCTCCGTCCAGGCTGCATCCGTCGCGGTGCTCGCGACCGGCATGGTCCTGGTCATCGTTTCGCGCAACATCGATCTCTCGGTCGGGTCGGTCGTCGGTGTGGTCGGCATGACCTACGCCGTCCTGATGCACGAGATCTACCCGACGACCATCGGCGTCGACACCCCCTATGGATGGATCCTGGCGCTCGGCATCGGGATCGTGCTCGGGGCGCTCATCGGTGGGCTCCAGGGCTTCATCATCGCCTACGTCGGGGTTCCGTCATTCGTGGTGACGCTGGGCGGGTTGCTTGCATTCCGCGGCGTTGTCTGGGTCATCAGCGGCGGAACCACGCAGGCCCCGGCGGACAAGCCGTTCGTGGCGATGGGCGGTGGCCCCGCGGGATCCCTCGGCGGTCCCATCAGCTGGGGCGTGGGCATCACCATCTGTATCGCGGCGATACTCCTGCTCGCGTATTCGCGTCGTCAGCGCCGCCGCTTCGGGTTCCCCGTTCGCCCAATGTGGGCCGAGGTGTTCCTCGGCACTGTCATCTCCGCGGTCACCCTCGGGGCCGTGGCTGTGGCCAATGCCTACAAGTGGCCTGCCGGGCTGGCGACGCGGTTCGCCGAGAGGAACGGGATCGTTGAACCGCCGGGCGGACTGATCCTCGACTCGGGTATCCCCTGGCCAGTCATGATCGTGATCGCCGTCACGATCGTGATGACGTTCCTCGCGACCCGAAAACGCTTCGGACGCAGCATCTTTGCCATCGGGGGCAACCCGGAGGCGGCCGAGCTGGCGGGCATCAACACGCGCTGGACGATCATGAAGATCTACATCCTCGTGGGGATCCTGTGCGCGATCAGCGCGGCCATCGCGACGGCTCGCCTGAACGGCGCCACGCTCGATCTAGGGCAGGGCTACGAGCTCTTGGTCATCGCCGCGGCGGTCATCGGCGGGACATCTTTCGCCGGCGGGATCGGCACGATTTCGGGAGCCGTGCTCGGGGCGCTCGTCATGTACTCGCTCAAGTACGGGCTGAGCTTCCTCGGCCTGAATTCGCCCATTCAGGACATCGTCGCGGGCATCGTCCTGATCGTTGCCGTCGCGTTCGATACGCTGAACCGGAGGCGTGCCCGATGACGGAGGCGCAGGTAATGACCGGCACCGCTGCACCCCTCGTGGAGATGCGCGCCATATCCGTCTCGTTCGGTGGCGTCCATGCCGTCGAAGGCGTTTCGGTGGACCTCTACCCGGGCGAAGTCGTCGGGCTCGTCGGTGGCAACGGGGCCGGCAAGTCAACCCTCATGCGAGCCCTGTCCGGCGCCCGTCCGCCCGATTCCGGCGAGATCCTGATTTCCGGCGAGCGGGCGACCATCGGCAACCCACGCGATGCCAAGATGCTCGGAATCGAAACCATCTATCAGACGCTTGCGCTGGCCGACAACCTCGGTTCTGCAGCGAACCTGTTTCTCGGGCGCGAACTGACCACCCGTCAGGGGACGCTCGATGACTCGTCCATGGAGAGCGCCACCCGCACCGTCATGGGACGCCTCAACCCGAACTTCCTGAACTTCAAGTCGGCGGTCGCATCGTTGTCCGGCGGCCAGCGCCAGGCGGTCGCAATCGCCCGGGCGGTGCACTTCAACGCCCGCATTCTGATCATGGATGAGCCGACCGCTGCGCTCGGACCGGCTGAGACGGCGCAGGTTCGGGACCTCATTCGCCAGCTGAAGGCAGAGGGGATCGGGATCTTCCTGATCAGCCATGACATTCACGACGTATTCGACCTGTCCGACCGGATCAGCGTGATGTACCACGGCAAGATCGTGGGCACGGTGACCAAGAGCGAGGTCACGCCAGACGAAGTCCTCGGGATGATCATCATGGGCCAGGCCAGCGAAGCGGCTGCCGAAGGGGCCAAGGCCCAGGCCACCGACTGACGGTCGCGTCGTCGTCGGCGACCGATCCTTGAGCCGCCGCCCAGTTCGCTACGCTCGCTGGAACGTCGGGCTGAGCGCCGGATAGAGCTCCCGGTAGGCCAGGTGCGCGGCGGAATACGACGCCCTTCCCGCCCCGGGCGACGCGATTGTCTGGGTGTGCACGAGCGACTCGGTCGCCGTGCCCACGTCACCGAACCAGCCGACGCCGACCGCGCCGAGGATGGCGGCCCCGAATGCAGCACCCTCGGTCGTCGAGGTGGTGACCAGTTCGGCGTCGAGCACGTCCGCGAGGATCTGGGCCCACAGCGGACTGGCGAGGCCGCCACCCGATGCCCGGATCTGGACCGGTTGGGCCATGCCGGCGTCAACCATGAGGTCGAGGCCGTCGCGCAGGCCAAAGGCCACGCCTTCGAGGACGGCCCGGGTGAGATGCCGCCGGTCGTGGTGGAGGGCCAGCCCCACGAACGCACCGCGCGCCAGCGGATCCGGATGCGGGCTCCGCTCGCCCGACAGGTACGGCAGGAACAGCAGGCCGTCCTCCGCGGCACGGACGTCGGCTGCGCGGGCGACGAGGTCGCCGAACGACTCGCCGGGAGCGATCGTGTCGCGCAGCCAGCGGAGGCTGCCGGCGGCCGACAACATCACGGACATCAGATGCCATCGATTGGGCACGGCATGACAGAACGCGTGAACGCGCCCGCGTGGCTCGTAGAGCGGTGTCGTGGTCGCCGCGAAGATCACACCCGACGTGCCCAGGGACATCGCGACGGCTCCAGCAGCCACGACGCCGACGCCGACCGCATTGGCCGACTGATCGCCGCCGCCCGCGACGACCGGCGTGCCTTCCTGAAGGCCGGTGGCGGCGGCCGCCCGTCGACTCACGGTCCCGGTGATGTCGGGCCCCTCGTGGGTGGGCGGAAACCAGGCTGGCTCAAGGCCCAGCGCCCCCAGCACTTCAGGCGACCAGGTACGGGCAGCCAGGTCGAACAGCAGCGTGCCGGCGCCGTCCGCCTTGTCCATCGCGAGGTCGCCCGTGAGCTGAAGGCGCAGGTAATCCTTCGGCAGGAGGACGTGGGCCAGGCGCGCCCAGACTTCCGGCTCATGACGCCTGACCCACAGGAGCTTGGGCGCCGTGAGGCCGGTGATCGCGTCGTTTCCGGTAATGGCAACGAGGCGCTCGGGGCCCACCAGGGCACGGATCTCGCTGCACTCGGCGGCCGTCCGCTGGTCGTTCCAGAGGATCGCGGGGCGGAGCACCTTCTCGGCTCCGTCGAGCAGGACGGCACCGTGCATCTGACCGGTCAGCCCGACGGCCTCGACCTCGTCGCCCCGCGTAGCGGACGAGGCGAGCACGCTCTTGATGGCCGCCTGCGCGGCGATCCACCAGAGCGCCGGGTCCTGTTCGCTCCAGAGCGGCTCGGGCATCTCGAAACCGTACTCGGCGGTGCCGACGCCCTTGACCCGCCCGTCCTGATCGACGAGGACGGCTTTGGTGGCCGTCGTCGAGACATCGATCCCCAGCACGACGCCCATCGAGGCTACGACGTTCGCCCGCCAGCCTCGGCCGCGTCGACGCTCCAGATCGCCCGGTTCACGATGTTCTCGAGGAGCTCCTGGCGTCCAGACACAGGATGGGGGTCGATCTCGCCGGTCATCACCCGGCCAGCCAGCATCTCGAAGAGGACATCCCCACTGAGGATCGACTTGCCGAGATCGCCCGACCAGCCTGCGTAACGCGCCCGACGGAGGTCTTCGAGCACTCCATCCTCGAGCAGCGCGGCGCCGACGAGGAGCGAGCGGGCCAGGGTGTCCACACCCCCGATGTGCGCGTGAAACAGGTCATTCCGATCCATGCTCTGGCGGCGGAGCTTGGTATCGAAGTTGAAGCCGCCCGTGGTGAATCCGCCGGCACGCAGAATTTCGTACAGGGTCAACGACAGCTCGTCGACGGAGTTCGGGAACTGATCGGTATCCCAGCCGTTCTGGTAATCGCCTCGATTGGCGTCGATGCTGCCGAACAGGCCGAGCGCGATCGCGGTGGCGACCTCGTGCTGGAAGCTGTGACCGGCCAGCGTGGCGTGGTTCGCCTCCAGGTTGACCCGATACTCGCCCTCGAGGTTGTGGCGAGCCAGGAACCCATAGACCGTGGCACTGTCGTAGTCGTACTGGTGCTTGGTCGGCTCCTGGGGCTTGGGTTCCAGGAGCAGGGCGCCCTTGAATCCAATCCGGGCCTTGTGCTCGGCGACGAGGCCGAGGAATCGGCCCAGCTGCTGTTCTTCGCGCCGGAGGTCCGTATTCAGGAGCGTCTCGTAGCCTTCGCGGCCACCCCACAGGACGTAGTTCGCGCCACCGAGCCGATGGGTCGTCTCCAGCATGACCTTGACCTGGGCTGCCGCGTAGGCGAACACATCCGGGTCCGGGTTGGTCGCCGCGCCGGCGGCGTAGCGCGGATGGCTGAACAGATTGGCGGTCCCCCACAGGAGGCGCACGCCGGTCCGCTCCATGTGAGTCTGGGCCAGCTCGGCCATCGTCTTGAGGTTCGACGTTGATTCCGCGAAGGTGCTGCCCTCGGGCGCCATGTCACGATCGTGGAAGCAGAAGAACGGGACCCCAAGCTTGTCGAAGAATTCGAAGGCGGCACTCAGCTTGGTCCGGGCCGCGGCCATCGGATCCACCCGTGGATCGAGCCATGGTCGGTCGAACGTGCCCACGCCGAACACGTCGGAGCCCGGCCAGTTGAAGGAATGCCAGTAGCAGACCGCGATCCGGAGGTGATCCTCCATCCGCTTCCCGAGGACGAGACGGTCCGGCTGGTAGACCTTGAAGGCGAGCGGCTCGTCCGAGCCGACGCCCGTGAACGGAATGCGTCCCGGTACCTGCGGGAAGAAGAAGTCCTGACCCATCTCCGATCCTCCACGTCCGGCGCCCCGACGCCGCTTCAAAGTCAGTCAGAAGGGGAGGGTATCACACGTTTGTGTGATACAAACACAAACTGTCCGGCTGAGACCCAGCCCGGCGTTCAGCCGACGGCCTCGACCGCCGCGAGGTAGCGCGGGTCGTCGCGCCGGATCGCGTCGGGGTTCGTTCCGCGTTCCGCGGCCAGCCCCTCTGCCAGGCGCTGCAGGGGTACGGCGGTGCCGACCAGGGCAGCCAGGGTCGATGACAGCGTCGGCGCATCCGGCACGAGGATCCGGCCGGCCGCGGTGAGGCTGACATCGATTTCGCCGGCCA
This sequence comes from uncultured Anaerolinea sp., assembly GCA_964580175.1. Classification (GTDB taxonomy): domain Bacteria; phylum Chloroflexota; class Limnocylindria; order Limnocylindrales; family CSP1-4; genus UBA5189. The sequence goes on along the minus strand of CAZOJS010000079.1, from coordinate 450 downwards.
CGACCGGCGCCGCGATCAGGCCGACCCGGATCCCGAGCTCGCGGCAGGCCCGCAGCAGCCCGAGAGCCCGCGCCGTCCGGGCGCCCCGTGCGGACCGATCCGCGAGGATCAGCACCAGCCCGGTCTCGGCGTCCGTTCCAGCCAGGTGGCCATGCAGCATCGTCTCGAGGTCGCGCATCGCGGCCGGCATCTGGGCGCCCTCCTCGACCTTGAGGGTGAGCTCGCGAGCCGCGATGCGATCGACGCCGCTGCCGACAACGATCAGGCCACGCCGGCCCCCCAGGGCCGCAGCCATCGACCCGACGGCCGCGGTGGTCGGGGCGGACAAACCGGTCTCCAGGAGCGCGCTGACAGCCGCCACGTCGATCGTCGGTGCGCCCAGGTGGGCTCCGACGGCTGCCCCGGCGAGGATCGGCGAGAGGTAGCCGACCGTATGGCACCAGCTCTGGT
>CAZOJS010000078.1:0-6175 GCA_964580175.1 uncultured Anaerolinea sp. | reverse complement strand
CGGCGCAAGACCGACCGGCCCGGAGGGCGCCGAGATCTGGGCCAACGGTTCCGCCCTCGTCTTCCCGACCGCGTACCACCTGACGGCGGCCGGTGTCGTGGCCGACGGCCAGCTCCAGGTGACCGGTTCGCTGAACCTGGTCGACCTCGCGAAGGTGGAGCGCCAGCTCGCGGATGGCTCGTGGAATGGCGATGCCGCCGGGGCATCCGTGGGAGGAAAGAACCTCCAAATCCAGGTAACCGAGCTCATCCCGGTCAAGCGCCAGGTCGGAACCGACTACGACTTCATCGAGAAGGTCGTCCGGCCGCGCTACGAGTACGACACGCAGCGCAAGCCGTTCAAGACGCTCACGGTGACCTCCGACACCGATGGCCGAATCGCGTTCTCGCTGGCCGTCAGCAACCCGACCCATCAGTACGAGGTGGCCCTGTCCATTAAGGACGACCTGGGCCGCCTTCAGCGCAGGACCATCCAGGCCGGCCAGGCCGTGGACCCGCCATGGTGGGAGGACATAGGCCCCGTATTCCAGATGCCCGACGGCAGTCTCGCCGGAGAGACCCCATATCGGATCGGCAGCCAGGTGGCGTGGAACATCGCCGACGCCGGGCAGATCTCCCCGTCCGGTGGAGACAACCGCTACCTGTTCCTCGCGGCCCAGGGCGGACTTGTGTCCGCGGCCGTCACCGATTCGTCGACCTTCCGCCGCACGTTCGCGGCGACCGATGCGCCGGGCATCTTCGTCATCGGCGTGCGGTTCACGGGGACGACCTATGCGCCCAAAGCGGCGACGTGGGCGAACTTCGATACGGCCCAGCGATCGATCAAGGTAACCATCACGTCCGACCGCGAGCGATACCGGCCGGGCGAGACGGCGACGCTGTCCGTCACGACCGCGGATGAGGCCGGGGGTCCGATCGCGACCAGTGTCGTCCTCCAGGGGGTGGACGAGAAGCTCTACGCCATCGGCGGCGCCTCGACGCCCAGCCCCCTCGACAACCTCTACGCGCGCGTCGACAGCGGGATCGTCCGCCTGACCGCGACGCACCAGCTACCGACGCAGACCGGGTTCGAGGGTGAGGGCGGCGACACGACCGGAGGCGGTCCCCGGAGCGACTTCCGGGACACGCTCTTCTTCACCGAACTGACCACGGACAGCGCCGGCAAGGCAACGCTGACCGTCAAGCTGTCTGACGATCTCACCTCGTGGCATGTCGCCGCCAGTGCCGTCACCGCCTCCCTCCAGGCCGGCGTCGGTGAACTCCTGGTGCCGGTGGGTCTGCCGTTCTTCGTCGAGGCGACGACGGCCGACACGTATCTCGTCTCCGACCGGCCCGCCGTCCAGCTTCGTGCCTTCGGTGAGGGCCTGGCGGACGGTGATCCGGTCGAGTTCACCATCGCGTCGACGTCGCTCGGACTGGCCCCGACGACGGTATCCGGGACGGCGTTCCGCCCGGTTCGCGTCGAACTGCCCGCGTTGGCCCTCGGAGTGCAATCCATCGACATCACGGCCAGGGCCCTGACTCGGGCGGACCCTGCAGGCAAGCCGCTGACCGATCGCCTGCTCGCGACCTTCCGAGTCATCGACTCGCGACTCGGCGAGGTCCGGACCGCATACGGGACCGTCGGCGGCGCGCTCCCATCCCTCCCGGTCGCCACGGGAATCACCACCTACACGTTCAGCGACGCCGGTCGCGGCCGCTATCTGCCGCTCCTCATCGGGCTGGCCCAGCCGTCGGGCTCTCGCCTGGACCGGGCCCTGGCCCAGTCGATGGCGCGCCGATTGCTGATCGACGAGTTCGGCCGCGACCCGGCATCGTTGCCGACCTTCGACATCGATCTCTCAAGCTACCCCCTCGGGGAGTTCGACGACGCGACCGGAAACGTCATCCCGGGAATCGGGCTGCTGCCGTATGGCGGCGTCGACCCGTGGCTGGCCGTGCGGGTGGCGCTCGACGCCCCGGATGGCCTGAACCCCGATGGCCTTGCTTACGTACTTGGGCAGATTCGTGACCTGAAGTCCGCCCCACGTGAGCTCGCCATCGCGGTCGTGGCGGGGCAGGCGGCCCTGGGCGAGCAGGTGCTGGCCGAGCTGCGGGAGATCGGTGCCCTGCCGGATCTCACGCCCGTGGAACAGATCTACCTGGCACTCGGGTACGCGGCAATCGGGGACGACGCGACCGCACTCGAGATCGAACGTGGCTTGCTGAGCGCACACGGTGAGCGGCTGGGCTCCTGGGTGCGCCTTCGGGTCGGCACTGGTCTCGAGGAAATCGTGGACGCGACGTCGCTGCTCAGCGTGCTCGCTGCGGGACTCGGCGACCCGCTCGCGCCGGCGATGGCCGACTACGTGATGGCCAACCCTGGGAAGGACACCAGCCATGCCCTCGATCTTGCGGCTTTCATCCGCGGCACGATCGCGAGGACACCGGCCGCTGCGGCATCCTTCGCCTACACGGTCGACGGAGAGCGACGCGTAGTCAGCCTCGAAGCTGGTGACTCCCTCACCCTTGAGTTGACGGCCGGCCAGCGGGCCGGGCTGGCACTCGAGCGTCTCTCCGGGGCCGTTGGGGTAGCGATCGAGGCGACCGTCGGAGTCGCCGTCTCGGGGCTTCGTCCGAGCTCGGACCTGACATTGACGCGGGCCGTCCAGGGCAACCCCATCCCCGCCGGCCGGGTTGTCGTCGTCGATCTCATCGCCACGTTCGGGAGCACGGCCCCCGAAAACGGCTGCTATGACGTCCTGGACCTGGTGCCGTCCGGCATGGCTCCGCTGTCAATCTTCGGCACGTACGTCGAATCAGGAGGCGTGACCTGGCCGTCCTCGGTCGTCGGCCAGAAGGTGACGTTCTGTGCAACGAACTCAGCACGCGAGGGGCATCGTGCGCACCTGCGCTACCTGGCGAGGATCGTCAACGAGGGAACGTTTACCTGGGAGCCGGCAATCATGCAGCTCGGCGGGGCGCCCGAGGCGCTGGCGTTCGTGCAGCCAACCTCGACGGTGATCGGTACACCTTCGCCGTAGTCGCTCCCGCTACCCCATCACTTCCAGCCGCTGGGTCTCCCCCGCAGCCTCGGCGTACGCCTCGATAGGAAGACACGAGCAGACGACGTTGCGGTCGCCGTAGACGTTGTCGACCCGGCGCACTGGTGGCCAGTACTTGCGTGCCTTCACCCACGGCAGCGGGAAGGCGCCCTGCTCGCGGGTGTACGGACGGGCCCACTCCTCGCGGAGCAGGTCGGCCGCCGTGTGGGGGGCGTTCCGCAGGGCGCTGGACTCCAGCGGGATCGTGCCCGCCTCGATTTCGGCGATCTCGGCGCGGATCTTGAGCAAGGCGTCCGCAAAGCGATCCAGCTCGGCCTTCGACTCTGATTCGGTCGGCTCGACCATGAGGGTGCCGACCACCGGGAAGCTCATCGTCGGAGCATGAAATCCGAAGTCCATCAGGCGTTTCGCGATGTCGTCCACGGTCACGCCGCTGGCGGCGGTCGCAGGCCGCACGTCGAGGATGCATTCATGGCCGACGGTTCCGTTGGCGCCCACATACAGGACCGGGAAAGCCTCATCGAGGCGCTTCGTCAGGTAGTTCGCGTTGAGGATGGCGATCTGCGTGGAGCGCCTGACCCCGACCGTGCCGAGCATCGCGACGTACGCCCATGTGATCGGAAGAATGCTCGCGCTGCCGAAGGTAGCCGACGAGACGCGCCCTGGGTCGGTGAGACCGGTGCCGGGAAGAAATGGGGCGAGATGCATGGCGACGCCGATCGGGCCCATGCCCGGGCCCCCGCCGCCGTGCGGAATCGCAAAGGTCTTGTGCAGATTCAGATGACAGACATCGGCCCCGATGTCCCCGGGTCGCGACAACCCGACCTGGGCGTTCATGTTCGCGCCGTCCATGTACACCTGGCCGCCCGCCTCGTGGACGAGGCGACAGATCTCGACGATCGAACCCTCGAACACGCCGTGGGTGCTCGGGTAGGTGATCATGAGTGCACCAAGGTCGGTCGCGTTGGCGGCGATCTTGGCCCGAAGATCGGCCAGGTCGACGTTGCCGAGATCATCGGTGGCGACCACCACGACCCGGAAGCCGGCCATCACCGCGCTCGCAGGATTCGTGCCGTGGGCGGAGGCCGGGATCAGGCAGACCCGCCGATTGGTGTCGCCCCGTGAGGCATGCCAGCGGCGGATCGCGAGGAGACCCGAGAATTCGCCTTGCGAGCCGGCGTTCGGCTGCAGGCTGACCGCTGCGAACCCGGTGATCTCGGCGAGCCAGGATTCGAGATCCGCGAAAAGCCGGGCGTATCCAGGGAGACGGGCCGGATCGCTGAATGGGTGGACCCGCGCGAAGCCGGGCAGGCCGATGCCCATCATCTGGGTCGTGGCATTCAGCTTCATCGTGCAGCTGCCCAAGGGGATCATCGACCGGGTCAGGGTCACGTCCTTCTCGGCGAGCCGGAAGAGGTAGCGGAGCATCTCGGTCTCGGACCGATACAACGAAAAGACCGGGTGAGTGAGGATCGGATCGGATCGGCGCGCCTCGGCGGGCAGGCTTTCGGCGACGAGGGCGGCCACGGCCTCCGAAGCGGGCGGCGTCGCGCCGAGTACGGCGAGCACCTTCAATACGTCATCCTCTGTGGTCGTCTCGTCGCAGGCCAGACCGACACCGCTGGCGTCGAGACGTCGAAGCTCGAAGCCGGCGGCGGCGGCCGCCCCAATCAGGGCGTCTGCGCGCGCCGCGGAACCGGTCTCGATGGCGACGGCATCGAAGAAGCGGCCGTGTCGGAGCGACAGGCCGGTGACCTCACCCAGGCCCGCCGCCAGGGCAGCGGCTCGTGCGTGCACGCGCTCGGCCATCGATCGAAGGCCCGATGGCCCATGCCACGCCGCGTACATGCTGGCGACGACCGCCAGGAGGACCTGCGCAGTGCAGATATTCGAGGTCGCCTTCTCGCGCCGAATGTGCTGCTCGCGCGTCTGGAGGGTGAGCCGGTACGCCGGTGCACCGTCTGCATCCACGCTGACACCCACCAGGCGCCCGGGGAGCGAGCGCTTGAAGGCCGATCGCGTGGCCATGAACGCCGCATGTGGTCCTCCATTGCCCATCGGGACCCCGAAGCGTTGGCTGCTCCCGACGACGACATCGGCGCCCTCGGCCCCGGGGCTCTCGAGGAGCACCGCCGCAAGTGGGTCCGTCGCGACGACCACGAGCAGACGGGCCGCATGGGCGGCCTTGATGTCAGCGTGAAGCGATCGCACGGCGCCCGACGACCCGGGATTGGAGAGGAGGAGCGCGTAGGGTCGCTCACCGTCATGCGGCGCCGCTGCACGTGCCAGGAGTTCCGGCGGCGATGCCACCACGACCTGGATGCCGAGCGGCTCGGCGCGCGTCCGCAGCACGGCGATGGTCTGCGGGTGCGTGTCGGTATCGACGAACACGAGGTTGCCGTCAGTGATGGTGGAGACGCTGTGCGCCAGGGCGATCGCCTCCGCCGCTGCGGTCCCCTCGTCGAGCAGCGAGGCATTGGCGATTTCCATGCCCGTCAGGTCGCAGATCGCGGTCTGGAAGTTGATCAGGGCCTCGAGGCGCCCCTGCGCAATCTCGGGCTGGTATGGCGTGTAGGCCGTGTACCAGGCCGGGTTCTCGAGCACGTTCCGCTGGATCACCGGCGGGGTGATGGTGTCGTGGTAGCCCATCCCGATCAGCGATCGGAGCGGTTGATTCGCCGCCGCCATCGCCCGGAGGTCGTCCAGGGCCTCGGCTTCCGAACGCGCCCCGGGCAGGTCCAGATCTTTGTCCCGGAGGATCGCCGCCGGCAGTGTGGCCCGAATCAATTCATCGAGGGAAGCCTGTCCGATCGTCCGGAGCATGTCGGCGACGTCGGCCGCATCGGGTCCGATGTGTCGATCGGCAAACTCAAGCTCACTGTGCGTCTCGGGCATCGGCGTAGCACCTCCTCGGTGCCCCGCTGTCCTGGTGCCTGAGAGCGTCCCGGCGGCGCGCCTTGCAACCGCAGGTTCCTCCGTCGGCGCGCGCTGGCGGGATCGCTCCCGTCCTCAACGCTCTCCAGCGTCCCCATCCCTGCGCGGTCCCTATTGCCTGAGAGGTTCCGGACCGTTGCTCCGTCGGCGCCGCCGGTCACGCGGGCTCGATGCGAGCTCGACGTCCCGGCGAACTCT
>CAZOJS010000077.1:0-10096 GCA_964580175.1 uncultured Anaerolinea sp. | reverse complement strand
CGGCCGCCCGCACAGCCTGGCGCTTGCCGAGTCGGCCACCGGGACCGATGGGGGCAGCTTCCTGATCGTCGTCGACATCACGGAGCCCAACTCGGCCGGACCGATCGAACCGCCGGCCTGACCCGCCGCGCGCTTGCCCGGGCCTCAGGCCCCTCCGGCCGCCGAACTCGGGAAGCCGTTCAGGAGCCAATGCTCGAGCATCTCGACCGGGACCGTGGTCCGCTCGCCGGTTTCCCGGCGGGTGACCTCGGCCCCGCCGGCAGCGAGTGAGCGCGGGCTGATCGTCACCGTCCAGGGCATGCCGAGAAGCTCGGCATCGGTGAACTTCACGCCGGGAGACTCGTTGCGGTCGTCGTACAGGATGTCGCGGCCGGCGTCCGCCGCAACGCCGTGGAGGCGGTCGCCAATCTCGGCGACGCTCGGGTCCTTGGCGGCCCCGATCGTGACCAGGTGCGCCGCGTACGGTGCAACCTCGTCCGGCCAGACGATCCCCTTCTCATCGTGGTGGGCCTCGACGATGCAAGCGACGTTCCGGCCCAGGCCGATCCCATACGAGCCCATGACGATCGGGTGCGCCTGACCATCCTCGCCGAGGTACGTCGCCCCGAGGGCCACCGTGTACTTCGTCCCGAGCTTGAAGATGTTGCCGACCTCGATCCCGTTGCGAAGGATCACCGAGCCGCCACACTCCGGACAGGGGTCGCCCTCACGAGCGCTCGTGATGTCCGTGACCAGGTCGGGGGTGAAGTCGCGGGGCACGTTGACGTTCTTCAGGTGGTAGCCGGCCCGGTTTGCGCCGGCAACGAGGTTCGGTGACCGCACCACCAGGTCATCGACGACGACCGTGGTGTCGTGGGCGCCGATCGGCGAGCCGTAGCCGGCTTCCATGCCGGCCGCCTTGATCTCGTCGAGGGTCGCCGGCCGAATCCCGCCGATCGCCTTGACGGCATTGACGAGCTTCGTTTCGTTGACGTCGTGATCGCCTCGGACGATCGCCGTGATGAGCCGGCCGTCTCCGGTCATGAAGAACGTCGCCTTCGCGGTCCGCTCCGTGCCCACGCCGAGGAACCTCGCGAGGTCGGCGATCGTGGCCGTGCCGGGCGTCTCGATGGCCTCTGTCGGGAGTGGTTCCTCGGCCGGCGGCGCCGGCTTGGGGACCGCGGCCACCTGGCGGTTCGCGGCGTAGTCGCAGGCCTCGCACAGGACAAGGACGTCCTCGCCGGCCGGGTTCAGGACCATGAACTCGTGGGCCAGGCTTCCGCCCATCATCCCGGGGTCACTGGCGACCGAGATCGCCCTGAGCCCGAGCCGCTCGAAGATCCGGACGTAGGCGCCGTGCTGGGCCCAGTAGCTCGCGTCCAGGCCGGCCTCGTCCCGGTCGATGCTGTAGGCGTCCTTCATCACGAACTCGCGGACGCGGATCAACCCGCCCCGGGAACGGGGCTCGTCCCGGAACTTCGTCTGGAAGTGATAGACCATCATCGGGAGCTGGCGGTAGCTCTTCACGATGTCGCGCAGGAGATCGGCCACGACCTCCTCGTGGGTCATGGCCAGGACCATGTCCCGGCCGGCCCGATCCTTGAACCTGGCCATTTCCGGACCGATCTCGTCGTACCGTCCGGATTCGCGCCACAGGTCCGCCGGGTGCACGACCGGCATCTCCATCTCCTGGCTGCCGATCCGGTTCATCTCTTCCCGAACGACCTGCTCGACGCGCTTCGTCACCCGGAATCCGAGGGGCAGGAGCGAGTAGATCCCGGCCCCGAGCTGGCGGATGTACCCGGCCCGGAGCAGGAGTCGATGCGACGGCATCTCGATGTCGACGGGATCGTCCCGGAGACTGGCGAAGAAGAGTTGGCTCAGGCGCATGGCGGGAAGGATAGCGGCGGATCGCTGGAGCCACCTCCACCCAATGTGACGGGCTACGTCCGTCATGTTCCCGTTCGATGCCGCGCCTCGACCCGACGGTCCGCCGATTCTGGCGGAGCGAGGGTTAACTGGGGCGAAACAGTCGACGAACAGCGGGGGCCGAGGATGAAGGCCTGCCCCGCGGCAGATGCGTCGCCGGGAACAGTCAGGAAGGGTGTCGGAAGCACAGCCTCGGAAGGGAGGACCCCGTGAAGCGCGGCCTGCACATCGAGGGCACGACACTCCAGCGGCCCGATCCCGACCCAGACGGCGACGCCGCCACCGCCGACACCGTCCATGCCTACGCGCTCGGCAAGCCCGGCGGGGCGGCCGGCGCGTCGAACGCGTCGCCGGGGCACGTCGCCACTCCGGCGCGTGGTCCGATCGTCGCGCGGGCGGCGAGCGGTCGTGAAACGGGCGCTCGGTCGTGCGATGGCGACGTCCTGCGGCTCGGCGGATCATCGTCCGCGGCGGGTGTGTGCGCGCAGGATCTCGCACTCTGGTTCGGTTGACGACCGGCGGCCCGATCCGCCCGGCTCGTGGGCCGGGCTCCCGGGGATTCAGGTCCGGTCACGACGACCAGGCGCTCGCCCTCATCGCCCATGACGGCACGAAGGCGGACCTCGTGGCGTTGGCGACGTACGACCGCGACCGGCTCGCCGTGTTCCCGATCGTCGCGACTGCGACCACGAGGGCCCTGCTTCGCGAGAAGGTCGGCGGGAACGTCACCGCGCTGCTGTCCGGACCCATGGGTGGTGACGCGCAGATTGCCGCGCTCGTCGTCGAGGGCCGCGTCCACGCCGTCTTGACGACCCACGTCATCGCGTCCGCGACCATCGGAACGGGCTCGAGCCACCGGCTGTCGGCGGTCCATTGGGGCGTCGCGTGGCTCGCCTGGGAGCTCCTTAGCCGGGTCCTCTGAGGCGGGCGCGCCGGGGACGGACGGTCATCGCCCGGATCCGCGCACGCCGGGTCGTCCGGCGGGCGACCACGAGCGCCAGATCAGCCCAGACCAGAGCGTAGGCGGCCCGGACTACGGCATCGTCCGGGTTGGCCTCACGCGAGAGCGACGAAGCGAGTGACTCGTGGGACCGGATCGGAGCGAGCTGGGCGACGACGGTATCGACATCGTCGGGCGCACACAGTGACATCGTTTGGTCCGCCTCCACGAGCCCGCCGCCGCGGCCCCGGAGGAGCGGGGGTGCGGCAGTCGGCTCGTGACAGGCGGCGGCGGGTTCGGGCGCACCGTGGTCGTGCACCGCCGAACCCAGTGTCCCGGAGTCGATACTTCCACCGGTCGGGAGGAGCTCCGCGGGGGTCGATCCGAGCATGGCTCCAAGATCGAGGGCCGCCGTCAACGCAGTGTGTGCGGCGTGTCAACGTCGGGTCAGGCGGGCCGCCGAAGGACGTACCCGATACCGCGGATCGTCTGGATCAGGGTTGGGTTCTCCGGATCCGGCTCGATCGCGGAACGGAGCCAGTGGACGTGGACGTCCACCGTCCGCGTCTCGCCGGCGTAGTCATAGCCCCAGACCTGCTCCAGGAGTTGGTCGCGGCTCATCACCTGGCCGGGGTGCCGGGCAAGAAAGGCCAGCAACTCGAAGACCTTGGGCTTCATGGGGATCTGGCGCCCGTCGCGGAGGACGCGATGCCCCGCGAGGTCCACCTGGACCCCACCAACATCGAGGACGGTCGGGCCCGCGGCCGCCGCGGACTGCTCGGCGCGCCGGAAGATCGCCCGGATCCGCGCCGAGAGCTCGCGGAGGCTGAACGGCTTCGTCACGTAGTCGTCCGCTCCCAGCTCCAGGCCGACGATCTTGTCCACCTCGGAGTCACGCGCCGTGAGCATCACGATCGGAACGGACGACTCGGTTCGGATGATCCGGCAAACCTCGATCCCGGACAGCTCCGGAAGCATGAGGTCGAGGAGGATGAGGTCCGGCTGCTCGGCGCGAAAGCGCTCGAGCGCCGCTCGCCCGTCGCCCGCCGATACTGCCCGGAACCCATCCGCTTCCAGCGCCTCGACCAGGGTCTCGCGGAGGGTCGGCTCATCTTCAACGACGAGGATCGTTCTGGCCATCGACGCCGAGTTTAGCGACGCGTGTTAACGCCGAGTTGCCCTGTCTTCGCCAGACGGCCCGCCGCGACGGTCGGGAGAGCATCTCATTCGCTGGGCCGCCTCCGGGCCAGCCGGGCAGGTGCCATCCACGCCTGGGTCGGCGGTCGCGACCGCGAGCCGGTCCGTGACGCCCCCAGCGTCATAATCGGGACCTCCCTGGCGGGAACAGGCCTGTGCTGTGGCTCCAACGGCGATCGGCGCCTCCACGGGCTGGCTCGACGGCCGGCCGCGGCGCTGCGGACGCCGGCTACGCACGAGTCTTGGTGCGCGAGATGCCCGCGGGCGGCGAGGCGGTCGTCAGACGGGGCTGGCCGGGGCCGCATCCCGCAGGAATGCTGCTCCCAGCGTCACGAGAGGTCACGACGACGGTTCGCCGGGCGCGGGATCCCCCGGCGGCTCAGGGCAGGGCTCCTGTGCGTCCGAACGGAGGTATTCCAGCTCGACGTCGGTCGCCGGGTCTCCCTGCACGATTCCGCCGCCCATTCCCCGGGGGTCGAGAGCCTCGAGCGGCGTGCAGCGAGAGGCGAGGTATGCCAGCTCACCGGGCAGGACGAACGGGTATGACCGCAGCTCAAAGATGAGGATCGTGAGCCTGTCGGGACCCGTCTCAGTCCGCACGAATCGCGAGTGGGCCAGAGGCCGATCGAGCTGCGATGCGAGCGTCGACCCAAACTCGGCGATTGGTCGCGCCAGGCCTGCCGGCGCCGGCGCGTCTTGGAGTGACAGCCGAACAAGTCCGAGCAGCCGGCGGGATGCGCGAAGGTCAACAGGATCAGGACGACCAGCCACGGGCGACGTCGGGTCATCCTCCCTCCGACGATCCGCTCCCTTCGCCTGTTGCGGCGGCCACCAGGGTCGCGATGGCCGCATCGAGTCGCGCGAGGACGCGTTCGCGGCCCAGGGCGACGAGCGTGTCGAAGAGCGGCGGCGTGGCGGTCCGGCCCGTCACCGCGACGCGGATGGCCATGAACAGATCGCCCGCCTTCCAGCCCCGGGCTTCGGCCAGGGCGCGCAGCGGTGGCTCGAGTTCGTCCGCTTCGAAACTCACGGCGCCGGTGTCGGCGATCACGGCTGTTGCCGCATGCAGGCCGTCGCGGGTCGTCGCGACGTCCCAGCGCTTGGGCACCAGCACGCCCGGGTCCACGGTGAGCTGATCGACCCACAGGAACCCGATCAGGTCCCCCACCGCGCCGAGCGTCGGGAGGCGCTCGCGGATCATCGGCAGGAGCGGACGCAACTCGTCGGCCGTGGGGGTTCGATCGATCGTGCCGGCCACGTGCTCGGCCTCGAGGAACGGCAGGAGCCGCGTGACGAGGTCTTCGTCATCGAGACGCCGGATCCACTGGCCGTTGAGCCACTCGAGCCGCTCTCGGTCGAAGACCGCGCCACCCTTCTGCACGTGCTCGAGGTCGAAGCGCGCCGCGATCTCGTCGAACGACAGGATCTCCTCCTCCGTGCCGGTCGACCAGCCGAGCAGCGCCAGGTAGTTCACGAGGGCCTCGCGGATGAATCCCTCGGCGATGTAGTCGGAGATCGCGGTCTGGCTCTTGCGCTTGCTCATCTTGGTTCGATCCGGGTTGAGGATGAGCGGCAGGTGGGCGAAGACCGGCTCGGAGTAGCCGAGCGCCCGGAACAGGAGGATGTGCTTCGGGGTGTTGGACAGGTGATCCTCGCCCCGGATCACATGGCTGATCTGCATCGCCCCGTCGTCGATGACGACCGTGAAGTGGTAGAGCGGCGTGCCGTCGCCGCGAACGATCACGAAGTCGCCACCGAGATTCGTCGTGTCGAATTCAACGAGGCCGCGCACGGCGTCCTCGAACCCGACCACGCCGGGCTGGACACGGAAGCGAACGGCGGCCGGGCCGCCTTCGGCAAGGCGAATCGCCCGTTCGTCCGCCGTCAGCAGGCCGCAGCGGCCGACGTACTTCGGCGGCATCCTGGCGGCCTCCTGTGCCTTCCGGTCCGCCTCGAGCTCGCCGGGCGTGCAGAAACAGGGATAGGCGAGGTCGCGCGCGAGCAGGTCGGCCGCGGCCGTCGCATACAACTCAAGTCGCTGCATCTGTCGATACGGTCCGAAGGGACCGCGATCATCACCGCCGGTCGCATCGGGGCCCTCGTCCCAGGTGATCCCGAGCCAATGGAGGCCATCCAGAATGTCTGCCTCGAAGGCCGCCGTGCTCCGGGCGACATCCGTGTCTTCGAGCCGCAGCAGGAACGTGCCGGCGACATGCCGGGCGAACAGGGCGTTGAACAGCGCCGTTCGGGCGGTCCCGACGTGGAGCGGCCCAGTCGGGCTCGGGGCGATGCGGACGCGGATCTCGGACATGCCTTGATTCTAGGGCCGCGACGCGGGATCAGCGGATCGCGTGCGGGGGCCACGGCCCGAAGGCCGGCGATCAGGTACGGCCCGGCACGCGATGAAAGAGCGCCGGATCGGCGCTGCCCGGCAGGATCCTGATGAGGCTCGCCGGTCGGAGCCCCAGGGTCGCCCGGCCGAGCGGTCCCTCGAGGGTCAGGGAGTCGAGCGACTCGGACCGGGCGAGGACAGTGACATGGACGCCTGGCCGCAGGCCTCGCGCTTCGAGGTAGGAGAGCAGCCCCGGGTCTTCCTCCGCCTCTTCCGTGATCCGGTAGACCGTGATCCGATCGCCGGCTGCCGTGTCGGACAGGCGCACCCCGGCCGGTCGGCGCTGGGTGGCCTCGATGTCGATCGGGTTGCCGTGCGGGCAGGTCTCGGGATGCCCGAGCAGTTCGTCCAGACGAGCCTCGACACGAGGTGAGATGGCCGCCTGCAAGCGCTCGGCTTCGACGTCCGATTCGGCCCAGCCAAGTCCCACGATCTCCGTCAGCAGCCACTCGCACAGGGCATGGCGCCGGAAGATGCCGTCGGCCGCAGCCCGGCCGGACGGCGTGAGGAGCCACTCGCGAGCCTCTGCCTGCAGGACGAGTCCATCGGCGACCAGGCGACGGAACATCTCGCTCGCCGCCTGCGGGCTGACGCCGAGCTTCCTGCCGACCTGCGCGGCGGTGACGCGGGCGCCATCACCGGCGGTGACCCGGAGCGCAAGGAGGTAATCCTGGGCGGCCGTGGACAGGTCGCGGGCGGCCGGGCGGCGCGAGCCGGCGGGTACGGTCACGAGTCGAGCATACGGCTCAGCCCCGGGTCCGCATTCGGAGCGCTCGGACCGTCATGGCCGCCACGCCCGCAATCCAGCCGAGAGCGAGGACGGCGATCAGCGATGCCGGGCCGTAGGTCCGATCGTAGTTGGCGCCACTCGCGGACAGTGCGGCTGCGGCCGGAAAAGCCAGCACGATGACCGCCGCAGTTCCCCCGGCGAGCAGCCGAGCGATCGCGGGCACGATCGCCAGGACGGCGATGATGGCGGCCTGCGCGGCCCACGGATAGAGCTGGGCGGTGCTGGTGCACGTCGCCGAAAACGCAGCACAGCCCGTGGCCTCGCCAATGACGGCGGCAGCCCCGATCCCGAGCGGGGGCCAGGCGATCAGGGCGAGGCCGATCCGCCGGAACGGACCTGCGTCGAGCCGGGCGAGGCCGGACGGGAATGCCCACAGGGCGGCCGGCGCCGCGACCGTGTCGTACCCGTTCGTTTCGTCGTATCGCGGGGGCGCGCTGGTCGCGGCGGCGGCGGCTTCGGCCGCGCGGGAGCTCGCGGCCCGCGCAGCTGCGGCACGGGCCTCAGTTGCCCGTTGGGCGGATGCTGTGGCTCTGGCGCGGCCCCCTCGGGCCGCCCGCTGTGCGTCCACGCCGGTCGCCGCCTCCGTTCGGGCTCGATGTGTCCGAGCCGCCTGGCCGTGGTGATCAGCCGATCCCGGTTCGGCCGTGCGGGGTTCGGCGCCTCGGGGCCCGGCCGTGCCTGGCGCCGCCTTGCCATCATCGCCGACTGCCCGTGATTCAGCCCGGGCCCCGGATCGCGCTGCGCGCTCGGCTGCGCGGGCCTGGTACTCGGGTCCGTGCTTCCGTGGATCTGCGTACTCACGCGGATTGATTCTCCAGTACTCGCCGCTCGATGGTCCGTACCAGGATGCCCCCTCCCAGGCTGGGTCGGCCGGCTCGGCGGGATCGGCAGGATCGCGGACCTCGCCGTAGGTCGTCGAGCCGAAGGTCGCCTTCTTGGTCGCTCTGCGACGCGGACCCCCTGGGGAGCGGTTCGGACCTCCGGCCGGCCCCCGTGAGCCGGAGCTGCCAGACGGCCGATCGGGACCGCGTTCGCGCGTGCGACCGCCGGGTTCCCCGGCCCCGGGGTCGTTGCCGCGCGCTTCGCGGGGGCGAGCCCGATCACGGGCCTCTCGCGCCCGAGCCGGATCGGCCTTCCACGGCGTGGCGGGCGCTGCCCCTGCCCTGGAACGGACGGAACTGCCGCGGATTCCGGTCAGCTGCTCGTAGGCCGCCTGGATGGCGAGGAACCTGGGAAGTGCCGTCTCTCCGGCCGAGTCAGGATGATTGGCCTTGGCCAGGGCCCGATAGGCACGCTTGATCTCGGCAGCCGAGGCCGCCGGAGTGAGGCCCAGGACGCGGTGCGGGTCGTTCGCCATGGACTTCAGTGTCGCCGACCGGGACGGATTTCGTCAGACGACAGCGTGGGCGGCGCCTTCTAGCCGGACCTCGAGATCAGCTCCGTGAGTGGGGCGAGTTCGAAGAACGGAATCGTCTCGGCGCTGACCCTGCCGTGCGGATCGATCTCGCTTGGGCGGTGGTACCGCCCAAGCACCCGGAGGGACTGACCGGCGAGGACGCCGGCCTGGCGGAGGGCCTCGACCGTTGCCGCCCAGGTGGCGCGCTCGTACCCGCCGCCGTCCTCGATCTTGACGGCCATCCCCGATGCCGGATGGTCCGCCCCACTTCCCCGCGGTCCCTCCAGGATGGCCAGACCGCGCAGCGCTTCCGAGCCGCCCTTGGACACGACGCGTCCGGGCACCGCCTTCATGATCGAGGTATCGAGGCGATCCCGGCTGCCCGCGACCAGCTCCGGGTGCGCCAGCATCGCATCGCGCACGATCGTCAGCGCCGACTTGAGCGATGCCCTCGGATCGGTGGTCCGGATACCCGCCGGATCGGCCAGCACGGCGTATGCCCGGGCGACCTCGTGCAGCGGAAATGCATAGGTGGGGATTCCGCAGCCGTCGATGGCCATCCGGAGCTTGGCCGGTGTCGTCCCGAACGCCCGCGCCACGGCGGCTCGATAGGTGACCTGCGCCGGGTGTGCCTCCAGCCAATAGCCGTCCACATCCCATCCGTGCAGCCGGCACAACAGGAGGAAGACCGAATGCTGACCGGAGCACATGTGGCGGACGGGACTTGCCTTCTCGCCGTCGCGGGCGAGTCTGGCCGCCGTGAGCGCGTCGAGCGGCATGCCGTCCGAGCCGCAGGCAAGCGCGGCCTGTGAAACACCCGTCCGCCGGTACATGGCCTGGAGAGTCCGACAATGGACATCCTCGCCCGAGTGGCTGCCCGCACTGACCGCCAGCTCCTGTGGCTCCAGCCGGAACGCGTCGACGCCACCGGCCTCGATCAGCGCGGTGAGGCCGAACGGCTTGACGCACGAGCGCAGGCTGACCGGTTGATTCGGGTCGCCGATGGCGCGCAGGATTCGGCCGCTCGCATCCGCTTCGACGACGTCGCCGCGATGAACGCTCTCCTCGATCCCGTCGCGGATCTGCCGGACCAGGATCGGCGGAGCGACCTTCCGCTGGCGGGCTCGGCCTGCGGTGCTGGCGGTGGGCACGACTGGCGGGTCTCCTGAGGATCGACATCGAGAACGCCCAGACACCGGCACGCGGCCGGTGCCCGGGCAGGGCGGCCTGGGCACGGCCAACGACGATCCGAGGGCACTCGGAGGGCCGTCGGGCCGGTCGCCACCGACCGCTCAGCGCCACGGTAGTCAGGCGGGATCGGGGCGTCAATCTGGAGGCCGATCGGTCACCTGTCCCGATGCTACGATGCGACGGACGCCCGTCATCATGCCGCCCAACGGCGGCCGTGATCACTCCCATCGAGAGGCCCTCGTCGATGTCGACACCGACGCTCCATGTCTCCCAGCACCCGGC
>CAZOJS010000076.1:0-3675 GCA_964580175.1 uncultured Anaerolinea sp. | reverse complement strand
ATCCTGCTGACCGACGGCTGGTCCAGCTCGGGCCAGTACGACGCGATCATCGCCCGGATGAAGGCCGCCGGGATCACCCTCTCGACGGTTGGTGCCGGAGGCGGATCGAATCCGTTCCTCGAGCAGCTCGCGACGCAGGCGGGCGGGCGCTTCTACTCGGCGGCCAATCCCGCCTCGATCCCCGACATCTTCCTGAAGGAGACCCAGCAGATCGCCGGCCAGCAGATCATCGAAGAGGCGTTCTTTCCGATCCAGACAAGCTCCTCCCCGATCCTGCGAGGGCTGACCGAGGGCTTCCCGCAGCTGCTCGGTTACAACGGGACCACCGCAAAGTCCGCCGCGCAGACTGTCCTCATCACGGCGCGCGACGACCCACTCCTCGCCCAATGGCAATACGGGCTCGGCCGAAGCGCGGCCTGGACCTCCGACTCGACGGACCGCTGGGCTCGCAACTGGACGACCTGGCCGGGCTTCACGAAGTTCTTCAGCCAACTCGTGGGCTGGACGTTTCCGGGCGAGGAGACCGGCGGAATCGAGGCCTCCTTCGAGGTGAAGGATGGGCGGACCACGTTGCACGTCCAGTCGGTGGAGGCGGATGGCTCGCCGCGCGACTTCTACACCACCTCGGCGGTCCTCGTCGGGCCAGACCTTGCCCCGGTCGAGGCCGAGCTGGACCAGGTCGCCCCGGGTGTCTACGAGAACGACCTGGGCGAGATCGGCGCGGGTGCCTATGCCGTACGGATCACCCAGATCAGATCGGGCAGTCCGGCCCTCGGGCGGACCGTCGGGCTGGTGTCTCCAGTCTCCGCGGAGTACCGGCTCCTCGGAGCAAACGAGCCGTTCCTGGCCACCCTTCGAGCGGCCACCAACGGGCGCGAAATCGCTGCTCCGGAGGAGCCGTGGTTGCACGACTTGACCCTGACCGCATCGTTCACCGAGCTGTGGCCGTGGCTGCTTATCCTGGCGCTGCTCCTGTGGCCACTCGACATCGCCCTCCGGCGCGTATCGCTTGGGCGGCGCGAGCTGGCCGATGGGCGGGCGTGGCTCGGCCGGCAGTGGCGGGCTCGGGGCGCGGCCGCTCCACGCTCGGCGACGGCCACGGGGATGCTCTCCGCTCGAGATCGGGCGGCGGGCGCCGGAGCGCGGGCGGCGCTGCTCCGGGCCGAGGAAGGCGAGCGAAGCGCCGGTCGCGGAGTCGGGAGCTCCACGGGGCCGCAGACCTCCGACGAGCGTCCGGCGGTCGTCTCCACGGAAGACGCCGGCGTCAGGGAAACACCGTCGGCGCCTCCGGCGGTCGAACCCGGGAGCCCGGACACGATGGCTCGATTGCGGGAAGCCAAACGGCGGGCGCGCGGCGGCAGTTGACGGGGCGCCGGGGCGCGGCGTTCGTCAGGCCGCGGCGTTCGTCAGGCCGCGGCGTCCGCCGGGTCCCGCGGCGTTCGCGATGGCGCGGCGTTCGTCAGCGTCGCGCGGCTCGCCCGATCTGCCGGATGGTCGCCACGATGGTCGGATCGTCGAGCGCCGAGAGGTCCCCTGGATCGAGACCGAGGAAGGCGGCCCGGACCACCCGGCGCATGACCTTGCCGGAGCGGGTCTTCGGGAGGGCGGGCACGATGAGCACCTGATCCGGCTTGAGCGCCTTCCCGAGATCGCGGACCACTGCAGCGGCGATCTCGGCTCGCAGGCTCGCGGAGTCGCCGATGCCGCGTGCGAGGACACAGAAGACGGCGATTGATTCGCCCTTGATGGCGTGGGGAATCCCGACCGCCGCCGCCTCGACGACGGCTGGGTGATTCAGCGCCGCACTCTCGACCTCGGCCGGACCGACACGCTTGCCGGCCACCTTGAGGGTGTCATCGGACCGACCCTGGATGTACCAGTAGCCGTCCGCATCGATCATCGCCCAGTCGCCGTGGAGCCAGATCCCCGGAAATCGGGACCAGTAGGTCTCCTCATAACGATCCGGATCATTCCAGAAACCACGGGTCATGCCCGGCAACGGCTGCCGAATGACGAGCTCGCCGACGGCACCCCGAAGGGGCCTTCCGACAGCATCCACGACATCGGCGGCAACGCCGACGTTCGGCCCGCCAAACGAGGCCGGGCGGACGGGGGTGATCAGGTTTCCGGCGACGATCCCACCGGACACCTCGGTCCCGCCGCTGTAGTTGACGATCGGGCAGCGACCCTCGCCGACTTCGCGGAAGAACCACCACCACGGCTCCGGGTTCCACGGCTCGCCCGTGGAACCGAGCACGCGCAGCGACGATCGGTCGTGGGCTCGAACGGGATCGGGACCGTGCTGCATCACCGCGCGGATCACCGTGGGGCTGAGGCCGAGATGAGTGACTCTGTGGCGCGCCACGATTGACCAGAGGCGGTCCGGACCCGGGTGGTCCGGGGTGCCCTCGTAGAGCACCAGCCGGGCCCCCAGGGTCAGGGCACCGGAGATCGCCCACGGACCCATCATCCAGCCGAGGTCGGTGAACCAGAACAACGTGTCCCCCCGTCCGAGGTCGAAGCAGTGCGCCAGATCCTGGGACGCCTTCACCGGGAAGCCGCCGTGGACGTGAACGGCCCCCTTGGGCCGCCCCGTCGTCCCCGAGGTATAGATGACCATGTACGGCGTTTCCGGGTCCGTGTCCGGGCGCTCGGCCGGCGCAGGGGGGCCGGAAGTTGCGGCGATTGCCTCGTCCCACCAGCGATCGAGGTCGGGATTCCAGGCCGTCGCAGGCGCTCGATCGCCGAGGCGCCGGATGACCAGGACGCGCCGGACGGACGGGGCGGCGGCGACCGCCTCGTCGGCCGAGGCCTTGAGCGAAACGACCGCGCCGCGACGCAGGAACCCGTCCGTCGTGATCAGGACGGAGGCTTCGCAATCCCGCAGGCGAGACGCGATCGCTGCCGGACCATAGCCCGAAAAGATCGGCGTGAAGATCGCCCGGAGCAGCCCCAGGGCCAGGACCGCCACGACCGTCTCCGGGAGCATCGGCAGGAGGATTCCCACGCGATCCCCGGGCTTGATGCCTTCGCGGGCGAGCATTGCCGCGGCCCGATCGACCTCGTCACGAAGCTCCCGGGCGGTCAATCGGCGCACCTCGCCATCCTCGCCCTCCCAGACCAGGACTTCGCCGTCCGGGTCCACGGCGGCTCGCGGATCGATGGCGGCGGCGGCGTGGTTGAACGCACCGCCCGTCCACCAGCGGGTCCACGCCGGGCCGCCGATCGAGTCAAGGATCTGCCGGGGCCGGCGCTGCCAGGGCAGACCCAGATCGTCCGCGGCTGCGCCCCAGAACCAGGCCGGATCTGCAGCGGCGCGAACCTGCAGGGCCGTCAGATTCGGGAGGCCAGTCGCGTGCACGAATCGAGCCAGGCGGGAGCCCGTGAGTTCCGCTGGACCGGGCCGCCAGGCCGCGTCGGGGACGTCCCGTCCGAAGGTCGGCCAGGGCGACGCTTCAGCGGCCACGGGCGGATGCTAGCACGAGGTTTGGGTCGGTCCGAGGCGTGGGGGCGGCCGTTCCGGTAGCCTCGCTCGGTGCGCTTCGTCATCCGCCGAGCCGTCATGGTCCTCGCAACGGCGCTGCTCCTGAGTGGGTGCAGCGCAATCCTGGAATCGTCGCCGGAGCCGACGCCGATGGACTTTCCCGGCATTGCCGGCGAGCTCGCCAATCGCGG
>CAZOJS010000075.1:0-4788 GCA_964580175.1 uncultured Anaerolinea sp. | reverse complement strand
GTGACCGCTCCGGATAGGACACCGTCCCTGAACGTCAGCTCGGCGGTCACCAACGGCACGCTGGCCGGTGCGTCGGCGCGGACGGTGCGCAGCGACGAGAAGCCGACCGCCAGATCGCGCACCACGGCCGGCTCGGCCTGGACCAGGTCCAGGAACGTCGCGTCGCCGCCACCGGAGACCTCGCCGGAGGTGGGTGCAGCCAGGAGTGCGCCACCATGGACCTCAACCTGGTACGTCGATCGAGTCGGCGAGTAGATACCCACGTACACCTGCGCCGATCCTTCGGTCGCGCCGGGGGCACCGCGCACCACGGCCACTTCGTTGACGATGAGATCGCTGCCCCGGAGCGCGGTTCCAGAGGCATAGGCCACGACGGCGAAGGCGACCGTCAAGGCCGGCATCGTCACCCAGGCCAATTCGCGCCGGTCGAGCCGGCGCAGGACCAGGTAGTTGATCGGACCGATGAGCAGGATGTAGCCGCCGAGGATGGCGATCAGTCCGCCGATCGGTGGCAGGGCGAGCGAGGCCAGCTGGCTCACCGCATTCACGATCTGGCTGTCATCGGACGACAGGACCGGTCCGCCGGCGGTCCGATTGGGGAGGAATCGCCGCCACATCCCATCGATGTCGCGAGTTTCGGCCAGCCAGTTCGTGGTTGGGTCGAAACCGAGCAGGACGACGCCGCCTGACCCATAGTCCATCTCGGCGGCAACGACCCGACCCCCGCTGGTCGCGAGTGGTCGTCCGGTGCGCAGCGTTCCCGCGAGGGCCGGGAGGTCCGTCGCATTGCCGGGCAGTTGGCCGATCAGGCCGATCATGGCTGCGGGTGCCACGTCCACCGTTGCGGTTGGACGATAGGGCAGCAGATCGTCCGGGAATCCGGACAGTGTTCCGAGTCCGGCGGTCCCACCGGCGATCACGAGGCGGCCACCGCCGGCAATCCAGCCGCGCAGGGCCGCCAGTTGCGCGCTGCTCAGGGTGCTGCTGTCGACGTCCTGCCAGATCAGGCGATCGAGGGTGCCCCATGCCTCGAGCCGATCGGGAAGGTCGGCCACACCAAGAGTGACAATGGCCGCCGCGCTCCCGTTGGGGCTCGGGTCGAGGTGCAGCTGGCCGACGATGCCCTGCGGCTTCTCGGCCAGGACGCCGATGACGAGCTGCGTGCCGTCGTGGGCGGTGTACGGAACGTCGGCGACGACCAGCGATTCGCTGCCCGACACAAGCTCGAGCTTGACGGTTCTCCCGAACGCGGGCGGCTGGGCGTGCAGGACGTAGGACTGGCGTGAGTTCGTGGGCAGGTCCACGGGAACGGAAAAGCGTGTTCGCCCCGTGGAACCCGCGGCCAGTCGGATCTCGCCCTTGACCGCCGGGCCGTCATTGGCGAGCTGCACTTGAATGGCCATCCAGGACCCGACCCGGGCGTGGCCAACGAGGAGCGCGCGCGCCTCCATCGTGACCGAGCTCGCGGCGCGCGTGGTGAGGGCCAGCGGGCCGAGGAGCAGCGTCAGCACTGTCAGGGCAGCGGCCGCGGCGCGGAGGCGTGTGGCGGGGGTACGCGGCAGCGCGTGGGCGAGGGTCACGAAGACTCCCTGCTGGCGGGAAGGTGGCGATCCCAACAACGACGCCGGGTGCGCCCAATTAGTTGCGCAGCGGGCGCATCCAGCGAGGCGTTCGCGGATCCGCAGTTCCTA
This sequence comes from uncultured Anaerolinea sp., assembly GCA_964580175.1. GTDB lineage: Bacteria > Chloroflexota > Limnocylindria > Limnocylindrales > CSP1-4 > UBA5189. Next base: position 3,097 of record CAZOJS010000075.1, on the reverse strand, counting down.
TCGTACGATCCGGGTGCCGGCGACCGGTTGGAATCGGAGGGGTTCCCGGAATCGCCGGCCGCACCCGGCTGCGAGCCGGGTCCAGTCGAGGGCCATGTGCCGACCGTTCGCCCGTTCCGCGCGCTCCGCTACGACCCTGAGGCGATCGGCGACCTCGGTCGGGTCATCGCGCCGCCGTACGACGTGATCGGACCCGACGAGCATCGGGCACTGCTTGCCCTGGATCCACGGAACGTGGTCCGCCTGGATCTGCCGGCCGGCGAACCCGGGGATGCGGACCCGGACGACCGGTATCGAAGGGCGGCCCGCTTCCTCGCCGCCAGGCGAGGCGACGGCACCCTGCGCCAGGACCCGCGGCCGTCGATCTATGTCTATGAGCAGCAGTTCCGTCGACCCGGCAGCGCCGTGCTGGAGAGCCGTCGCGGCTTCTTTGCCCGAGTCGGGCTGGAGCCCTTCGGCGACACCATTCGTCCGCACGAGCGGACGCACCCGGGCCCGCGCGAGGATCGCTACCGGCTGCTTCGAGCCACGAACGTCAATACGAGCCCGATTGTCGCGCTGTACCGCGACACGACGGGGCGCGTCGGATCCGTCCTGGAGTCCGTTGACGCAGACCCGCCCGTCGTAGACGCGATCGATGCAGGTGGACAGCGGCACCGGCTGTGGGCCCTGACGGCCGGCGGTGACGGCCGGGCGGAAGCGCTCACCGAGGGTGCTTCGGGGTCGTCCCTCACCATCGCCGACGGTCACCATCGGTACGAGACAGCGCTGCGGTATCAGGCGGAGCGTCGCGCCGGATCGGCACTATCAGGGCAGGACGAGCCGGGTCATGACTTCGTCCTGATGCTCCTGCTCGAGCCCGATGCCGGGCCCGTGGTCGTCCTCCCGACCCATCGAATTGTGCGTGGTCTCGAATCCGCTGGTGTGAACGACATCGAGGCGTCGCTCGGCGATCTGTGCGAGATCCGAACGGGCGCAACGGCCGCCGAGCTGATCGCGGCGTTTGGAGCCGGCATGCCGGCTGCGTCGAGCGGAACGGGCGGAACGGGCCGCTTCGGACTCTGGACGCGCCGGGGGGGCGCGGTCCTGCACGCCCGCCGAGCTGCCTTCGAGGCGATCCTCCCGCCGGGCGGCCCGGCCGTCCGACGGCTGGACGTCACCCTGCTCGGGGCCCTCCTGGCGGCTGCTGCGGGTCTGGACACAGCCGCAGTCGCCGAGGGTGCCCGGCTGGTCTACACCAAGGACGCCGCCGAAGCCATTGCAATCGTGGACGCTGCCACGGACGGCGCCGACGCGGCGTTCCTGCTGGACCCGACGTCCGCCGAGGACATCATGGCCGTCGCCGCGGAGGGGGACGTGATGCCCCAGAAGAGCACGTACATCTATCCGAAGGCCTTCACCGGCCTCGTCATCAATCCGCTGGAGAGCTGAGCATGCCCAACACGACGCCCGACGACATCCTCGCTCGTGCGCAGGCCCCATCCGTCAATGGCCGGCCGATCCGGAAGGACGAAATCGAGCTTCACGAGCGAGGCGTCTATGTCGAGTCGTGGCTGCCCGAGCGTCGCTCGCGGCGCAGGCCACTCCTGTTCGTGCACGGCGAGCTCGGCGGGTCCTGGCTGTGGGAGCGCTACCTCGGCTACTTTGCCGGACGCGGCTGGGAAGGCCACGCGCTGAATTTGCGGAATCACCACTGGAGTCTGACCGCCGATCCGGCCGATCTGTCGTTCGAAATGTTCGTCGACGACGTCGCGGCGGTGATCGCCAGGTTGGGCCCCGGCGTCGTGGTCGTCGGACACGGCATGGGAGGTCTCCTGGCGCTGAAGGCAGCCGAGCGGCAGCCCGTCGGAGGCCTCGTGCTGGTGGCGGCCGAGGTTCCGGACGCGCTCCGTTTGCCCGCGCATCAGCACGAGTTGCGGGACATCCCCGAGCTCTACGGCAAGGCGCTCATCGGCTGGGAAACGCTGCCTGAACGGCTGCAACGGGATCATCCCGACCTGTCGATCGCCGACATCCTGCGGATCCAGCACCTGATGGGCCAGAAGCCGCACGAATCGGGCCGCGCCCGGCGGGCCGTCCTGCGCGGGATCCGGGTCAACCGGGAACTCTTCGCGAACGTCCCGAAGCTGGTGATCGGCGGCGGTCTGGATCGGCAGGTCCCGGTCGAGTCGATGGAACAGCTGGCCGAATGGCTGGACGCGCCCTACGAGCCGTTCGGAGCGCACTCGCACTACGGTCTGGTTGTCGGAGAAGACAGTTATCAGCAGGTAGCGGACGCGATCCGGACCTTTCTCGAGGTGAATCGGCTCTAGTGCCGGGGACCTCTTCGACGGCCGTTTGGTATCATCCGCCGTCTCGCGAGTTGCGATGCGAGGGTCAGGCCGCATTCGTCTAGAGGCCCAGGACACCGCCCTCTCAAGGCGGAGACCACCGGTTCGAATCCGGTATGCGGTACCAATTCGAAATCGACGCCTCCGGTGCGCCGGGGGCGTTTCTCGTTCCCGTACACTGCCGGACCATGACCGCGAGCGACCGCCGCCGGCTGATCATCCTGACGGAGGGTCAGTTTCGCGCCCACAACGCCAAGACTGCGATGGGTGTCATCCGGTACGGAACCGACGAGATTGTGGCCCTGCTCGATTCGTCGATCGCCGGGCGAAACGTCAATGAGTGGCTCCCGGGGCACGACATTCCGGCCGTGGCAACGCTGGACGAAGCGCTGGCGATGCGGGTTCGGCCCGACACCTTGTTGATCGGGATCGCACCGACCGGGGGCCGCCTTCCGGACGCCTGGCGCGCGACGATCGTCGAAGCGCTGCGCGCCGGCCTTGACGTCCATTCCGGCCTCCATACCTTCCTCGGGGACGATCCGGAGTTCTCGGCACGGGCCGCCGCCTCGGGTGCGCGGATCGTCGACTATCGTCGTTCGCCGGAGCGCCACGAGACCGCGGTCGGTCGGCAGCACCGGCCGGGCTCGCGGGTCCTTCTGACCGTCGGCACGGATTGCGCGATCGGCAAGATGTCCGTGGCCCTCGAACTTCGAAAGGCCGCCCTCAAGGCCGGCGATCGCGCCGTCTTCGTGCCGACCGGCCAGACC
>CAZOJS010000074.1:0-7846 GCA_964580175.1 uncultured Anaerolinea sp. | reverse complement strand
GTCGCACTGGTAGAGGTAGTAGGGCCGGATCCGGTTGGCCACCAGCTTGTGGACGAGCGCGCGCTGGATGTGGACGCAGTCGTTGACGCCGGCCAGCAGCACCGACTGGTTGCCCACCGGCAGGCCCGCCCTGGTCAGGCGATCCACCGCGCGGCTGACCTCGGGCGTGATCTCGTTGGGGTGATTGAAGTGGAGGTTGATCCAGAGCGGGTGGTACTTCTCGAGCATCGCGCACAGCTCGTCGTCGATCCGCTGCGGCAGGAAGACGGGCACCCGGCTGCCGATCCGGATGATCTCGATGTGGGGAATCTCGCGGAGGCCGCGCAGAATGCTCTCGAAGAGCTTCGGGGCCAGGGTCAGGCCGTCGCCGCCGGAGATGAGCACGTCGCGGACCTGTGGCGTCCGGCGCAGGTAGTCGAGCTGCGCCTCGTGGTCCTTGCGATTGAAGTTCTGGGTCGGATCCCCGACGATCCGGCTGCGCGTGCAGTACCGGCAATAGCTCGCGCACTGTGTGGTAACGAGCATGAGCACACGATCCGGATAGCGGTGGACGAGGCCCGGGACCGGCGAATGGCGGTCCTCGGCGAGGGAGTCCTCCATCATCGCGGTGAAGGCCTCGTGCTCGCGCCCGACCGGGATCACCTGGCGGCGGATCGGGTCGTTGGGGTCATCCGGGTCGATCAAACTGGCGAAGTACGGGGTGATGTCCACCCGGAACTTATCCGGGGCGGAGAGACCCTCGCGCTCATCGTCCGTCAGGTTGAGTACCGCACCGACTTCCTCAAGCGTGTTGATCCGGTTGCTGAGCTGCCAGCGCCAGTCGTTCCACTTCTCGTCCGGCACGTCCTGCCAGAGCGGCGCGCGCCGACTGACCGCCGGTCGACCGTCCAGGCCGAGCGCCTGGGCGGGATCCCGCAGGTTGACCCATGGCGCCTCAGCGGCCGTGGCGACGGACGCCTGATGGGCTACCGCGGCCTTGATCTCTTGGGCGTCCAACGTTATCTCCTCGGATCGGCGGGCCGGGATTGGTGGAGCGAGTCCACAATCCCCGACGCATAAAGTCTATGCAGCTTGGATAGTGCCGGATCATAGCGCGAGGGTCCTGGCGGGTCCAGTCACTCGATCCACCTCCCCACTGGACCGTCGAGTACGCTTCGTGGCATGACGGAGTTGCTTCCTGAACATGTCGCCGCGAACCGCGAGGCCTGGGACCGCTGGGCCGCGGAATACGCGCCGCGCGGCCGACGGGCATGGGCGTTCGAAGCTCCGTCATGGGGAATCTGGAACGTCCCGGAAGCCGAGCTTCGCCTGCTCCCCGACGACCTCGCCGGGCGGGACGTCATCGAACTCGGTTGCGGCACCGCCTACGTCTCGGCCTGGGTCGCCCGGCTTGGGGCGAAGCCTGTGGGGATCGACAACTCGCCGAAACAGCTCGAGACCGCCCGTGTCCTGCAGATCGAGCACGGGCTCGACTTCCCGCTCCTCCTCGGCAACGCCGAGGCCGTCCCCTACCCGGACGGCAGCTTCGACTTGGCGATCTCGGAGTACGGCGCCTGCCTATGGGCAGACCCGGAGGCCTGGGTCCCGGAGGCCGCGCGGCTGCTCCGGCCGCACGGCCGCCTCGTCTTCCTCACAAACCACGCGCTGCTGATGTTGTTCACGCCCGATCTCGAGGCCGACGGCCCAGCCGGCGAACAGCTCGTTCGGCCCTACTTCCGTGATCTCCGCTACACCTGGCCGGACGACACCTCGGTCGAGTTCCACCTGCCGCACGGCGAGTGGGTCCGGCTCCTGCGAGCGTCCGGCTTCGAGGTCGAACGGCTCATCGAGATCCGCGCTCCCGAGTCGCCGCGTCACGGGGGCGGCGGCGCGCTCCCCGGGGAGGACGAACCGTTCGGTCTGGCGACCCGCGATTGGGCGCGGCAGTGGCCAACCGAGGAGGTCTGGATCGCGCGGAAGGTCGGCTGACGGTCCGGCATCCCGCCCGCGGTCACCACCGTCACCGCGTCCGCCGTCACCACCAAGTACGATCCCGGTTCGTGCTATGGCCCCAGTCGTGCCGAATTCACCCCCAGATACGAACCGGGATCGTGGTAGGTGCTGGGCGGAGTTGCTTTGGCCGTTCCGAGGCGCCACCCACGCGGAATCCACGCTCAGGGAGGAGGCCTCGAGACGCGCAACCGGCTCGAGGCGTGGCGGGACTGCACTTAGTACGACGGGGGTTCGTATCTGGCGGGGATGGGCGAAGGGGCCGCGTGGCTGCGGCCTCGTGGCTGCGGCCTCGTGGCTGCGGCCTCGTGGCTGCGGGCTCGTGGCTGCGGCCTACGGCCCGCGCCACCCGGAGCGGCCCACGGCCGGCACCATCGCCCGCCCCGCCGAGGTACCGGCTACTCGCCGATGACGCTCCACAGGAAGCCCATCATCACGAAGAAGCCAGTGAACATGGCGATCAGCCCGATCCCGCCGTATGGTGAATTCGCCCCCTCATGCGGGACGAGCTGCAGCCCGACACCGAACACGACCGCCCACGCGACAAAGAGCATCCCGAACAGGAACTTGCCATTCGGTCCGGTGATTCGGCGCGTCCAGCCGGCTCCGCCATCGGCCGTCATCGCAGCGCGCGCAAAGATGTAGATCATCAGGGCCACGACCGACACCGAGGCGCCGAATTCAACCGGGTTCGTGAACGCGAGGGTGAATAGCTGCACGCGGGCCTCGAACGGCGGGCGGACGACGGCGAAATGCTAGCACGCGAGGGCACGGCTACGATGCCCGCGCGATGTGCCTTCCCCCGCCGGCGATCAAGTGGTTCGTGCCGCCCGCCACGGGTCCCTTGGCACTCGCCACGGGTCCCTTGGCACTCGCCACAGGTCTCTTGGCACTCACCGCCCGTCTCGTCCCGCCGGCGACGGGCCCCTTGGCACTCGCCACAGGTCTCGTGGAGGCGCGCCCGACAGGGGGACGCCGATGACGGCATTCGAGCGGCTCGGTCGCTGGGCGGCCCGTCGGCGATGGTGGGTCGTCGGCGCGTGGCTGCTGCTGTTCCTTGCCGCAGTTCCGCTGGCACTCCAGACCGGCGGTGCGCTGCGGTCCGGCGGCTTCATTCGGCAGGACCTCGAGGCGGCGCGCGCGAAGCAGCTCCTCCACGACGAGATCGGCCTCCCCGAGGCGGCCGTGGCACTGGTCCTCCACTCGACAACGCTGCGCGCCGGCGATCCGGCGTTCGAGGCGGCGGCACTGCAGGCCATCGCCGGCGTCGCCGATGCGCCACACGTCAGCGGCATCGTCTCGCACCTGTTGGCCACGACGCAGGTCTCCGCCGACGGACACACGGCGTACGACCTGATCTACCTGGACTTGCCGGCCGACGACTCACCCCTCGCGCTGCCCGGGATCCGCGCGGCGATCGTCCATCCCGCGGAGCTCGAGGTGGGCCTCGCCGGCGGGGCGGCGTTCTACGGCGACGTCCAGGAGGTGTCCGAATCGGACCTCCAGCGGAGCGAGATCATCTCGCTGCCGCTCGCCGCGCTGGCGTTGCTGTTCGTCTTCGGATCGGTCGTCGCGGCCGCGCTTCCACTGGCCGTCGGAGGTGCCGCGGTGGTGAGCGCCCTGGCGCTCATCTTCCTGGTCGCGGCTGCCACTCCCATGAGCATCTTCGTTCTGAATCTGGCCACCCTGCTCGGGTTGGGGCTGGGAGTCGACTACTCGCTGCTGATGACCAGCCGATTCCGCGAGGAGCTTGCGGCCCGGGAGCGCGACGACGACCCGGTCGCGGGCCGGGCCGGGGATCCGGTGGTGGAAGCGGTCGCGGCCACGATGGCGACGGCCGGTCGGGCCGTGTTCTTCTCCGGGCTCACCGTCCTGCTCGGACTCCTCGGCCTGATCCTGTTCGAGTTCATGATCCTCCGGTCCGTCGGGATCGCCGGGGCGATCGTCGTGGGCTGTGCGGTGCTCGCCGCACTCACGCTCCTGCCGGCCCTGTTCACGATCACGGGGCGCCGGGTCGATGCCCTGCGGGTTCGCCGGATCGGAAATCCCGCGGGCGCCGATGGTCCGTGGGCCCGGCTCGCGAACCGGGTCATGGATCGGCCGATCCGGGTGCTCATCCCGACGCTTGGGCTCCTGCTGATCCTGGGGACTCCGTTCCTGCACGTTCGGTTCAATGCCCCCGATGCTTCGATCCTTCCGGCAACGGTGCCATCCCGCGTCGCCTTCGATCGGCTCACGAACGCGTTCGGACCGGGACCCTTCGCGCCGATCGTGCTCGCCGTCCGCACCGAGGGACCCGTCACGAATCCGGCGAACCTGCAGCGCGTGTACGACTACACCCGGGCCATCGCCGCGGACGATCGGGTTGTCCGCGTGGACAGCCTCGTCAACGTCGATCCGCGGCTGACCCTAGGCCAGTACCAGCTGCTCTACGGGGGCTCGACCGAACCGCCGGATCGGTTCGTCCAGGAGGCCCTGGCAGCGTCGACCAGCGGAACCCTCACCGCGATCACGATCTACACGGACTACGGACCCAACGCCCAGGTCGGGCTGGACCTCGTCCATGACCTCCGATCTGGCTCCGGTCCGCTGGCACCTCCGGGCGGCCTCATCGTCCTGGTGGGTGGCGGTGCGGCCGATGTCGAGGACGTCGTGTCCGGCGTGGCGGCCGACTTCCCACGGACTGCCCTGTTCATCCTGGTGACCACCTATGTGGTCCTCTTGGTGCTGCTTCGGTCCGTGCTCCTGCCGCTCAAGGCGCTGGCGATGAACACGCTGTCGATCGTGGCGTCCTTCGGGGCGCTCGTCTGGATCTTCCAGGACGGCAATCTCTCCGCGCTCCTCGGGACCCAGCCGCTCGGCTTCGTGGAAACGACCCAGCCGGTGATCCTGTTCTGCGTACTGTTCGGGTTGTCGATGGACTACGAAGTCTTCCTGCTCACGCGGATGCGTGAGACCTGGGACCGCAGCGGCGACAACCGGACAGCGGTCGCCCACGGCCTGGAGCGAAGCGGGCGGATCGTGACCTCGGCCGCTCTCATCGTGGTGGTTGTGGCGGGCTCGTTCGCATTCGCCGATATCGTGCTGATCAAAGCTCTGGGTCTCGGCATCGCGATCGCCGTCGCCCTGGACGCGACCATCGTCCGGGCACTCCTGGTGCCGGCCACGATGCGCCTGCTCGGCCGCTGGAACTGGTGGCTCCCGGATGTTCTGGCCCGGCGGCTGCCCGACATCGGCGAACGGAACACCCCGCTATGAAAGGCGCTGCGGCAATGCTGCTTGCCGCCCTCGTCGCGGGCAGCTGCAGCGGGCCCATCCTGGCCAACCCACCGGCGGCACAACCGTCTATCGCGCGCCCGACGCCACGCCCCGTGACCCTACCGGCTCCTCAGCCGGTGGTCCTGCCCCGGGACGACGGACCCCATGAGCGCCTGACGGAGTGGTGGTACTACACGGGCCACCTCGTTGGCGCTGACGGCCGGCGGTTCGGGTTCGAGGCCGTGACCTTTCGCGCGGAACGGGGGTTCGCGCCCGTCACCTGGGCGTCGCATCTGGCCCTGACCGATGAGGCCGGGGGTCGATTCCTGTATGGGCAGCGCGCCGAGATCGGTCCGAGCGTCGATCGGAGCCCGCTGGACGGTCAGGGAGCCCCGACCGGATTCGCGCTGGCGATGACGGGCTTCGATCCGCTGAATCCGGCGAAATCGCCGGCTGAGCCGTGGATCCTGGCCGGGGGCGGCGGCCAGGATACGATACGGGCCGCGCTGTCGCCGGCCGAGGCAGTCCGTGCGGGTGGAGCCTTCGGCCTTGATCTGACCCTCTCCGCGACGAGGCCGGCCACGCTGCACGGCCGGATCGGCTGGATCGACTTCGGCCAGGCCGGCAGCTCGTACTACTACTCACGAACGAGCATGAGCGTCCAGGGTTCGCTGTACCTGGATGGATCGGAGCTTCGGGTCGCCGGCACCGCCTGGTTCGACCACCAGTGGGGCGACTTCATCTCCGTCGGCGGCGGTGGCTGGGACTGGTTCGCGGTAAATCTTGCCGACGGGACCGACCTGACCGTGTCCCTGGTTCGTGCTCCCGACGGGTCCTACCCGCTGGTCTACGGGACGCTGGTTGATCCCTCGGGGACGGCGACCCACCTCGATTCCACGGCGCTGTCCATTGCCGTCGATCCCGGGCGAACCTGGTCCAGCCCGGCAACCGGTGCGACCTACCCGGCCGGCTGGACGATCGAGGTCCCCGGGGAGCGGCTCGTGATCCACCTCCGGCCGACGGTCGATGACCAGGAGCTCGACACCCGCGCGACGACCGGGGTCGTCTACTGGGAAGGATCGCAGCTCGTGTCGGCGACGCGGGACGGCGAGGCGATCGGCGGCGAGGCCTACGTGGAACTCACGGGATACGCGCCGACCAGACCCTGACGGCTGGCGCCGCCGCCGGGATTGGTGGGTCGGGCCGTCATGGCCCTCATAGACGGGCCGAACGGCCCGTCTGCCCTCCCGGAGCTTTCTGGCATATTCGGACTGCCTCGGTATGTGTTTGGCCGTCCCGTTCGGCTCCCCGCAGGCAACACAGGGTCATCGGACGACCCAGGAGGCAAACCATGCCCCGAGCGCGATTCATCGGACTGCTGGCCATGACGGCGCTGATCGGCGCGGCGTGTGCGCCGGCCGGCAACGTCCCTACCTGGACCTATACACCGGGCGGCGCAAATGGCCCGGCGGCGACCGAGGGACCGACCGCCGGCGGCGAGGTCGTCGGCTCGCTCGACCTGGCGTCCATCGACCTCGAATTCCAGCCCGCCGCCCTGACCGTCGCGAAGGCCGGCAAGCACGAGGTCAAGCTGACCAACAACGGGGCCATCGCGCACGACATCACCTTCCCCGACGGCACCACCAGCGGACCGGTGGATGTCGGACAGAGCAAATCGGTCACGGTCGACGTGCCCGACGCCGGGATCACCTTCATCTGCTCGATCCCCGGACACGAGGCCGCGGGCATGAAGGGCGCGATCACGGTCGAAGGCTCGACCGCCGGTGGCGACAGCCACGGTGGCCCGGCGGCGTCGGGCGATGTCAAGGCCGACCCCAACGCGCCGAAATACACGCTCTATCCCGCCGAAGCCCCGAAGGTGCTCGAGGGCACCGTCCACGACATCGATCTGGTGATCCAGGAAAAGCTCATGACCGTCGCCGACGGGTTCGTGCTGAAGGTCTGGACGTTCGGAACCACGGCGACGAACGGGACCGTCCCGGGACCGGTCATTCGCGTCCACCTCGGCGACACCATCCGCATCCATCTGAAGAATCCTGCCACGAGCGAGCTGCCCCACAGCGTCGACTTCCACTCCAGCCAGGTGGCCTGGAATGACGAGATGACCTCGATCAAGCCCGGCGAGGAGAAGCTCTACGAGTGGAAAGCCGATTACGCCGGTGTGTGGATGTACCACTGCGGGACGTCCCCGGCGCTCCATCACATCGCCAATGGCATGTACGGGATGGTCATCGTCGAGCCGGAGGGCGGCTTCGCCGAGGACATCCACCACGAGTTTGCCATCGTCCAGAGCGAGTGGTACCTGGGTCCCCAGGGCGAGATCACGAGCCTCGAGAAGGCGGCGTCCGGCGCCCCGGCCCCCGACTTCGTCGTCTTCAACGGCGTCGCCAGCCAGTATGTGGATGCTCCGCTCAAGGTCGAGACAGGCGAGCGGGTGCGGATCTTCGTCCTGGATGCCGGGCCAAGCATCGACAGTTCGTTCCACATCGTCGGGACGATCTTCGACACGGTCACGAAGGAGGGCATCCACCTGGCCAAGGGCAACGAAGGCAACTGGGGCTCGCAGGCGATGGACCTC
>CAZOJS010000073.1:0-3435 GCA_964580175.1 uncultured Anaerolinea sp. | reverse complement strand
TCGGGTCGTCTGGATCGGCGTCGACATCGAGGCCTCCGAGAGCGCGGCCGACCTCGCCGAATACAGCCGGTCGCTCGGATTTGACTGGCCGTACGTGCTCGGCTCGAAGGAGTTCCTGCGGGCGCTTGCCGACGAGTTCGGCAATCAGGTGCTCTCACCACCATCCACCCCGATCATCGTCGTCGGGACGGACGGGACCGTGACCCTGACCGAGTTCGGGCACAAGAGCGTGGAACGCATCCACGAACTCGCGAGCGCGCACGGCGCCTGAGCGCCGACCCAACCCTCCAACCATGTTTGATCAGCTCGCCGCAGCGCTGTCTGGTCTCGGGCCGATCGGCCTCGGCCTGGCCAGCTCGGCATCGCCCTGCCTGCTGCCGCTCTACCCGGGCTTTGTCGCGTATCTGGCCGCCAACAGCAAGGCGCTCGAAGGTCGCCGCGGGACCGGCCTGCTCGGGCTGATCGTCCTGGCTGGGGTCCTCACAATGATGATCCTCATCGCGATCGTCCTCGTGATCGTGGCCGTTCCGACGAGCCGGCTGCTGGCCGTCGCCACGCCGCTCATCGACGGATTGTTGATTGTGCTCGGGGTCCTGCTCCTGGCGGGCCGCAACCCGTTCGAGCGCCTGCCGGGGACGGGCGTCCCGATCGTGGCCAACCCGTACGGACGCGCCTACCTGTACGGGATCTTCCTCGGGCCGATCGCTCTCCCGTGCGCGGGGCCGTTCCTGATCTCGCTACTCGGCATCAGTCTCGGTGTGGCCGACGCTGCCGGCAAGGTCGGCACGTTCCTCCTGTTTGGGCTGGGCTTCGGGCTGCCACTCGTGGTGTTGTCCTTCCTGACCGGGGTCCGAGCCCAGGCGATCGTTCGGTGGATCGTTCGCCGGCATCGGGCGATCGAGGTCGCCGCGGGAGCCCTCCTGATCGTCGTCGCAGTCGTTGACCTCATTGACAAGTGGGAGTCCATCGTGCTGACGCTCGGCTTGGGCTGAGCGGGGGAAGGTCGGTTCACCGCCGAAGCAGTGAGCCGAGCCAGTACCTTTGGGCTACTTGTGGATGCGGAACCGAGTTGCAATCTTCATCCCATGATCGGTTCAGTTGAACGCCGCCTCCGCCTCGTGCTTCGCCAGCCGGGGACCCCCGAGCCTGTCCTGGCGCCCGAGGCGCAAGACGAGCCGGAACTCGACTTCGTGGCCTATGCGGAAGACGGGCGCCTCTCCGGCCGAATCCGCATGGACGGCACGCGCCTGTCCGACATGCTCAACGACCACGACGAGTACCTCCTCGAGGACGTCCTTGCCGAGCGCATCCCCGCGGGTGGAACCACCCTCGTCTCGGAAATCCTCGTCCGTCGTGACGAGCTGCTGCTCGTCCAGGCCACGGGCCCGCGAGGAGACCAGGAACGTCGGACCCGCACGATCGCGCGAGGAATGGCGATCCAGTCCGGTCCGTACCTCATCACAGGCGATGTCCACAGCAGCGCCGGGATCGACCCGCTCCTGTTCTTCCGCCGCCGCCGATCGATGGTGCCGTTGACGAATGCCTCGATCGCGTACAACGCAGCAAGTGGGCCGGTGATCGAGCATGTCGATGCGATAGTCGTCAACCGGGACCTCATCGACTGGGTGCGTGTCGCCGAGCCCGGTGCCGTTGCTCGCGGTCGCGTCGAGATCGTCCCCGGCACGCTGGGTCGACCGACGATCTAAAGGACATCGGTCGCTCCCGACCGCCGTACCATCGCTGGCGATGGTCAATCCAGCTGCCGAAAGTCACGGACCCCTCGCGGGGATCCGCGTCGTGGACTGCTCCACGGTCCTGGCGGGACCCTACTGCACGATGCTCCTGGCAGACCTCGGCGCGGACGTGATCAAGGTCGAACCGCCGGATGGCGACGCGACGCGCGGCTGGGGGCCCCCATGGGTGGGTGACGAGGCCGCCGGGACGCGCACGGCGGCCTACTTCCTGTCCGTGAACCGGAACAAGCGAAGCCTGCGACTCGATCTGCGCACAAGCGCCGGCCGTGAGGTACTCGGTCGACTCCTCTCCCAGGGCGACGTCCTGGTGGAGAACTTCCGCGCCGGTGGTCTTGCGCGCCTGGGGTTTCCCGATGAGGCACTCAGCAGCCTGAACCCGGACCTCGTCCACCTCGCGATCAGCGGCTATGGAACGCGTGGACCCGACGCCGGCAAACCCGGCTATGACTTCGTGGTCCAGGCCACGGGCGGGCTGATGTCGATCACCGGCCAGGCCGACGGGCCGCCGACCAAGGTGGGCGTTGCGATCAGCGACATCGTGACCGGGCTCTTCGGCGCCGTGTCCGTGCTCGCCGGACTGCTCGCAAGACCACGATCCGGCGGGCAACGGGTGGACATCTCTCTGCTCCAGAGCACCCTGGCGATCCTGGCCAATCAGGCCCAGAACGCGTTCGTGACCGGTTCCTCGCCGGGTCGCCTCGGCAACGCGCACCCGAACATCGTTCCGTACGAGACGTTTCCCACAGCCGACGGCGTCATCGCCGTCGGCGTCGGCAGCGAACGGCAATGGCCGCGCCTGTGCGAGGCCCTGGGCATGCCGGAACTGGCGCCCGATCCGCGGTTCGCATCGAACGGGGACCGGGTCGAGCGGCGCGCCGAGTTGATCCCACTCCTGGTCGCCCGATTCGCAACGGCGACCTCGCAGGAATGGCTGGCCCGGCTCGAGTCAGCCGAGATTCCGGCGGGCCCCCTGCTGGGAGTCGTCGAGGCTTTCGCGACGCCGCAGGCCCGGGCGGTCGGGGCGCGCGTCCCGATGATGCATCGGACGCTCGGTGCTGTTGATCAGGTTCGGAGCCCATTCGAATTCGGTGCCACGCCCGCCTCGATTCGAACGCCGCCGCCTCTGCTCGGTGAGCACACGGACGAAATCCTCGGGGAGCTGGGGTACGACCATGCCTCCATCGCAGCACTCCGCGCGACCGGAACTATCTAGCCGACCAGATCTCCGAGGAGGAGGTCCGTCAGCACGCCGTCGTGCCGGTTCGTGACGGGATCGATCGGACGCCTCGCGGGACTGGCTTCGCCCTCGAAGAGGGGGAGCCGCGCCACTGCCACAACCTCGGTTGTCGGGTCGTGATCCTGGGCGCCTGGTCCAGTGATCGACCATCCGGCGAAGCGGCGCGTCCTGCGGGGCGCAATCCCGCGCCTCCGCCGCTCGTTGGTCGACCGACGCGCCGGTTCGACGACGGAGGGAGGCGCCGACACGCCGTCTGCCGACGGAACAGAGGCTGCACCGGCGTCACGTTCGTCGGACGGTCGATCCGCGGACCAGCCGAGGTGCAGCGCGGACCGGCCGAGGTGCAGGGCGGCGTGCGAGGTGCCCGGCGGCGTGGGCGGGCGAGACCCTCACACCTCAGCAACGCCCTCGTGAATCAGGGCTAGACTCGCCCAACTGGAACCT
>CAZOJS010000072.1:0-3782 GCA_964580175.1 uncultured Anaerolinea sp. | reverse complement strand
CCGTTCGTGCTCGAGGCGCTCGACCTGCCGATCTCGGCGGCGACGCCCGGTCCGGGCGCCCTTGCCGGGGATCCCCGCCAGCGGCTCGCTGCGTTCGCGCCACTCGATGCGCCCGCCCGGCCTCGTGACACGGCTCCGATCGAAGGGCCCCTGACGCTCAGTCACTCGGCCATCGATGCCTATCTGACCTGCCCACGCAAATACCACTATGGACATGTTCTGCGCATCCCGACCGCGCCACATCACTCCATCGTCTACGGCGCCGCGCTCCACCAGGCGGTGCAGGAGTTCCATCGCTCGGAGGCGCGTGGCCGCGCCCTCGACGAGACGGAACTCGACGCGGTGTTCGAGCGGGCCTGGACCAATGAGGGCTTCGTCTCACGCGAGCACGAGCAGGCACGCTTCGAGGCCGGCCGCTCGGCACTCCATCGGTTTCGCGCGGGCCAGCTCGCTCCAGGGGCGGTCGTGCCGGCATGGGTCGAGCGCGAGTTCACCTTCTCTCTCGCCGGAGACCGCGTTCGTGGCCGCTTCGATCGCGTCGACATCGTGGCCTCCGGCGACCAGCCGGCCATGGACGTGGCAGCGGCCTTCGCGGCCGCATCGGACGGGCGCGCCGACGTGATCGAGCCGACCCTGGAATTGCTCGGCCGCGAGGAGGTCACGATCACCGACTACAAGTCGAGCGACGTCCGAGACCCGCTCAAGGCACGCCAGCGTGCCCGCGATTCGCTGCAGCTCCAGATCTACGCGATGGCCTATGAGGCGATGACGGGGCGTCTCCCGGACGCCGTCCAGCTCCACTTCCTCGATTCAGGGTTGATCGGGCGTGCCCAGGTGGAGCCGGACCGGCTGACCAGGGCGCGGGATCGCATCGCGACCGCCGCGGACGGGATCCGGGCTCGAGAGTACGGGGCGCGGCCGGATGCGATGGCATGTACATACTGTCCGTATCGGGAGATCTGCCCGTCGAGCGCGGCCCGCTGACGGCAGGGGCCGAATACACCGCCATCGGAGGTGCCCGTGAAGCTGGCCGGCATCCGTGCCGTGACCCTCGACTTCGGCAACACCCTCGTGCCGGTGGATCGCGCAGCCCTGCGCGCCGTTGTCGAGCGCACGGCGGTCCAGGTGAGCGCTGCCCTGGGTCTCGGGGAGCCGGCGTCGTTCCTGACCGCGTGGGCGGAGGAGCGGGACCGCCAGTTCCGCGAGGAAGTCCCGAGGTTCCGTGAGGTCGAGCTGCCTCAGCGGGCGCGACGCGTTCTGGCGCGCCTGCGCGGGATGGCCCCGCCGGGCTTGGCCGTGCCCTGGGACGATCGGGCCGCGGCCGCCCACAGCTCCGCGGCCGATGTCTCCCGGATCGTGGATTCCTACAGCGACTCGTTCATCGCCTGCGTCCCGGTTCCGGCGGCCAGTGGAAAAGTCATCGCCGGGTTGGCGGCTCGAGGATTCCGTGTGGCCATTCTGTCCAACTGGCCGCTCGCGGCCACGATCGACCGGTTTGCCGACGCTGCGGGTTGGTGCCCCGATCTCGCCGGGATCTTCGTCTCGGAGCGGATCGGCACGATCAAGCCGCATCCGGCCATCTTTGCCCACGCGGCGGCTTCGCTCAACGTCGAGCCGGCGAACATCCTGCACGTCGGAGACGACTGGGCTGCTGACATCGTCGGCGCGGTAGGGGCCGGCTGGCGGGTGGCCTACCTGCGCAACCATCAGGCCAACACACCGCTGCCGACCTCGGCCCGGGCCGCGGATGTCAGCCCCGATCTCGAGCTGGACGGGCTGACGGATCTCGGCACGCACCTGGAGGACCCGACGCCCTAGAATCGTGCGGTGGAGGCACGAGATCGGCGGGCGAACCTGGCCTTCATGGCTGCCGCCCTCGGCGCCTGGCTGATCGTCGCGGCGATCGTTCTTACGCGCGACCCGATCCTGGAGCCGCTGGCTGGCTACATCGGCGCGATTGCGCTCGGCGCGGCCGCAGGGCTGACCACGGTCCCGTTGTTCTGGCTTGTTCCCTACGCCCGGCGTCGTATCGCGTTGCGTGGTGCCTGGACCCGTGCGATCCGACGAGGAATCTGGGTCGGGCTGGTCGTGCTACTCCTCATCTTGCTCAGGCTCCAGACCCTCTTACAGCCCCAGCTCGCGCTGTTCATCATCGCCCTGGTGCTTGTCGCCGAGACGACCATGTCGATGGAGCGTTGACCAGACCCGCACAAGGAGGACATGCATGGCCCGTCTCGACGCCCAATCGCCAATTCTAGAGGCGGATCGCGAGATCAAGCGGCGGATCGCCCAGGCCGTGGAGGACGCGCGCGGAGAGATCATCGGACTCTCGCATCGGATTCACGGCAACCCGGAGGTGGCGTACGAAGAGCATCGGGCGGCGGCCTGGTGTGCCGAGATCCTGGCGCGCCACGGCTACGCGGTCGAACTGCCGGCCGGGCGTCTGGCGACCGCGATTCGCGCCGTGCGGCCCGGGGGAAGAGGCGGGTCCGGCCCCCGGATCGGCATCCTCGCGGAGTACGACGCCCTTCCCGGGCTCGGGCACGGCTGCGGCCACAACACGATGGCCGCCTCGGGTGTGGGGGCCGCGATTGCGCTGGCCGTGGTGTCGGACGAGCTGCCGGGGGAGATCGTCTTCCTCGGCACGCCGGCGGAGGAGCGGGGGAGCGGCAAGGCCCAGATGATCGAGGACGGCCTGTTCGACGGGATCGACGCGGCCCTGCTGTACCACCCCTGCGATCGCAACCATGTCGACATCGCGCCACTGGCGTCGGTCGACGTCGAAGTCACGTTTTCCGGAGCGCAGGCGCACGCCTCCTCCGACCCCTGGATGGGCAAGAACGCTCTCGATGCGTTGATCATGCTGTTTGTCTCGGTCGGCCTGTGGCGGCAGGGCCTTCGGCCCGATGCTCGGGTGCACGGGATCGTCGTGGAAGGCGGCACGGCCGCCAACATCATCCCGGATCGGGCGGTTGGCCGGTTCATGCTTCGGTCCGAGCGGGCCGACGAGCTCGGGGCCATGCAGGAACGCTTCGCGGCCCTGTGCGACGCGGCGGCGCTGTCCTCGAGCACGTCGGTCGAGGTGGTCGTGTCCGGCGGGTCGAAGACGATGCGTACCAATCGAATCCTGGCCGCACGCTGGGTCGCCAACGCCGAGGCGCTCGGTGTCCAGGATGAGGGCGATGATGCTAGCTACGGGAGCACGGACATGACCAACGTCTCGTGGATCTGCCCATCTATCCATCCCGATCTGGCGATCGCACCGTTCCCGACGACGGGGCATACCCCGGCGTTTCGTGACGCGGCAGTCACGCCTGCTGCCGACGCCACCACCTTGCTGGCAGCAACGCTCGTGGCCCAGACGGCCTACGACCTGTTCGCGGATCCGGCGCTTGTGGCCGCGGCCTGGGAGGAGTTCCGGGCAGGCCCTTGAGCCTCGGCCGGGTCACTCAGCGGCCGCGATCGCAGCTGGCGCTCTCTCCGTGACGCCACCCTCGATCTGGTCGCCGAGCGGCCCTGCCGAAATCGTTTGCTACGATGCTCAATGGCGCCCCGCTGGACGGCAGACCTCGAACCGGCGGCGTCCTTGGCGAGTGCGGCGAGTTCCAGGCGTGGGACGTCCAGCCGTCCGGAGGAATCGCGTGAGCGAGCGCCCATCGGGTCCGGCGTCCGGCTTCGCAGCCATGAACGGCTGGGACCGTGAGTTCGTGACCTTTTCCGACTTCGACCTGCCGACCTATGTCGGGCCCACGACGTTCGCCAACCTGCCCTGGATCACGGAC
>CAZOJS010000071.1:0-2788 GCA_964580175.1 uncultured Anaerolinea sp. | reverse complement strand
TTCACCGAAAAGCGCCTGTTGCAATTTAACGTAGACTTTTTCAATGCCTTCAATCATCCGAATTTCGGCCTGCCGGGCGGCGGCTTCGGCGCACCCGGCTTCGGCATTGTCGGCAGCGCGAATACGGGACGTACATTGCAGGCGGGATTGCGGTTTGCGTATTAGAACGGTTTTCACTTTGGTGTATGGCAAATGATCAGCTCGTGTGTCAGTAGCCCGCGCGTAAGCAAGGGCTGCATTGAGCAAGCACACCTTGCCTCAACGTGCGCATCCCCGATGCAGCCCTTGCTCACGCGCGGGCTACTGACACGCCGTACACACAATTAGGTGGTGCGCCTGCGCCCTCGTTGGCTACGCGTTGGCTGGAAAGCATGCGCCGCCGAGTAGCTGCCTGCGAGGGCGCAGGCGCAAAGGATCAATGATGCGTAATAACATTCTCTGCCTAATGTTCGGTCTGCTGGTTTGTAGTTCTCAGCTTCAAGCACAACGTCCGCCGAGCCGCCCAAATATTCTGTTTGCCATCGCGGATGATTGGGGCTTTGGTCACGCGGGAGCTTATGGCGCAACGTGGGTCAAGACGCCAGCGTTTGATCGTGTAGCGCGCGCTGGCATCTTGTTCACGCGGGCGTATACGCCGAACGCGAAATGCGCGCCTTCGCGAGCGATTTTGCTGACGGGGCGGAACTCGTGGCAGTTGGAAGAAGCCGCCAATCACATTCCATTTTTCCCCGCCAAATTCAAAACCTGGGCCGAAGCCTTACGCGACAACGGCTATTTCACCGGCCTCACCACCAAAGGTTGGGCCCCCGGCGTTGCCAATGACGCCAACGGCAAACCCCGCGAAATGGCGGGCAAGCCATTCAATGCACGCAAGCTCAAGCCGGAAGCAAGCGGCATCGGCAAGAGCGATTACGCAGGCAATTTTGCCGACTTCCTGAACGCCGCGCCCAAAGACCAGCCGTGGTCGTTCTGGTACGGAGCCGGTGAACCGCACCGCGAATACGAATACGGTTCAGGCGTGGCGAAAGGCGGCAAGAAGCTGACCGATTTGCCGCGCGTGCCTTCGTTCTGGCCAGACAACGAAATCGTGCGCAATGACATGCTCGATTACGCGTTTGAGATTGAGCATTTCGACCATCATCTGGGGCGGATGATCGAAATGCTGGAAAAGAACGGCGCGCTGGAAAATACGATCATCATTGTGACCTCTGACCATGGCATGCCGTTTCCGCGCAGTAAGGGGCAGGCGTATGAGTATTCAAATCACGTGCCGCTGGCGGTAATGTGGCCGCGTGGCATCTCCATTCCCAAAGGGGCGGCGGGACGCACGGTGGATGATTACGTGAGCTTTGCCGACATTGCGCCGACGTTGCTGGAACTCACCGGGTTGTCGTGGCAAAAGGCCGGAATGCAAGCAATCACCGGACGCAGTCTGACCGAGATTTTTCAGGCGACGAAAAGCGGGCGCGTCATTGCCGCACGCGATCACGTGCTGGTGGGCAAAGAGCGTACTGATATTGGACGCCCAAATGATGTCGGCTATCCGATTCGCGGGATCGTGAAAAACGACGTGCTGTACCTGCGCAATTTTGAAATTGACCGCTGGCCGACGGGCAATCCTGAGACGGGCTATCTTGATTGTGACGCAGGCCCAACCAAGACATTCATCCTGCAAGAGCGTCGCGACAAAGGGCAGAGCAATTATTGGGATTTAGGTTTCGGCAAGCGCGTTGGCGAAGAGTTATATGACCTCAAACGCGATCCTGATTGCGTCAACAATCTGGCCGCCAGCCCATCGCATGCGGCGCTGAAAGCCAGGCTTCGCACGCAAATGGAACGCGAACTCAAAGCGCAGGGCGACCCACGCATGTTCGGCAACGGCGCAATCTTTGATCGGTATTTGTATTCGGATGAGAAGAACCGTGATTTCTACAACCGGTTCATGCGCGGAGAAAAGGTGAAAGCCGGTTGGGTGTTGGACTCAGATTTTGAGCCTGCGCCGATCAAGTAAATTGATCAAGAATTTTGCAGGCGGTACGAGCCGCGTTGGGCGATTGCCAACCCACCGCCGCAATTCATTATCATCAAATCACTAAACGAGGCAGAATGAACAGAACCATTTCGAAATACACTTTGTTGGTCAGCCTTTGCTGTTTGAGCTTGGCAGGACTGGCGCAAACGGCCAAAGATACTTTGCCGGTAACGCTGCAATTTGACCGCAAGAATCCGTCGCTCAGTTTCGCCGCGCAGGAATTGCGGAGTGCGTTAACCGACAAAGCCATCAAAGTCGTCGAACGCAATTTGGATGAGACCGCGAATGGTGGCACGGTGATCGTGCTGACCGAGGCGCGTGACGCTGCTGCCAAGTGGCAAGTCACACCGCTGAAATTCAATGAGGCGCAGTCTTACGCCATTCGCGCTCGCATCACTGGCAAACAACGATTCTATGTCGTACTCGGCGCTGACGTGGTGGGTGCGATGTACGGCGGCCTTGACGTAGCGGAAGCCGTTCGGACGGGGCAGTTTAATTCACTGAAAGACTCTGACCACACGCCGCATATTGCGCAACGCGGCATCAAGTTCAACATTCCGCTTGATCTGCGCACGCCGACTTACAACGGTGTTTCCGATTCCGCGCAGGCCAACGTCGCCGAGATGTGGAGCATGGAGTTCTGGCGCGAGTTTCTGGATGACATGGCGCGGCATCGTTACAACGTCATCTCGCTGTGGAGCCTCAATCCTTTCCCCAGCATCGTGAACGTGCCGGAGTTTCCGCACGTCGCGCTCG
>CAZOJS010000070.1:0-4194 GCA_964580175.1 uncultured Anaerolinea sp. | reverse complement strand
CGGGCTCGTCCGGCTCGTGACCGGGGATCGCCGCCCGCCCCTGATCCTGGATGATCCATTCGTCACCCTCGACGATGCCCGCGCGACGAGGGCGCTCGTGCTCCTGAAGAGGATCAGCAAGGATTTCCAGGTCATCTACCTGACGACCTCGGATCGATACGACGCCGCGGCCGACGCCGTGCAGATCCTCGAGTCACCGACCGCGGTCGACGCCGGACGGCGCGGAACCGGCTGACCTCTCCCGCCTGAGACGTGCCGGCCATGGAACTCTCGCCGGCGTTGCTGGCCATCGCACTCGCACTGGCCTCGGCCGTGCTGTGGGGCGTGTCCGACTTCGGTGGTGGAGCGCTGGGGCGGCAGGCTCCGATCCTCGGCGTGCTGCTGACGACCCAGGCAGTCGGGTTCGTCACCGCGATGGTCGGCACCGTCGCGCTGGGCGAACCTGCGATGCGTGCCGGAGACCTGCAGCTGACGGTGGTCGCCGGTGGTCTTGCGGCGCTCGGCGTGGGTGCCCTGTACCGGGGGCTCGCGGTCGGGCGCATGGGGGTCGTCGCGCCCTTGACGGCCGTGTTCACGGCCGTAACGCCGGCGCTGATCGGAATCGGCCTGCAGGGTCTGCCGTCGCAACTCGTCGCCGTCGGCCTCGGGCTGGCGGTGGTGGCCGTGGTCGTCGTGTCGGCCGCGCCGCATGGTGGCAAGGCCCGGCCGTCCGGCCTCCCGTATGCGCTGGTCGGCGGGGTCGCTCTCGGCCTGCTCAGCGCCCTCCTCAGTCGGATCGACCTCGCGAACGTCTTCGCGCCCCTCGCGCTGATGCGCGCGCTCGAGGTGGTCCTGTTCCTCGGCGTCATCGCCGTCTGGCGCGTTCGATGGCGGATGCCACGCGCCGTCTGGCCGCTCGTCGTCTTCGTGGGGATCGTGGACATCGCGGGCAACGTTGCCTTCCTGACCGCGTCCCGCATCGGCGACCTCGCCATCGCGGCCGTGCTTTCGTCGCTCTACCCGGTCGTGACGGTCTTGCTCGCGGCCGCCATCCTCTGCGAGCGCGTGACCGTTTCGCACGCGGCCGGCGTGGCGGTCGCGCTCCTGGCGATTGCGCTGATCACGGTTGGGACAGCAGGATGATTGCGACGACGCCTGGTCGCGCCCGTCAACGAACTTGTCGCCCAGGGGACCCCACATGACCGACCCGCTGAATCCCATCGAACAGGTCTGGCACGTCGAGGCTACCTACGCGCCCGACGCCGCCGAGACCCGGGTGCCTTTCCGCGCCGAGCACATTGCCCGGCTGCGCTCCCTCAAGGCGGCCGGATTGGTCGCGGAGGCCGGCGCGTTCCTGGATGTTTCGGCCACGGTGATGCTCATTCGCGGTGCCTCCGAGGACGACGTCCTCGCGCTTGTCAGGGATGACGTCTATATGCGCAACGGCGTCTGGATCGAGGTTCGCGTCCGCGCCTTCGGCCGGGTCCGCGACTAGGCGATCTCGTCCGGGTCCCGACCTGGTTCGGGGGACCTCACCCGGCCCGTGCGCACCCGCAGCGCCGCAACGTCCTCGGGTGACCGCAGGCGACGCACGACGTCGAACCCCTCGCTCAGCAGCAGGGCATCCGTGACGCTGCGCAGCATCGCCAGCTGGCGATGGATCGCCGGCTCGGGAACCACGCGCCGGGCGCGCCCGGCGTTCCGGGCCAGCACGAGCTCGGGCGGCAGGTCCAGGACGATCGCCACACCCGTTGCCCCGTGGCGTCGCGCCAGCCGGAGCAGGCCCGTCCGGGCCGCAGGCATCAGGCTCGTGGCATCGACCACGGTCAGGTGGCCCGCGGCCAGGCGTCGCGCGAGGGCTCGATGGAGCGCCGCAAAGGCCGCGCCCGTCACGGATTGATCCGCCTCACCCGTGCCGATCCGGGCGCGGAAAGCGTCGGACGCGAGAATTGCCTCGGCCGGAAAGGCCGCCGCGGCCAGGGTGGACTTGCCGCTCCCCGCCGGCCCGATCAGCGCGACCAGCGAGCCCGCGGGGATGACCAGATCAACTGCCATCGGTGCGACGGGTCATCCGGTCATGTGGGGTCGTCGGCGAGCCTCCCAGCCACCCGATTCCGTCCGGCGGACTTCGTAGGCCGGCTGGTCGTAGACCGAGGGGCCGCGGATGACTCGTCCGTCGGCCAACCGGAATCGCGAACCGTGCGATGGGCATTCGATGATTCCGTCGCTGATTGACCCGCCGCTCAGGGGACCCCCGGCGTGGGCACATTGATCGTGGACTGCCAGCACGACTTCGCCTTGCCGGACCAGCGCCACGGCGTTGACTCCAAGCCTGCCCTTGACTGCCCGCCCCTCCGGGATGTCGCCGGCGGCATCGAACTCGGCCGGTTCAAGGCCGATCCACTTGGTACCGCTGCCTCGGAAGGCGTGGCGGTTGACCATGTTGCCGTGCGCGAAGACCACGGCGCCGCCCACGTAAGCACCCGCCACCACGATCAGGAAGGCGACGATGGAAGCCCAGGTCGCCACGCCTCGATCGGACCCATCGGCGCCCCCGATGCGCAGGCCGAGCGAGGCCGCGTAGACGACCAGGGCCACCACCATGAGAGCGCTGTGGAGAGCGGCCCGTTCCCGCGCGGTCCCGTCGGTGTTCGCATAGTCGGCGGCGCCGGTGACCGCGGCCGCGAGCATCGCCAGGATGCCGACGATCAGCGCGATGTCGGCTGCTTCGCGTTGCCCGGCGACGTCCAGGACGATCACCAGGAGCAGGACACCGATCGGGACATCGGCGAGGACCGCGTGGAGGGGATGGCCGAGCCAGCGTCCGATGAGCAGGTCGCGGACGGCCGGCATCGGACGAAACAGCGCGTGCAGCCAGCGATGGTTGAAGTCGCTGATCGGCCGAACCCAGCGTGCCTGCGCTGCCATCAGCCTTTCGAGGATCCGGTCCATGGCCACCTCCGATCCTGAATCTACGCCGCTTTGGCCGGACTCCTGAATCCAGTAGGCTCACCCGATGCCGACGTCCGCTTCCCGAGGCTGGATCCCGCTCGTCGCGGTCTTCTGGATGACCTCGATGGTCGAGGGGCTCGGGGTCAGCCAGGTCTTCGCCCTTCTTCCGTCGCAGCTCTCGGCCATCGGCGTCCCTGATGCGGAGCGGCTCTCCTTCATCGGCCTGTTCAGCGCCCTGCTGTTCGTGCTCGGCATGCCGCTCGTGCCGTTGTGGGGTGTCTGGGCCGACAAGTACAGCCGAAAGGCGGTGATCGTCCGCAGCGCCCTCGTGGAGGCCGTGGTCTTCCTCGGCATGGCGCTGGCCACCGAACCATGGCACGTGGCGCTGAGCGTGCTCCTGATCGGCTTCCAGCTCGGCAATACCGGGGTGATGCTGGCGGCCATCCGGGATGTCACCCCACGGGCCCGACTCGGCACGGTCATCGCCCTCTTCGGTGCGTCCGGGCCCGTCGGGTTCGCGGTCGGCCCGACGCTGGCAGGGATCCTCATCGACGGGTTCGGTTGGTCGCTCGGCGGCGTGTTCGCGGTTTCCGCGGTGCTGTCGGTCGGGACGGCGCTGCTGGTCACCTTCGGATCCCGCGAGGTCCGACCCGAGGTCATCCCGGAAGGCCGGGTCCTCAAGCTCGCGTTCGGGGCGGTCCGGGGAGTCCTGTCAGACGCCGCCGTGCGCGGCATCTTCCTGATCTTCGGCATCGCCTTCCTGGCGAACCAGATGTCCCGGCCGTACGTGCCGGTCGTGGTGGAGACGCTCGTCGGGCGGGGGCCGGGTCTGGCCAGTGCCATTGCCCTGGTGGCGGGGACGGCCGCCCTGGCCGGGGCTCTGCTTGCCCCGGCCATTGGCGCGCTTGGGGACCGGATCGGCTATCGACCGATCCTCGTCGGGGCGATGATCAGCGGCGCTGTGACGCTGGCCCTGATGCCGCTCGCGTCGGCCATCGGTGGGCTCCCGCTGCTGGCGCTCGTCGCGGTGGTCTTCGCGGCGTCTGCCTCATCGATCAGCGCGATGGTCTTCAGCCTGCTGGCCACCGAGGTATCGGCAGACCGCCGTTCCCAGACGCTGAATCTCGTCTATCTGCCGCTGTACGCGGCCGGAATCCTGGGACCGGCACTCGGCAGCCTCGTCGTGCAGGTCGGACTGCCGGCACCGTTCTTCCTCGGTGCAGCCGTCTTGGCCGCGGGCTCGGTCGCCGTGGTGCGACGCCG